>CP149973.1:1390000-1705000 GCA_029269845.2 Opitutia bacterium KCR 482
GGTTAGAGCACACGCTTGATAAGCGTGGGGTCGATGGTTCAAGTCCATCTGGGCCCACCACTATGAAAGAGTGGGGGAAGCGCAAAAAGAATTTCAGATCTTTGACAGTATGTAGAGCGAGATTTATTAACGAACATAGAATATTTACGTAGAGATACGGGAATTCTACAATTCAGTTAAGAAGACTTAGAATACAAAAGAAGAGACTAAGGAACCAAATGCATAGATAGCCCGATTTTAAAAAAGGAACAATTTGTAATTAAACAAAAGAAGGGCAACAGGCGGATGCCTTGGCGACACATGGCGAAGAAGGACGTGGCAAGCTGCGAAAAGCTACGGGGAGCCGCAAGCAGGCTTTAATCCGTAGATATCCGAATGGGAAAACCCGGCCGATGTAAGAGTCGGTCATCAATTACTGAATCCATAGGTGATTGAAGTTATACCTGCTGAAGTGAAACATCTCAGTAAGCAGAGGAAAAGAAAGCGAATGCGATTCCCTGAGTAGTGGCGAGCGAAAGGGGAGGAGCCTAAACCGAGAGGATTTATTCTTTCGGGGTTCGGACTTCGATATAGACTTGTGAAGAATAGACGAAAGGTCTGGAAAGGCCTACCAAAGGGGGTGAAAGTCCCGTAATTGAAATTTTTCACATACTTAGGAGTATCCAGAGTAGCACCGGACACGTGAAACCTGGTGTGAATATGTGCAGACCACTGCATAAGGCTAAATACAAGGTGTCGACCGATAGTGAACAAGTACCGTGAGGGAAAGGTGAAAAGAACCCCTGTTAGGGGAGTTAAAAGTACCTGAAACCTGTTGCCTACAAGCGGTCGGAGCTCCGAATGGAGTGACGGCGTACCTTTTGCATAATGGGCCTAGGAGTTTATGTGAGTTGCGAGCTTAAGAGTTTACGACTTGGAGGCGAAGCGAAAGCGAGTTTGAATAGGGCGCCAGTAACTTGCATAACACCCGAAGCGGAGGCGATCTAGCCATGGCCAGGTTGAAGCACCGGTAATACGATGTGGAGGACCGAACCCATTAACCTTGAGAAGTTAAGGGATGAGCTGTGGTTAGGAGTGAAAGGCTAATCAAGCCCCGTAATAGCTGGTTCTCTCCGAAATATATTTAGGTATAGCGCCGAATGTTAAAAGCCGGGGGTAAAGCACTGAAAAGGCTAGGGTTCACACCAGAATACCGAACCTTATCAAACTCTGAATACCGGCTGGGAAAATTAGGTAGTCAGTCAGCGGGGGATAAGCTCCGTTGGCGAGAGGGAAACACCCCAGACCATCGAATAAGGTCCCAAAGTTAGTACTAAGTGGCAAGAAGGAGGTAAATTTTCTTAGACAATGGGGATGTTGGCTTAGAGGCAGCCATCATTTAAAAAGTGCGTAATAGCTTACCCATCGAGAGAGTTTGCGCCGAAAATGATCGGGACTAAAGTACTACACCGAATTCGTGGAATTAGCAATAATTGGTAGGAGAGCGTTCCAACGACGTAGAAGCGTGATTGAAAGAGAGCGTGGAGTTTTTGGAAGTGAGAATCTAGGCATGAGTAACGAAAAGCATGGTTAAAATCCATGCCGCCGTAAGGATAAGGTTTCCTGGGGAAGGTTCGTCCGCCCAGGGTTAGTCGGGAGCTAAGGCGAGGCCGTAAGGAGTAGTCGATGCACAATAGGTTAATAATCCTATACCTGCTTAATGGTGTTCGAGTCGCATATTGACGAATACGTGAAGTTCAGCCGGGTGATGAATGTCCCGGTCTAAGGTTGTGAAAGCAGCTGGGGACTTAGAGGCTACGGCCGATAGGGATTGAATGGATGGTGTTCCGGGAAAATTTATGCGATTAATCATTAGGTAGCCCGTACCGCAAACCGACACAGGTATCCGGGAAGAGTATTCTAAGGCGCGTGAGTGAAATCTCCCCAAGGAACTCGGCAAAATGGCCCCGTATCTTCGGTAGAAGGGGTGCCAACGCGAGTTGGTCTCAGCAAAGAGGCCCAACCGACTGTTTATCAAAAACACAGCTCTCTGCGAAGTCGCAAGACGACGTATAGGGAGTGACACGTGACCAATGCGGAAAGGTGAAAACTGCTTGTTAGCGCTTGTGGTCTAAGCCCCCGTGAATGTCGGCCGTAACTATAACGGTCCTAAGGTAGCGAAATTCCTTGTCGGGTAAGTTCCGACCTGCACGAATCGTGTAACGAGTTGGGTGCTGTCTCAGGGAGAAGCTCAGTGAAATTGTAGTCGCGGTTAAGATGCCGCGTACCCGCAGAAGGACGGAAAGACCCTATGAACCTTTACTATAATCTGATATTGGCGTTTGATTTTCAATACGTAGAATAGCCGGGAGGCTTCGAAGTTGCCCTTCAGGGGGCGATAGAGCCGCAATGTGAAATACCGGTTTTTGCCAATTAGGCGTCTAACCGCAAGCCATAAGCTGGCTGTGGGACAGTGTTAGAGGGTTAGTTTGACTGGGGCGGTCTCCTCCTAAAAAGTAACGGAGGACTGCGAAGGTTCCCTCAGACCGGATGGTAATCGGTCGGCGAGGATATGGCTAAAAGGGAGCTTAACTGTGAGACCTACAAGTCGAGCAGATGGGAAACCAGGCCCAAGTGATCCGGCGATAGCTCGTGGGAGCGTCGTCGCTTATGGGATAAAAGGTACTCTAGGGATAACAGGCTGATTTCGCCCAAGCGTTCATAGCGACGGCGAAGTTTGGCACCTCGATGTCGGCTCATCACATCCTGGGGCTGTAGAAGGTCCCAAGGGTTTGGCTGTTCGCCAATTAAAGTGGTACGCGAGCTGGGTTCAGAACGTCGTGAGACAGTTCGGTCCTCTATCCTCTGTGGGCGTTGGAAATTTGAGGGGTTCATTCCTTAGTACGAGAGGACCGGGAATGACGTACCGCTGGTGTATCGGTTGTCGTGTCAACGGCAGCGCCGAGTAGCTAAGTACGGAAGAGATAAGCGCTGAAAGCATCTAAGCGCCAAGCTCCTCCCAAGATGAGATTTCCATGAGGGTCCAAGTAGACGACTTGGTTGATAGGGTACAAATGTAAGCGCAGTAATGCGTTGAGTTAAGTACTACTAATATCCCGAAAAGTTTAATTACAAAATTGTGCGCCTTTTTTAAAATAGAGTTATCAGCATTTGGAGCTGAATTGGGTTGATAAATCCGCGCTACATGCTTTGAATTTGCAAAGCGGTTGAGAGAGAGCCGAGGCAACATCTACGATGAAACTCTGGTGATCATAGGCGAGAGGAAACACACGTTCCCATCTCGAACACGCTCGTTAAGCTCTCAGCCGCCGATGGTAGTACGACCCCGCTGTCGTGCGAGAGTAGGTTGTTGCCAGTCTAATGAGCCCCGACGTCCCAAAGGATGTCGGGGCTCTCTTTGTATGCGGATGTCCGCTCGCACGACAGCGGGGGTATGTCCGAACAAGGGGTGTTTGGGGAAGCTCCTTATCCACTTCGCGGACTGCTCGTCCGCTTCGTTCAACTTTTATAGTCTGTTCTTGAAGCTACTGCTCTCGCCGTGAGCTTCAATTCATTGCCAGTCTAATGAGCCCCGATGTCCAAAAGGATGTCGGGGCTCTCTTTGTATGCGGATGCCCGCTCGCACGACAGCTGGGGGAATGTCCGAACAAGGGGTGTTTGGGGAAGCTCCTTACCCACTTCGTAAAGCGGAAGCTTTACTTCGTTCAACTTTTATAGTCTGTTCTTGAAGCCACTGCTCTCGCAGTGAGCTTCAATTCATTGCCAGTCTAATGAGGCGCAAGTTTCGAAAGAAGCTTGCTGCGCCTCTCTTGTTTTTCATGTCCGAACACAAAAGTTTTTGTGCGAAGCGCAAAAAGCTTTTGGGAAGCATAATTGGCGCGAGCCAATTACCCGTAGGGCGCGTACTGCGCGGATTGGCGTAAGCCAACCAAAGCAGACGCGTGCAAAGGATGTCCGGCTCCTCTTGTTTACGGGTGTCCGTGCGCTGTGGATTGTCCATGAAGTTGAAAATTTTCAAGGAGAACATCGCTTCCGACATAAAACTACCAGTAATACATAAGGAAAAAGAGCCACCCAGAGTTGAGAGCGTTGATAACATCATAAAAATATTCAAGGCGCTTCATAAATTTGCGGTTCCTGCCTTTGCATTGCTAACATTTGCAGGAATTCGCCACGAGGAGATTTCATCTAAAGAAAGAGAAAAGACCATCATGACGTGGGACAATATAAATATAGAGGATAAAACGCTAACTGTCCCTAGTGCTGTTGCCAAGACTCGCAAAGTTCGCCGAAGCGAAGATATTATTCCTGACAACTTATGGGAGTGGCTAAAGATAATTCCGCCGGAAGAACTATAATTTTCTTGTGCTTCCACTGTTATTGTTTTACAAGGATAAACGGAGAAGATAAATATGGATAGACGAAAATTTGTGGCGGCGATTGTTTCCGGCGGAGTTGTATCATCATTGGCAAAAGAAAAATCTATTTCCGGCAATATCGATTCAGACTATGATGTCGTTGTTGTTGGTGGCGGTGTATCGGGAATAATAGCCGCACTGCAATCCGGTAGGTCGGGGTTGAATACTCTTATTGTCGAAAGTTCGTCTCAACTCGGAGGAACCATGACGACGGCGGGCATAAATTCTCCTGGGCTTTTTCATGCGTGGGGAAATCAGGTAATCGCCGGAATAGGTTGGGAATTGGTTTCAAAAACCGTACAAGCGCACGGCGACAAATTTCCGGATTTTAGCAAATTTGACAATCCCGCATTTTGGGAACTTCAAGTGACGTTGAATGAATATTTATATTCGTGTTTGGCAGAGGAGGAAATCCTAAAAACCGGTATACATATATTGTATTATATGTCTCCCGAATCCGTGGAGGAGTGCGGCGGCGGATACAAATTGTCAATCGTCGGAAAATCATCGAGAAAAAGCGTCTTTGCAAAAAGAGTCATAGACTGTACGGGAAATGCGGCGGTAGTGGATATGGCGGGTTTTAGAAGGCTGCGGGGAAACGTAATTCAACCAGGAACGTTGGATTTCGAGTTCGAAAATTTTGATGCGTCGAAAATCACCCGTGAGGAATTTTTCATTGCCAAAAAAAATGCGATTAAAAACGGCGAACTGCTACGTTCTGATATTTACGGCGACCTATACAGATTGGTAAGTTTTAAGGGCAGAAATTGCGAACATCTCGCGGATGCCGACTCGTCGAATGCGCAAATTCAAAGTTCGTCGAACATAAGGGGCAGGGAAAGTTTTTTGCGGATTTTCAGATTTCTGAAAAAATTGAAGGGTTTTGAAAATGTGAGAATAAAAAATGTCAAAACCGAAGTCGGAGTGCGGGAGTCGTTCAGGATTGACGCACTGCACAACATAACAGTAGATGAATATGTATCCGCGAAACGTTATCCAGACGGCGTTTGCTATTCGTTTTATCACATTGATTTGCACGACGACAAAGGCGCAAGGGCAAGACGTTTAAAAAAAGGAGTAGTGCCTTGTGTCCCACTGTCGGCATTGATTCCAAAATCTTCAAAATTTATGATTGCGGCGGGAAGACACGTCGGAAGCGATAGATTGGCAAATTCAGCGTTGAGGATACAGGCCAGCTGCATGGCAATGGGACAGGCTGCCGGTGCGGCTTGTGCGGTGTCAATTAGAAATTCTTGTCCCATCTCCGAGGTGGATATCAATCAGGTTAGAACCATCCTCTCTGAAAACGGAGCTATACTGCCTCCGCTTGGAAAATGACATATTTTGTGAGGTAGTGTTAATTATAATCAAATTTTAAATCCATGCTAAAAATCGTCAATCGATATCGAAGTTTTTAAGAATGGAGCGATTCGGGAAAAGGAGTGATTTACACTAAAACTTTATCTTTAAACAACAATAAACCAGATTTTATTCTCATATAAAGTGGTCCAACTTATTTGGTTCTGGCACAACTGATTTTATAATTGTCATTAAAAGTTCTAAAATGGGTTCCGCATAAGAGCGATAATTTGGATATGTTAATCTTAAATCCCTACTGTATCGCGCCAGAAGGTTTGACGTAAGCGTGCCACACGTTTGACCATTTTGGCGATTTTTCGCCTTACCCAAAACCCCCGTTGCGGATGGTTTGCACGGGGGCTGCATTGTCTTTGCGGAGTGGTTGCAAGGTCGGGGTTGCGGGGGTATGTCCGAACAAGGGGTGTTTTGGGACGCTCCTTACCCACTTCGTAAAGCTCCGCTTTACTTCGTTCAACTTTAATAGTCTGTTCTTGAAGCCACTGCTTCGCAGTAGGCTTCAATTCATTATTGACTTTGATAGGGGGGGGAGTGATGATAGATATTATGAATTTACGTTTTGTTACATTGTTTATATCAATGCTTTTCTGTCTTTTTGCGAATGCGCAGAAATTGAATTTGCACCACGCGGATCCCGCTTACGGCGTTGCGATTGAGTATGAAAAAATTGCGGGAACAAAAGGCACGCTCTCGCTTGAAATCGTCGGAGACAAGCTTTATGCGTTGGAAAATGGAGGGCTTTCGATATACGACATTTCAACACCCGCCGCCCCGAAATTTTTAGGTTCTGTTTCGGGAATGGGGCATGTTCGCCAGTTGAAAGTTCGCGGAAAAACCGCGTTCCTTACGGCGCGCCAATCGGGGCTTTGGGCGGTCGATGTTTCCGACCCAAAAAATCCGAAAATAATTTCGCACTTCGACGCCATCGAGTATGCCACAGGCCTTGACGTTTCGGAAAATTTTGCGTTTATCGGCAACCGCGTATTCGGCGTCCAGTGTGTCGACATTTCGAATCCCGCGAAAATGCGCCATGTTTCGCAAATTTTGACACACGAATCGCAATCCGTTTACTATAAAGACGGAATAGTTTACAGTGGCGACTGGGGCGCGGGCGAAATTACGAGCATCGATTTCGCAAATCCGCTTTCTCCGCAAAAAATTTCCGTAGTAAATCTTGAAGGAATGGGCGACGGCATCGACATTGACGGAAACTTTCTCTACGCATCGACAGGGCAGCACCGCAAGACTGGGCCTGCTGAGCTTCGGCACGGCGCGGGGCATGGGCTTGAAATTTTCGACATTTCCGACAAACGCAACCCGCGCAAAATTTCGCGTGTCGACTTTCCCAAAATTTATTTCGGACCTTGCGATTATTGGACGCCGCGCGTTTCGGGGAACTACTGCTTTGCGGCGGACACTGTAAATGGAGTATTTATTCTTGATGTTTCAAATAAGGAGAATCCTAAAATTCTTGGAAATTTGATATTGCCGAAGGTCGCGCCAGACAACCCAAATCTCAAATTTTCCATGCTTGACGCTTCGCTGCCTCAGGGCGACCCGGTGTCGTCGATAGCTGTAGGCGACGGCGTCTTGTACATTGCGGGCACTTTTACTGGGATATATTTTGCGGAGCTTCCGCAAATCGCAAAACCTCGCAAAAAAACTGATACTGTCGCTCCCAAGCTTAACGGGGCGTTCAAAGCAAAACCGATAGACGGCTTCGACTTCATTGCCGCCGACTCCGCAAATCCCGCCCGTGCGCTTGCTGTTCGCGGAGATTTAGTCTACGTAGCACAGGCTGACGGCGGTGTTCGAATTTTCGACCTGTCCGCTGCGGGCTATCCGCAAGTCGGAAAGATTGAATGCAAGATTGCGTACGACGCAAAAATTTCAGACAGCAGGCTTATCGTTGCCGAAGGTTTCGACGGAGTCGGTATCTACGACATTTCTGCCGCGCCCAATAGCCGTTCGGGAGTTTCCTCCTACAAGCCGAGGGAAATCGGCAGGATAACTTGCGGCATGATAGGGCGTCCGCAAACGCTCCACGTTTGGGCGTTCGACAAATGCAATGTCGCCGGAGTCGGCGCGGGGGCAGCTTCGGCTTGGTTCTTCGACATTTCGAATCCCGCAAACCCGAAAAAGCTTTTGCGCAGCGGGGGCAGGGAAATTGTCTACAACGACTACGGTTCGCGACGCCTCGCCTCGGGGAAATATTTCGGTTTGAATTTCCACTGCGGCGGAAGAATGGTTTTTGAAATGACCGCAAATTCCGTCAAGCGTGTGTTTGCGGACAGCTATCCGCTCTGCTCTCAGAACGGTTCAATCGCCGCGTTCGGGGACAAGTTTTTAACGATGAATCGCGGAGGTTATTCGATAGACAATCCCGCGCAACCGTTGAAAAATTCGGAGTTGACGCCGCTAAAATTTCCCGACGGCGAGCCGCTTCCGTTTGTTCCGGAAGGCGATTCGGTGCAAATTCGCGCGGAATTTCCTCAGGGCGCGGACGAGGGCTTTGCATACTTCGACGAAAAAACGAAAAGGCTTGTTGTCGCCAACCGCGCTTCGGGGAAAGTATCGATTTACGATTTTTCCGACGCGAAAAACCCGAAGCGCATGCGCTCGTTTGTAGTCGACGGCAATCCGTCAGTCGCCGATTTTACGGAAGACGGCAGGGTTGTTTTACCGTGTGGCTATGCGGGCGTGTTCGTCGAGCGCAAAAAGTAGAGCTGCAATTTTCGGCACTTCGATTTTTCGTCCGAAAAAAATCACGCCGCAAAATTTTTTGCAACAAATCTTGGGGTTGGTCATTTGAATGAATAGAGCGTTTAAACGCTGTGTTTTTTATTTAGAAGTTAAAAACATAAAAACCCCAAGAAAAATGAAAATAGCAATTAAAAAAATTATCTTTTTTATGGCGGCAACTCTTGCTTGCGGCGTTGCGCTTTCAGCTGTCAACCCAGATGCAAAGCTCCACAAGTTCAGCACGACAATAGAAAAAGAGCGTCCGCAGCTCGATGTGGAAACGAAATCGCTTATCGCCGCGTACCGCAAAAGTCCGACGGAGGCGAACCGCGCCGCGCTCGAAAAGAAAGTCGCCGATAATTACGACAAGGTAATAGCCCGCAAAAAGGCGAAGCTTGAAGAATTGAAGCGCACCGCAAAGGACGCCTCCAAGGTTCGCGAAATGCAGGAAATTGTCGACGAAATGCTCGCTATGCGTTCAACGCGCATCGAGCGCACGATGAGCCGTTTTACCGATCCGCGTTTACGCCCAAACGCCCGCGAATCGAAAGACGGATTTTTGCCTGTCATCGGCGCGGCGCAGAACCTAAGCATTGCCCGCACGCCGATTACAAACGCCGAGTACAACGCGTTCCTGAAAGCGACGGGAAAAGATGTGCGCAAAGTTGCGTCGGCAAAGGCGAAGTGTCCCGCTGTGAATGTTTCCTACGACGATGCCGTAGCGTACTGCAAGTGGCTTAGCGCAAAAGACGGCAAAGCCGTATACCGTCTGCCGACCGAGGCTGAATGGGAAATCGCGGCGGGGCACATGCCCAAGGACGCCGACTTCAACTGCGGCGAGAAAAACACGACGACGCCCGTCGACGCCTACTCAAAAACGCTCGCCGCGTGCGGGGCAATCGACATGTGGGGCAACTGCTGGGAGTGGACTTCCACAGAGGTCGCCGCGAAAGACGGGGCGTCGAATCGCGGGCGGCTTATGGCGGTAAAAGGCGGCGCGTTCGACTCTCCCCGCACAAGCTGCCGCACCGAATTGAAGGGCGAGTCCCGCGCGGCGTCGTCGGGATACGCGAATGTCGGCTTCCGCGTCGTGAGAGAAAAATAGGGGCTTGCCGGCCGCACGAACGCGGCAAACGGCGCGCAAAAAAGCGGCGCGGATTCCGAACCCCGCGCCGCTTTCTTTTATTTTTCCACGATAACTTCGCGGCAGAGAATCGTCTTTTTCTTCACGCCGTCGGAGTCGGGATAATAGAAATCGCTGTAAAAAAGCAGTGCTTTGTTTTTGTCTATCGGGATTATTTCGGGATTGTTGCACGAGCCCGCCCAGCTGATGAAAGTCTTTGTTTTCGGCTTTGCGTTCGCCAGAGCGCTGCGGTCGTCGGGCGTCATTGCGACAAGCGGCTTTGTCCACTTTGTGCCAGAGTCGTTTTCGCTCGCCTGAATGTATGTCCCCGGCCGCGCGTAGCAAAGGAGCGTCGTTCCGCATTCGAGTTTTGCGAGGCGCGGCAGCACGCCGACGTTCGCGAATTTTTCGGGCTTCGACCAAGTTTTGCCGCCGTCGGTCGAGCGCGAAACGTACATCGGCGACCACTCCCAGCCCGTGTAGTTGAACCACTGCGTGCGCATGAACCAGACAATCGAGCCGTCGGGCATGAACTCGAAATCGCTGTCGCTGAATCCGCCCGTATCGTAGGGAAATTCCGAGCCGTCGGCGGGATACTCCATGTGGGCAACCTGTTTGAAGCTTTTGCCGAAGTCGTCGGAACGGAAAATTTCGGCGGAGTAGTAGGGGCTGTATTTGCCCGTGTCGGGGTTGACGTGCCCTTCGCCCGAAAATGCGGAAATCCAGAGCGAGCCGTCGGGAGCGAGCTTCATGTTGCCGCGCGGAAAAATGGGCTTCATGATGTTGTCGAAGCCCGCGCCGCTGTGGACTACGCGCGTAAGGCATTTCCAGTCTACTTTTGCGTGCTCTTTGACCGCCTCCGTTTTGCCTGCGGGAATGCGGTACGCAAGCCACTCCTTTTTTGCGAGGCTCGGCGGAAGCCTGTCGGCGTTGTAGGCTTTGATTGCGACTCCGTTTATCCAGTCCGCCTTCATTCCGTCGGGAATGGGAAGCGTGCCCTCGTCGGCGCGTTTCGACGCGTCGTAGTCGGGCGTGTACTCGCTTTGGCTTGGCTGTTTGTATTTCGAGACGCTGAACCCCGATTCGGGAGGGAAGTAGATTTTGTCGCCGTTGGGCAGAAGTATTCCGCATTCGGCGTCGCGCGCGGCGTCTATTTCCCGCCAAGTTTTTCCGTTGTCGAGGCTTTCGAACCACCTGTTGGGCGCGCCGAAGGACTTGATGTCGTCCCGCGAAACGTGGACGGCAACAAGCAGTCTGCCGCCCAAATTGTAGGGGCGCGGGAACTGATACGCACCCCAGCGGTTTTTCTCGAACGGCATTCCGCGCACAATCACGCGCGGCTCGCCGAGCCTGATTTTCATGGGCGAAACCGAGCCGTCCGCGTTGTAGTAAGCACCCGAAATTTCGGAGGCTTCCGCCTGCTTGTAGTTTACGTCGTTGAACGCGCAGAGCAGAAGCGCCGACGCGAGCGCGGCGGCGGCGGGGAGCGCGGATTTTTTTGTTAGGTATGATTTTCCCATGTCGTTGTTATTTTTCGAGCCTGTCGGATACGTCGAGAATGTAGACGCAGCGTTTGCCGTTTTTCGTGTCGTTGTAGACCACGGCGTTTCCGCCGAGCACCCAGACGGGGTGCGCGTCCACGCGGAATTCGGGGTTTTTCTTGAACGGCGGAAGCGCGGTTTTTGCGAGGGTTGTCTCCGTCTGCTTCGCGACGTTTATCAGGCGAATCGGCGAGCGTCCGTCGGGGAGGTTCATTTCGCCCGCGTACGCGTCGGTTAGGATAAGCGGAAGCCCGCGCGGGTGGTACGACGGGTGTCCCGACCCTGGCGCATAGACCTGTTTCAGCTCGCTTCCGTCGTATTTTACGGTTATGATTTCAAGCCCCTTTTTGCCGTCGATGTCCAAGTTCATCGACATGTACACGCCGTCGGGCAGCCAGTTGATGTGGTGCCCGCCCTTCGCCCACTGATCGGGGGTGATTGCCGTGCGTATGTCCGAGCCGTCGGGGTTCATTGTGATTACCGCGCGCCTGCGTTTGCCGCCGTCTAAGGGCGTCCACTGCACCGTCGCCAAGATTTTCGTTCCCTGCGGATTCCACTTCGCCTGAAAGCCGTAGTACTCGTATTTTTCGGGGTTCGGAATCTTGATTGACGGCGCGGACTTTTCGTAGATGTCGCGCAAGGAGGCAACCATTTTGCGTTTGTTCGATTCGATGTCGGTAATGTAGATTCCGTCGTCGGCGACCGGCCCCACATTGCGCTTTGCGAACGCGTCGGGGACGATTACGCCGTAGCCCACCTGCGCGAAGCGCGACTTCCTGAGGTTGTGCGAAACGAGCTTTTTGCCGTCGGGCGAGACCATGAAAACCGTGCCCGCAAGGCGCGTTTTTTTGCCCGTTTTGAAGTCGAGCCTCACGGCGAATTCCTCCCATGTCTTCGGGTCTACGTCGTTGTAGAAGAGGTCGGCGTCGCTTGCGCCCCACTGGACGTTTGCGCCCATCTGCGTTTCCCAGCCGCGCGATTCGGTTTCGAAAACCCTCTTCATCGACGGCAGTTCGACCACAACCACTTTGCCCGCGTCGCCCGCGACTGGCTTCTTGCCTTCGTAGGGCAGCTCGAAGAGCGCGGCGTATTTGCCCGACGGGCTGACGGGCGACGTGTCGAAGAACCTGTGGATTACGCCGTTTTCGGCGACGAGTTGCGGTTGGGGCGCGCCCGCGCAGCCGCACAGAATTGCGGCGGCGAAAGCCGATATTATTGCTGCTGTTTTTTTCATGTTTTTTGTGTGTTTAAATCAATCCCGTTTTGCGGAACATATCCGCGTAGATTCGCGCCTTTTCTTCGAGCGGTTTCGGATACGCCCGCGACGACGACGGCATTCTGAAAAATTCGATTTTGCGCCCGCCGATTTCGACTGCTTCCGACGCTCCCGCAGCGGGCGGTGTCGCGCCGCACGATTCCGCGAAAACCTCCGCCGCCTTTGCGCCCGCGCACGCAACCGCGCGGCATTTTGGGAGGCTGGCGAGGATTTTTGCGATGTCGGTCTTGCGGACTATTTCGAGGAACTTGTCGGAGGCGTTGTCTTTGAGGCGCACGACTTCCTCCGCCGTGTCGAAAAGCGCGATTCCCCTTTGCGAGAGAAAGCCCGCGATTTTCCCCGCGTCGAATTTCCGCTCGCCCGATTTCACGAATTCGTCCCTGTTGCCGAAAAACGCCAGCCCGAAAATGCGCCACATGTCGTTCTGGAAATTCGGGTAGAAGAACTCGATTGACCAGCGTTTCCTGTCGGGCGGGAAAGTTCCCAAAAGCAGAATTTTTGCGTTCGGAGGCAGGAAGGGTTCGAGCGGGTGTTTTTCGGGTTTCATGTCAGTCTCCAAAAAAATACGGACTGGCGCGGCTATGTCAAGGGCGCGGAATCCGCGCCGAAACAAAACGCGGAAAAATGCGTATAATATAAAAGAAGAGTGTTGCCACGGGGCGGGCGTCGGGCGTATTTTTTGCGGCGTCGGGCGGACGTTTCCCCGCGCGGCACAAACCGAAATCAGGCAAAACATGAAAAGAATACCGTTTTTTGTACTCGTCGCCGCGGCTTTCGCGACGCTTTGCGCGGGCGTTCCAGCGGGCGGCGGCACGGCGGGGCGGACAGCTCCGCAAAAGGTCGCGGTCGTCGTCGTCAACGACAGCGGAAACCGCGCGCTCGACTCAAAGACAAAGGCTTTCGAAAAGTCCCTTTCCGCACGGCTTTCGGGCGCGGGTTTCGGCATTGTCGACTACGATTTGGCGGTCCGCAACCTCAACGACTATCTCGGCGACCCCAACGCAAAGTTCCGCTCAGCCGCCGCCGCGCTCAAACGCGCGCTCGACTCCAAGGAGTCGGCCGGCTCCACGCTCATTTCGGACGCCTCCGGCGTGCGCCTCGGCGGGCTTGTGGGGGCGGACTATATTTTGTCGGTTTCCGTCGCCTCTTATTCCGTCGAAAAGCGGAACTCGAAAGTCTACGGAGTGGCGACCGAAAACACGGTCTACAAGCTCCGCACAAATTCGACTTTGCACGTCCTCTCCGATGTCGCGTATTCCGTCGCGGGCTTGTCGCTGGGTTCCGAGAAGACGCTGCGCAATACCGCCGACATTTCGGTGTCGGACGGCGGCGTGATGGACGAGCTTGTGGCGGACGCCGTCGAGCGCACAGCCGAGTTTTTCGCCCTGCGCAGCAAAAGCGAGCCGCTCGCCGCTCCCGTAGGAACTTCGGGGGAAATCGAAATACTCTTCACCGTGGAGGGTTTGGACATGCCCGAAATCGTCCGCGAGAACGGCAAATACGCGCTTTCGAAAAAGACGCTGCCCGTTTCGGTCTCGTCGGTGTCGGCGGAAATCGACGGCATCGCGCAGACGCTGGGCGGCAAAATTTCGCTTCCGCGCGGAATCCACACGCTTGTAATCCGCCAGAGCGGGCTTGAACCGCTCGAAAAAAACATAAACATTACGGGGGCTTCGGGGCAGCGGCTGACGTTTTCGCTCCGCCCCGACGCCGCAACCCGCGCGGCTTTCAAGGCGGACGCCGAGTTTGTGGAGGAGATGAAAAAACGCGCAATGGCGTCCGACTCCGCGCTCGAAATTTCCGCCGCCGAGGCTGAGCGCATTCGCGGCGCGGCAAAAATGTACGAGCAGTCGGGCTTCAAGGTGGACGCAAAGGCGCTTCCCGAAATCAACAAAACACAAAGCATATTCGGACAATAGACAACCATGAAAAAAATAGCATTGTTTCTGATTTTGTCGGCGTTTGCCGCATTCGCATTCGGACAGAAAAAGGAGTCGCTGGCGGTGGTAAAGGTAAAGCCGACGGCGGCGGTGGAGGCGGCGGCGAAGTCGGCGGGAACGCTTCCCACGCTGCAAAGAATCGTGGACTCCGTCGATTCGAACCTCACGTCGGCGTTCCAGCGCACGCGCAAGTTCGACGTGCTTACGCGCGGCGATTTGGACGCCGTCCTCAAAGAGCAGGACTTCTCCGCCTCGGGCAACGCCAACCAAAAGGACGCCCCAAAAACGGGCAACATGAAGGGCGCAAAATACGTCGTCGCGGTCGAAATTGACGATTTTCAGGACTATTCAGAACGCGACGTCTTCCAGACGGTCAAGCGCGACGTCGAAAACCGCAAAATAAGGGTTGGGGTCGTCGCGAAAATCGTCGATTCCGAAAGCGGCTCCGTGCTCGAAACCGCCAACATTTCCGAAACCGCCGACTGCGTCGCCGAGCGCGACTCGCTCTCGCAGCATTCGGGCGGGCGCATGACCGACGCCCTCGCGGGCGGCTTTTCCCGCGCCGTGTGCGAAAAAATCGCCCTCGGCGTGCTCGACGTTCTGTTCCCCGCGAAAATCGTCGGCAAAACGGGGTCGCTCGCCACGTTCAACAGGGGCGCGGGAACGGACGTTGAAGTCGGCGACGAGTACAACGTCTACGCGCTCGGCGAGGAAATGGTAGACCCCGACACGGGCGAAAAGCTCGGCAGCGAAGAGGTGCTCGTCGGCAAAATGACGGTCGTGGAAGTTTCGCCGAAGTTCTCCAAGGGCAGGCTTTCGGAGGACAACGGCGTGGAAAAGGGGCAGCTTGCTCGCGTCTCCAAAAAAGCTCCGCGCAAGGCAAAGCCCGCAGTGCCCGCGACCGAAGAAATTTAGCATGGCGCATTTCCCGACCGCGTTCGCCTTGCTTGTGCTGGCAGTCGCGCTTTGCGGCTGCGCAACGCACATGAGCGAAACAAAATCCGCCCGCGCAAGCTGGGAGGCGGGGAATTTTGCGCGCGCGCAGTCGGAGTTCGCGTCGGCGGCGGAGGACAAGTCCGACACCGACATTCTCGTGTGGCGTTTGGAGGAGGGCGCGGCGGCGCGCGCAAGCGGCGACCTCAAAAAAAGCGCGGAGCTGTTTTCCGAAGCCGAGCGCATTGCCGACTCGTACGACGACCAGCCGCAGATTAGCATAACGCGCGAAACCGCCGCGTTCCTCGCCAATCAGAGCTATCTTCCCTACAAGGGCTACAACTACGACAAAATTTTCGCGGGCGTGTATTCCGCCGCAAACTACATCGAGTTAAAGGAATTCGACAGGGCGGCGGTCGAGCTAATCAGGCTCGACAACGTACAGCGCAACTCGCAGCGCAGGAGCGGCGAGCGCATGTCGAAAGAGGCGGCGGCGATTTCCGCCGCGGGCAAAAACAACGCTTCCTACGACGCCTCGCGGACGCTTTCGAACCCCGATGTCTATCTGAAACTGCGCGAAATTTACGGCGCGGATTTCTCCGCAAAGGCTACGGCGTCGGCGTATTCCGTTCCGTTCGCCTACTGGTTAGCGGGCGTGTTTTTCATGAACAGGGCGGAGGACTCCTCCGACAGGGAACGCGCCGCCGACATGTTCAGGTTCGGCTGGAAGGCGTCGGGCGGAAAGTCCGAAATTCTCGCCGAAGACTTCAACGCCGCGGAGGACTTCGCCGACGGCAAAACCGCGACGCCGCCCGCAACCACATACATCGTCTACGAAACGGGCTGCGCCCCCGCCCGCGACCAGTTCAAAATAAACCTGCCGCTCTATCTTGTGGCGCACAACGTCCCGCATGTCGGCGTAAACTTCCCGATTCTGCGCAACAACAACTCCTTTTCGCCCGACCTCCGCGCGACCGCAAACGGGCAAGCCGTCCGCTTTGAAACCCTCGCCGACGTTGACGCCATTGTTCGCCGCGAGTTCATGGACGCTCTTCCGCTCGTGCTTGCGCGGACGATTCTCTCGTCGGCGGCGAAAGCCGCCGCGCAGTACGCCGCCGCGCGGTCGGCGGGCGACGGCTGGGCGGGGCTTGCGGTCAACATCGCGGGCAGCGTCTACCAGTACATGACAAACGACGCCGACCTTCGCGCTTGGACGACGCTCCCCAAGCGGATAAAACTTGCGCGTTTCCCGACGCCCGCCGCCGGCGTCGTAAATGTGGACGGGCGCGTCCTTCGGGTGCCGACATCGGGCGCAAACATAATTTGGGTAAAACGCACGGGCGCGGCAACGCCCGCAAGCGTCAGAATTTTCGACTTCAAAGACGGCGCGGCGGAAAAACACGTCCGGCAATCCGCCGCCGCCCGCGCAAAAAAGTGATTGTCGGACGCAAAAAACAATACCATAATCGGAATATGAAAAAAATAACGGCATTGATGATTGCATGCGCGGTTCTCGCGGGCTGTTCCTCGGTCAATTCGGTCGAACGCGCCGAGCCGCAGTCGCGCGCGCAGGTCGTGAAGGACAAGCGCATTATTACGGACTCCACTCTCGACGGATACGCGTGTGTCGTAGCCGTCAACGAGGGCGTCGCGGCGGGCGGGCTTCCGAAAGTTCAGGTGAAAATCGCAAACAAGACTTCGGGCTACCGCACCGTAAACTACAAGTTCTCGTGGTTCGACGAAAACGGCATGGAGATTTCCTCGCCGTCGTCGCCGTG
Organism: Opitutia bacterium KCR 482; assembly: GCA_029269845.2. Classification (NCBI taxonomy): domain Bacteria; kingdom Pseudomonadati; phylum Verrucomicrobiota; class Opitutia; species Opitutia bacterium KCR 482. The sequence goes on from CP149973.1 coordinate 1,407,129, forward strand.
GCTCACCCTCGCGCTCGAAGGCGGAGAAAGCCGCTTCGTCTCCGACGTCGCGGTCTCTCCGAAAGCAAAGGATTTCTCCCTGAAACTTCTTTCCGACGTAAGAAACTACTAAAATAAAAACCATGAAAAAAACGTACATTTTGGCATTCGTTCTCTCCGCGCTCATGCTCGCGGGCTGCGCAAGCAAAAACGCTACATATGTGGAATCGGGCGGCGCGCGCTCGATTGTCTCTACAAACAAAATCAACATGGCGGACTGGAACGCCGCCGCGTCGTCGCTTGTCAACGAGCTTCTCTCGTCGGGCGCGATAGACTCTACGGGGCTTGCCCAGCCCGTGAAAATGAAAGTCGGCAGAATCGTAAACCGCACAAGCACCGCGGTCGATACCGACCTGCTCACGCGGCAGATTTCCATTGCGCTCTCAAAGACGGGCAAAGTCGCAACCGTCTCCGACGACGCCGAAACCGAAGAGCTTGCCCGCTACGAGGCGAAGCGTCAGGGCAAAATGCTCGCCCTTCCCAAGCTCACAATGACGGGCAAAATCATAGAGGACAGGGAAAGCAACCGCGAGCTTCGCGAAGTCACCTATGTTTTCTTCCTTGAAGTCAACTACCTCGGCAAGGCGGTCTGGCAGGGGCAGAAGCAGATTGCAAAGCAGCAGGAAAAATCCGGCTTGGGCTGGTAGGCGGGAGGCGACGTGAAAAGGCTTGCCGTACTTTTGATTGCGCTGGCGGCTCTCGCGCTTTCGGGCTGCCAGAGCTGCGGCTTCAACGGAAATTTTCTGCGCGACACATTCACACCCGACGTTTCCGAAGAAGTGTATGTAAGATAGCATATTGAAAACTGCGCGGCTCGCGTCCCCGCGCAGTTTTTTTGCGCAAAAAAAGCTTGCCTGCGGAACGCGCGGCATGCTAAAATACCTACAAAAGCAACAAACAACAACAAAATACAATATGAAAAAAACACTTTTCGCTGCTTTGCTTGCAGTATTTGCGTTTGCGACGGCGTTCGCCGCGCCCCGTTCCTCCGAGTACCGACTCGACATCTCCAAATTCGCCAACATTCCGCTTGCGTCGGACATAGACGACGGTGAATACGCCGCGCCCGAAAGAATGAAGACGGGCAAATTCGGCGGCATCGACTTTACAATCCCCGAACCCGACGCCGACGGAAATTCGGTGGTCTCGCTCTCGTCGCTCCGCGACCCGAAAACGCGGGAATTTTCCGTGGACATTCCCAATATCCGCACGCGCTTCCTCTACGTTTTGCACTCGTCGGGCAAGAATATCCGCGCGAAAAACAAAAACAGGAATATTGGCAGCATAACCGTGCAGTATCGCGACGGTTATTCGGCTACTTTCTGGGTAAAGAAAGACGAAGAGGCGATTTCCGCCTTCGAAAACAAAACGGGCGAAAACGGGCTTGCCGTGCGCAAGGCCAACGCAACGCGCGGTACGGGTTCGGCGCACCTCAGCCGCTTCATGGTGGACCAAAAGGCGATTGTAAAGATTACATTCAAGGCGGCTCGGTATTCGTCGTGGAACATTTTCGGCGCTACGCTCACGCGCAAGGACGTTCCCACGACAAAGTTTTTCGAATTCGCCGCCGACGAGTGGAAGCCTATCGACGTTTCCGACTTGGAGGTCAAGAGCGGCTCGGCTCTCGATGTTTCTGCGGGCATGGGGCACGTCCCCGCGGGCAAATTCGGGCGGCTTAGAATTTCGAAAGACGGCGGCTTTGAGTTCGAGGGCGCGCCGAACGTCCCCGTAAAATTCAAGGGCACAAACTGGCGACCCGGCGACTGGTTCTTCAAGCGCATAAAGACAAAGGAGGACATCGACGTGCTCGCGAGAGCCGCATTCAAACAGGGCTACAATTTGGTTCGCTGGCGCATTTCGATGGGCGGCGAGCGCGAGTTCACCGCGCCCTACGTCATGAAGCCCGAAGTGCTCGACATGTACGACTATTTCCTCTACGCGATGGGGCGCGAGGGCGTCTATACCCACCTGAACCTTTCGAGCCACGACTTGGGCTTGCCGACCTTCAAATGGGCCGACCGCTACGACGTCAAATTCAGAACGGTTCTCGGCGACGAAACCCTGCGCGATGCGTGGCGCAATCTCGTGAAAATGCAGCTCAACCACGTCAACCCCTACACGGGCAAAAAGTGGAAGGACGACCCCGCAATCGCCACCACCGAATACTTCAACGAAATGGAGCTGGGCTTTTTCAGATACACCAGCCTCCGCCCCGAATCCGTCGCGTTCGGCAACAAGAAAATTCAGGCGTGGCTGAAAAACAAGTACGGCACAATCGACAAGCTCAAAGAGGCGTGGAGCGCGGAAAAACTTCCCGTCAAATTCGCCGACTTCTCCGAAATCGACGTTTTCGGGGACTCCAAATACAAGGGCAGCACCGACAGAAGCCTCTTCATTCGCGACTGCATTCGCGACTACGTTTCGTTCTGCGAAAAGGTCGTCCGCGAGGAGGAGGGCTTCAACGTTCCGCTCCACCAGTTCAACTGCGGGCGCAGGCTCGACATCGAGTTCGCGAGCGCGGAGTCGGGCTCGTACATGGCGCAGAACGTCTATTTTGCGCACGGCACGAACTTCATGGCTCCCGATTCCCGCACTCCGCAGGGAAGCTCGCTCGACGAGTCCGTTGCGTTGGGCTACTTCCGCGGCGCGGCGGCGAAGCGCATGCCCGACCGCCCCATGGTTCTCTCCGAATGGCAGCACTGCCACTGGAATCCCTACAAGCACGAGGGGGGCGTCGCGTTTCCCGCGCTGTCCGCGCTTCAAGGCTTTTCGAACCTCACAATCCACGACGTCGCGATTGAGAAAAAGGGCGAAGGCGTCTTCGGGCACGCGGAAGTCGCCAAAAACCCGATTCTCCGCGCAAACGAATTCCTGACCTACTGCTTCTTCTACCGCGGCGATGTGAAAAAATCGCCGCACCGCGTTGACGTTGTGTTCGACAAAAAATTCGTCGAAACAAGCCCGATGATGTGCATGGGCATAAACGCGGAACAGTCCAAAATTGCGTTCCTTACGGGCTTTGCGATAGACTTCCCCTCCGCCCGCAAGATTTCCGACTTGAAAGACGTGCGCGTAAAACCCGCCGACTTCACGCTCAGCCCGTCGGGCTTCTCCGCGGCAAACATGCTTTCCGACTTCGGAAGCCTCGGTTCGGGCGACAGCTCGGGCTTCGACCTGCCCGCATTTGCGGCTGAATTGAAGTCGCGCGGAATCCTCTCCAAAGACAACATCTCCGACCCCGCCAACGGCGTCTTCCAAAGCGACACCGGCGAGATTGTCCTCGACTTCAAGAGGCGTCTCGCAAAGGTAATCACTCCGAAGAGCGAGGCTGTCGTGTTCAAGCCCGAAACAAAGAACGAAAAGCTCGGCGCGCTGACGGTGGTTTCCTCCGACGTCGCGGCGTCGGTCGCCGCCGCTTCGATGGACGGCGCGCCGCTTGCCGAATCGTCGCGAATAGTGCTCGTCTACGCAACCGACACCGTCGCGAGCGGCTTCAAGGTTTCGCAGTCGCGCGAGGCGTTGAAATTCAGGGGCACCCAGCCGATACTTTTGCGCGTCGGCAAACTTTCCGCAAAACTGCGCCTGAACCCGCGTTCCGACGGCAAAAAATTCGCCCTCCACGCGCTCAAACTCAACGGCGAGCGCATAGCGGAAATTCCGCTGAAATACGACGGCGGCGAAATGATTATCTACATCGACACGTCGAAACTTTCCGAACCCGCCGTGTTCTACGAACTCGTCGCGGAATAGTTTGACCTGCGCAAAACGAAATTCCCGCCCCGCCGCGAAGTCCCGCGGGCGGGGCGGATTTGTTTGGGGCGTTCGGGGGCGGACTTTCTTGCGCGGGGCGTCGGATTTTGCCGCCTTTTGATTTCCACAAGCCGCGCGCAGGGTTAGATTATTTTTGCGAAAGATTAAAAAATTCCTCCGCGTTTTCCTCCGTCTTTGCCGCAATGTATTCGGGCGAAACGCCGAAGATTTCCGCCGCCGCCCGCGCGGTGTCGGCAAGCATTGCGGGTTCGCAGGTCTTGCCCCTGCGCGGCACGGGCGCAAGGTAGGGGCAGTCGGTCTCCAACATGAGTTTGCCAAGCCCCTGCGCGAGCATCGCCGCCCGCATTTCGCCCGCGTTTCTGTATGTGATTATCCCCGTGAACGACGCCCTTGCGCCGCGCTCGTTAAGCTCGGCGAGCTTTTCGGGCGAACCCGCAAAACAGTGGAAAACCGCGTTTGAGAAGTCGAGCCGCGCGCGCTCGATTTCGGCAATGCACTCGTCGATTGCGCCGCGGGCGTGGACGCACACGCGCAGTCCGAGGTCGGCGGCAATGCGCAGTTGGCGGGCGAAGATTTCGCGCTGGCGAAGTTTTTTGCGCTCCGATTCTTCGGGGTCGTCGGGCAGAAAATGGAAGTCGAGACCTATTTCCCCGACGGCTACGGGCAGTCTGCCGCCGCCGACGAAAAGCGAGGGCAGGGCGTCGAGCGCGGTGTCGGAGTCGTCGGAAATATCTTCGGGGTGGATTCCCGCCTGCCAGAATATTTCGGGGTGCTTTTCGGCGGCATCGCGGTATGAAATCCAGTCGGCGGGATTTGTGGAGCATGTGATAACCCGCTCCACGCCCGCGCGTTTCGCGCGTTCGAGCGTTTCGGCGAGCGCGCCGTTTTTTATGAATCCGTCCAAGTGGGCGTGTGTGTCCGTGAGTTTCATTTTGCGCGTTTTTTACGATATTTCACCTGCCGGTTCAACAAGGAAATTCGGACGCGGACAATATGCTTGCGGAAAATCGGGAAGTTTTTTTAGATAAAGGCAAATATGGAAGAAATAATAATAATCGGAAGTGGCTGCGCTGGAATGGGGGCGGCGATATACGCCGCGCGCGCGGGCGCAAAGCCCCTCGTGCTCGAAGGCTCGCGGCCGGGAGGACTCCTTACGACGACAAGCGAAGTCGAAAACTACCCCGCTTTCCCTGAGGGCGTGGGCGGCTTCGACCTCGTCTGGAAAATGCGCGAACAGGCGCAGAAATTCGGCGCAAGGACGGAAAACGCGACCGTCGTGAAAGTCGATTTTTCGGGCGATGTAAAAAAACTCTACGGCGTCGACGGCAAAGTTTTCGAGGCAAAGAAAGTGATAATCGCCACGGGCGCGTCGCCGCGCATGACGGGCGCAAAGGGCGAGGCCGAGCTTCTCGGCACGGGCGGCGTCTCCGTTTGCGCCACCTGCGACGGCGCGTTCTACAAGGGTAAAGACGTTGCGGTAATCGGCGGCGGCGACACCGCCTGCGAGGAGGCGCTGTTCTTGTCGCGCTTTTGTTCGTCGGTGAAAATTGTCCACAGGCGCGACTCTTTCAGGGCGTCGCGCGTGATGTCGGAGCGCGTGGCGGCTAACCCCAAAATTTCGGTCGTCTGGAACTCCGTGCTCGAAGAGGTTTTGAAGAACGAAAACGGCAAGTGCCGCGGAATTTCCGTAAAAAACACGGCGGACGGCTCCGTTTCGGAAATCCCGTGCGCGGGCGTGTTCATCGCAATAGGATACGTCCCCGACACAAAAGCTTTTGTAAATGCCGTTGACACCGACAAAGACGGCTACATTATACCATACGGAAAAACGCTTGTGCAGACGAGCGTCGCCGACGTCTACGCGGCGGGCGACTGCACCGACCGCGTTTTCGGGCAGGCGATAACCGCAACCGCCATGGGCTGCATGGCGGCGATTCTCGCAAGCTCGTAGCGCGTTCCTCCCGACGGACGCGCGGGGAAAATCCGCGTCCGCAACAATACGCACACTACAATGGTAAAACTTACGGCAACAATTTCAGACGCGCTCGTCCAGCCGCTTGAAGACGCGTTCTGCGAACTAACGCGATCGAGCTGGGGCATAGAAAAAATCAACGACCGCACCGCGCCCGAACTCTTCGGGTATTTCGATTCGGACGGCGACGCAAAACAGGCCTACGCGGAAGTCCGCGGTCGCTTCCCGACAGTCCCCGAAACGTTTTCGATAGAGAAAATCGACGACCGCGACTGGCAGAACGAATACAAAAAATTCCTCAAACCGTGGACGTACCGCGACCTCCACTGGGTTCCCGAATGGATGCGCGGCGGCTACTCCGCCCCCGCCTCCGACAAGGTTCTATACTTCGACGCGGGGCTTGCATTCGGCACGGGCGACCACCCCACCACGCGCCTCTGCGCAATGGCTATGCTCGACTACGCCGGCGCGCACGATGTGTCCGATAAATTCATAGTGGACGCGGGCTGCGGGTCGGGCATTCTCGCCCTGACCGCCAAGCTCTACGGCTTCGGCAAAATCTACGGCTTCGACCGCGACGAAGAGGCGGTGCGCGTGAGCGTCGAAAACGCCCGCGCCAACGGCATTCCGCTTGAAAACGTCTCGTTCGAGCACGCGGGGATTGAGCGCGCCCTTGCGGGCAAACAGGCGGACGTCGTATTGGCGAACATCATTTCCGACGTTTTGTGCATTTATGCCGATGTCCTTCTGGGCGCGGTAAAGCGCGGCGGACTGCTTGTGCTAAGCGGCATTCTCGCCGTCGAAAACGAAAGGGTGCGCGACTACTTTCTGTCGCGCGGCGGCGGTATGATAGAGTCCGCCGAGCCGATGACGATGGGCGAATGGTCGCGCCTTGTGATAAAAATGAGGGATTAGTTCCGTGGCGGAGACTATCGCAGCACTCAAAAACTCGCGCGAGGACGACGGGCGCAGAAGCTTCCGCGTGGTTGGGCTTCTGCGGTCGGCGCAGGTGAAGATTGCAAAGAACGGCAGCGAATTTCTCATGCTCGAATTCGGCGACAACGGCGGCTCGTTCTCGTCGATGTGCTTCGACGGCTCGCCCGCGTTCGACGCCCTGCGCGACGCCCCCGTGGGCGCGGCGTTCGAAGTCTGCGGCACGACCGACTTCTATCAGGGGCGTTTCAGCCCGAAGATTGACTCCGTCCGCAGAATCGAGGGCGAGGAGCTTGACGCCATGGTCGAAGCCCTCGCGCCCGTCTCGCCCTACGACCCCGACGAGATGCGCACCGAGCTTGAATCTTTCATCGAGCGCATAAACGACGAGCCCCTGCGCAACACCGTCCAGTCCGCGATAGATTCCGTGGGAGAGGCGTTTTTCAAAAGCACCGCGGCGGTAAAAATGCACCACGCCTACGTTTTCGGGCTGCTTGAACACACGCTGAAAACCGCGCGAATGGCGTCCGCATTGCTGCCGCTCTACCCCTTTGTGGACGCCGACTTGGCTCTCGCGGGCTGCATTCTCCACGACATCGGCAAAGTGCGCGAGTACTCTCAGGGGCTTGTCCCCGAACGCACGAAAATCGGCATTTTGCAGGGGCATGTCGTCTTGGGATACAGAATAGTGCGCGGCGCGGGGCTGAAAAACGGGCTTAAACGCAGCATTCTCGAACGCCTCGAACACATAATTTTGAGCCATCAGGGCGAGCCCGAATGGGGCGCGGCGGCGCGGGCGGCGACACCCGAAGCCGTGTTCGTTTCGAACGTGGACAACTTCGACGCGAAAATGGGCGCGATTGAAGCCGCGCTCGCTTCGGCGGGAGACGCAGAATTCGTCGAAGTCGGCGCGTTGCGGGCAAAGGTTCTCGCCGAAAAACCGCAGTATTGATTTTTATGGAAATTTACATAGCAACATCGAACAAACACAAAGTCTCCGAGTTCGGCGAAATGTTCGCCGCCGCGGGGCTGAAATGCGTCGTGCGCTCCGCCGCCGACGTAATCGGCTTCGAAAGCCCCGTCGAGGACGGCGGCACTTTCGAGGAAAACGCGTTCATCAAGGCGGAGGCGTTGAAGCGCAAAACCCCGCCCGACGCGTACGTCATGGCGGACGACAGCGGAATTGTCGTTGACGCGCTCGGCGGCGCGCCGGGGATACGCTCGGCGCGGTACGCGGGCGTTTCGGGCGCGGGCGCGGACTCCGCCAACAACGAAAAACTTTTGCGCGAGCTTGCCGACGTTCCCGACGGAAAACGGAGCGCGCGCTTCGTCTGCGCAATCGCGCTTATTTGCCCCGACGGCGAACGCGCGGCGTTTTGCGGGAAAATCGAGGGCGTCATAAACAGGGGCGCGGCGGGCGTCAACGGCTTCGGCTACGACCCGCTTTTCTGCCTGCCCGAATGCGGCAAAACCACGGCGGAACTTTCGCCCGAAGAGAAAAACGCAATAAGCCACAGGGGCGCGGCGTTCGCGAAACTCGCGGAATTTTTGAAAACCAAAACAAAGTAAAAATATGAAAAAATACCTATCGGCATTGTTGGGGCTCGCGGCGTTGTGCGCGGGCTGCTCGCAGAGCGTGGAAGTCTCCGACTTCGGCAAAACAAAGGACGGCCAGACCGTAAAGGAGTACGTCCTTAAAAATTCGCGCGGCACAACCGCAAAGATTCTCGACTACGGCGCGATTATCCGCGAACTGCGCGTCGCCGACCGCAACGGTAAATTCGGCGATATCGTTCTGGGCTTCGACAACGTTTCGGACTACGAAACCAAAAGCCCGTATTTCGGCGCGGTCGTGGGACGCTACGGCAACAGAATCGCCGACGGCAAATTCAGCCTCGACGGCAAAGAGTACAATGTCTCGAAAAACGAAAAGGGCATTACCTGCCTACACGGCGGCGCGGTCGGTTTCGACAAGAAAATCTGGAAGGCGGAAACGCGCACAACTCCCGACGCGTCCGTTTTGAAGCTCACCCTCGTTTCGCCCGACGGCGACCAGGGCTTCCCCGGAAACCTCAAAGCGGTAGTGGTCTACACGCTCGACAACAACGACGCGCTCACCGTGGAATACTCCGCCACGACCGACAAGCCCACCGTTTGCAACCTCACAAACCACTCCTACTTCAATCTCGCGGGCGCGGGCGAGGGCACAATCCTCAATCAGGAGCTTGCGCTCGACGCCGACAAATACACGGTTGTGGACCGGAAACTCATTCCCACGGGCGAACTCCGCAAGGTTGACGGCACGCCGTTCGACTTCCGCAAACCCGAAAAAGTCGGCGCGCGCATAAATTCTTCCGACGAGCAAATCAAGACGGGCAGGGGCTACGACCACAACTTCGTGTTCCGCAAGGGGCAGACCGCCGAACCCGTCGCCGCCGCCTCGCTTTACGACCCCGCCAGCGGCCGCCTCATGGTTATCGAAACCACTGAGCCCGCCGTGCAGTTTTACAGCGGCAACGGCTTGGACGGCGTAGCGGGCAAGGGGGGCAAGAAGTACGTTAAAAACGGCGCGCTCGCTCTCGAAACGCAGCACTACCCCGACTCGCCCAACCAGAAGGACTTCCCGTCCACGACGCTCCGCCCGAACGAGCAGTACAAGAGCAAGACGGTCTTCAAATTCTCCACAAAATAGAATCGGAAACCCGAAAACAAAAACAGCTCCCGAAAAATCGGGAGCTGTTTTTTTGCGCCTTCGCCCGCCGACATTTCGCTTCGGGCTGCATTGCCGTTTCAACGCGGACTTATTGGGGGGCGCAATTACTGCCGCGGAAACGCAAATCGCGCAAAGTTCCGCAGGCAGTCGCCTTGTGTCTTGGTGGCGCAAATTTCCGAGCTATGGGCGGCGGGGGGCGCTCCAAAATATTTCCATGCCGCAGCGGTTGCAGTCGAAGCGCAGGCGTAGCTCGGCGGAATCGTTGACGAGAAAAAGCGGTTCTTCGAGCTTTTTGCCCGACGTTTTTTTGCACATTCCAAGCTCCCGCAAAATGCAGTGTTTTGTGGTCATCACGCGCTTGCCGCGCATGTCGGGGCGTTCGATTTCGCAGGCGAATTCGGAGACGCTTGCGCCGAACCTTTCGTGGAATTTTGCGGCGTAGCCGTTTGCGATGTTTTCGTCGGAGTCGAGCGGTTTTGAAAACGCCTTGTAGAACTGCGGCGGGCGCGGCTTGCGGTTGCGGAGCTTGGCGTTGTAGGCGTCGAGTATATTTGCTTCGAGCGCGGCCACAAGCCCGCGCCTGATTGCGTTGATTTCCGCCGCCCGCAAAAACGGCGCGCAAGAAATTCGCACGTCGTCGGTGGAAAACGGGGTGTTGCCGAGCTTTGAAAGGTTCTGGGCAAGGGAGGCGCGGGCGGCGTCGGGGTTCTTCGCGCGCTCGAATTCCGGCAGAATCATTTCGGCGCGGGCGTTGCGGTCGTCGAGGGTTTTTATCGAAAACGCTATTTGCCCGCCGCGCTCCTCCGCCGAAATTTCGACGGGCATTTTTCTGACCGCCTCGCGCGAAAGCCCGCTTTCGAATGCGGTGTTTTTGTTTCTGTAAATTTTGGCTCCCGCGGGAATTTCCGCGCGCCCGTTCGGCGTTCCGACGAACACCCTGTCGCCGTCGATTTTCGAGACGCTCGCCCCCGACGCTCCGCCGTCCCATTCGAAGGCGAGCCCGTCGCCGTTTGCGAGTGTTTTGTCCGCGCCGCGCAGTGTGAATCCGCCGCGGAAAACTCTTTCCGCCGCGCCGAGAAGTTCGCCCCGCGCCTTCGGCGTCGCGAAAGACGCGCAGCCTCCCTGCGTTCCGTGCAGGTGGTATTCGCAGAACCCGCGGTTGAACGACTTTTCCGCCGACGGCTCGAAAACCGTTTCGACGTACCCGTAGGACGGCTTTTCGACGCGCCGCTTTTCAAGCTCGGCGTCGAGCAGTTTGCGGTAGAGGGCGGTTATGTTTTTGACGTATCCCGCGTCTTTGAGTCTGCCCTCTATTTTGAAAATGTCCACGCCCGCGTCGAGCAGTTCGCCGAGCGAGCGCGAGCGGTTCATGTCGCGCAGGGAAAGGTAGTGCGCGGCGGGGGCGATTTCGTTTCCGCGGGCGTCGAGCAGCCTGTATTTCATGCGGCACGGCTGGGCGCATTCGCCCCTGTTGCCGCTGCGCCCGCCTATCGCAAAGCTCAGCTTGCAGCGTCCGCTGTACGAAACGCAGAGCGCGCCGTGCACAAAGCACTCCAAGCGCGTCGATGGTTTGAGGGCGGCTGAAATTTCGGAAATCTCGCGCAGCGAAAGTTCCCGCGCGACTACGATTGTGTCGAAGCCGCACGCCTCCAAAAATTTCGCCTTTTTCGGGGTCGTCGTGTGGCACTGCGTGCTTGAATGGATTGCAATCGGCGGAAGCCCGTATTCCAGCAGTCCCAAATCCTGAACGATGAGCGCGTCCACGTTCGCCTCGTAGAGCTTTTGCGCAAGCCTTGCCGCGCGGGGAACTTCGGCGTCGGAAAGAATCGTGTTCAGGGCGACGTACACCTTGCAGCCGTAGATGTGGGCGAAGTCGCAGAGCTTTGCGATGTCGTCAACCGTATTGCCCGCCGCGCTTCTTGCCCCGAATTCGTCCGCGCCGATGTACACGGCGTCCGCGCCGCACAGAATCGCCGCGCGGGCGGTCTCGGCGTTTTTTGCGGGCGCGAGAAGTTCTGGCTTTTTCATGCTATTTTTCGGAATTGCCCTTAGGCTTCCACATGCAAAGCGCAACGAAAATCAGCGTAAGAAGCGCGAGCGACATGTAGCCTGACGTCAGCCCCGAACCGCCGAAATACACCATGTTCGGGCTTTTGCCTATTTCGAAAATCTTGCGGTATGTCTGGATTGAAAACACTATGCCCGCGTGCATGGCAATCGGCGCCCAGAGCATTTTAGTCCTGATATAGAGCATGCAGAGCACCGCGCCGAACATGAAAAGCGTTGCGAAGTGCACGAACTGGAAGCTTGTGCCGATTCCGACAGTGTCGTACCACGCCACGAAAAAGCCGATGTCCCACGACGAATTGTGGACGCCTCCGGGGAGCGAGTCCCAAATTGAATTCGGGACTTTGAAGTGCTTGTACGCAAAAAACAGCGAGCTTAGCACGACCGCCGAAAGCGCGTCGAACGCCGTGTAAATCGAGCGCATTATAAGACAGCGCATTACAAGCTCTTCGAGAAAGCCGAGAATCAGCCCGCCGAGAATCGCCGAAATTAGAATGTTCGCAAGCTCGCTTCCGACGGCTCCAACAAACTTCACGTTGCAGAATGCGTATTGGAATGAGAAAATCACGACCGCAAGCCCCACGCCAAGCGCGAAGAATCTGAAAAAGTAGCCCGCCGCGCCGAGCGTGAACGGCATTCCGATGTTTTTGAAGGAAAACAGCCCGCAGCGTTTAATCATGTACGGCAATCCGATTACAATCGGCGCCCACCTGAGCCTGTCGTAGAAAACGTCAACGCCCTTGCCGAGAAGCCAGCGCGTGGTTTCGGTCGATTCAATCGAATCGACCCATTGCACGACCCAGTACGCGGGGGCGGTCAGCACCGCGGCAAAAAGCGTCGCGCCGAGGTAGATAAAAAGGAATAGTCCGAGCCCTTCGAAAGAGTGGCGGTTTGTTCCCAGCCCGAAGAGCATCAATTCTTTTTCGCGTTTAAACATGGGGCGCAATTTAGACCAAAAAAATTTTTTTTAAAGCCAAAAAACGCCTCCCGCGCGCCCCGACTTTGCTCCAAGTCGGCGCGGAACGCAAATTACGCAAAAAAAAGCTGGAAATTTGAGAGTTTAGCGTATTGAATTTTCATTTGCAAATAGTAGCGGCGGTTTGTGTTCGGACACTCCGACGCTACTACAACGGTTTTCATACTTTAATTACACGGCACATGATATTTAACAGACAAATACTTAAAGGCGCGGCAGTCGCGGTGCTCGCATTGCTTGCGTCGGTACGCGCGGCTTCGGCGCAACAGGTCGCCCAAATGGGTACGACCGACTTGAAAAACGAGGCGAGCGCGCTCGTCGACGAAAAGAAATACATAGAGGCGCGCCCCTATATTCTCGAACTCGTCAAGCGCATCAAGGATTCCGACGACCAGAATCTGAAAAAAGAGCTTGAGCAGATGTATTACTTCGAGGCGTTCGGCTATTTGCAGGAATACAACGGCACGCCCTCGAAAAACCTCATGAACAAGGCAATCGCGGGCTTCGACAAGGTCATAAAGGAATTCCCCACGGGGCAGTATGCCGATTCGGCAATCAAAACAAAGGCGTCTTGCTACGAAATGCTCGGTCAGTTCGACAAGGCGGTCTCCACGCGCGAAATTCTGCTCTCCAAGCCCTATGTCGATAAACTCAACCGCAACGAGCAGTTTGCAATCGTAAAGAAAATCGCCACAAGCCTCTATAACCAACGCCAGTGGAAAGCCGGCAAAAAATGGTTCGAGAGAATGCTCAACACGGCGGTTCTGCCAGAAGACAAGGTTTTCGCCGCGTCGGGTCTGATTCAGGCGGCGTGCGCCCAAAAAGACTACGAAACCGTTAAAAAATACTTCCCGTATCTTGTTATAGACGCTCCCGCGCGAAGCGACATCGCCCTCAACTACGCGCTACTGCTCGCGGGCGACGACCTCGTGAAAAAGGAGAAATTCAGCGAAGCCTCCGTATTCTACAATATGGTGCTTAGCCGCGATACCATTGTAAACAACCTCAAACGCTTCCTCGAAAAGGCGCAGAAACGGCTCGAACGCGCCCAGCGCGTGTCGGCGGACAGCCCCGCCGTTCAGGAACTTACCGCTCAGGTTGCGACCCTCGAAGCGTACATCGCGGCAATGGCGCCCGTCGAAGACTATACTGCCGACCTCATGGCGCGCAACGCCCGCAACTATATGCTTACCGAGCGCGACTTCGAAAGCTTCTGGTCGTACTGGCAGATGCTCAAAACATACCCCAACCACCAGAGCATTGAAGACTTCTACATGGCGGCGATTGTCGGCGCGTTCAAAATCGGCAAGAGCGACGTTATGTTCAAACTGTGCGAGGAATATGTAAAGAATTATCCCGACGGCACATACGTCAAGGCGGTCGAACTGCAAATCGCCCAGTACTATTTGAAGAAGAAGGATTACCCCGCATTCTTCCAGCTCGCAAAGAAATTCATCGCCGAAAATCCCGACGAACCGCCGTACTCGCAAGACTTCATCTTCCTCATGGGCAAGACTTGGCTCGACATGCAGAAGTACGACGAACTCACAAAGACTTTCGAAAAATACGCAAAAGACAACCCCGACACCGCGATTTCAGAGGGCTGCCTCTACTGGTCGGGTATAGCGTACCTCGCAAAGGGCGACTTCAAGAACGCCATGCGCGTGCTCGTGAGAATGATTGACGACTTCCCGAACGGCATGTACGCCGAAGACGGCATGTACCGCCGCGGCGTTGCGGCTTTCGGCGCGGGAGACTTCAACATTGCCCGCGACACCCTCGAAGACTTCACCGCCCGCTACGCAAATAGCCAGCTTCGCGGCGAAGTAGAGTTCTTCCTCGGCGACATTTACGCAAACAACGCCGAAGCGGAGCTTGCGATGAAGCACTACATGAATGTGGAAAAATACACCAAGAACCAAAGCTTTATCGACAACGCCTACACGCAGGCGGCAAAACTGCTCCACAACCTCGAAAAATACGACGAGGAAATCGCGCTGATGGACTCCTATCTTGCGAAATTCCCCAAGGGAATCTGCTCGGAGGCGTCGTTCAATAAGGCGAAGGCACTGGAAATCAACGGCCTTGCGTCCGACGCGCTCGCGCTCTACGGCTCGGCAATCGAAAAGTACGGCGCGGTTAAGACAGACGACGGCGTCGACAAAATGATTCTCGACTACGACAGAATGTACAAGGAGAACGAGGCAAAGCTCGCCGCAACCGTCGAGTTCCTCAAAAAACTCATGGCCGACAAGGCTCTCCTCCAAGACATGGTCGCCGTTCCCGCAAAACGCTACCGCTATTTTCAGGACAACCCGAAAATCGACAAACGCCTCTACGAAAAATTCAAGCGCGACAAGGCTTTCGATGAAAAACTCTACACCGACAAAACCGTCCTCCAAAAACTTCTCGACCGCTACACCGCGCAAATCGCGAAGTACCCCAAGGGCGGCACGGAAAAAGTGTTCGGCGAAATGCTCAAACGCGCAAAGGCGGCCAAGAACGACACTCTTGTATACCGCCTCATGATGGGCTTGGATTCAATCGGCAAGCCCGTCAAGGACGACAAAATGTTCAACGCCGACGACATCAAGAAAGCTTCGGTGCGCACTCTCGTCTGGATTTCCAACGTAAACGAAAAATACGGCGCCGAACCCGCCCGCAAGGCTCTGAAAGAGGCGATAGACCGCGACGAGTTCGAATACCTCATCGACGCGCTCTTCGCCTCCGCCCAGCTCGAACAACGCTTCGCGGCAAAGGGGCAGGGCAAATGGGAGGACGCCGTCAAATTCTACGAGGAAGTGGAAGACCAGTTCCCGTCGGACCCGCGCGCGGCGGAGGCCGTTCTGCGCAAGGCGGAAGTTCTCACAAAGCTCGGCAAACGCGCCGCGGCTATAAAGTGCTACGAGCAGATTCTCAAATCTCCGTCGTGGCGCGGCGAAGCCTACGCCGAAGCTCTTTACAGGCTCGGAACAATCGCCAAGCACGACAAGAAGCCCGACACCGCGCTGATGTACTTCGACCGCTGCTATCTGGGCTACGCAAACTGCTACAAATGGACGGGCAAGGCTCTCCTTTCCGCCGCGCAGCTGCTCGCCAACCGCAACGAAATTGCAAAGGCGAAAGAGCTGTGCGACGAATTCCTCGACAACAAGCTCAACGAGCAGTCGCCCGACTACGCCGAAATTAAACAATTCCGCAAAACATTATAGAATTGACGAAAATGAAGATTTCCAAAACAACGGTATTTTCCGCGGCACTTGCAATCTTAGCGTGCGCCGCGACGGCACAGCAAGCCGCAACGCCCGCCGCGCAGAAAACAGAGGCAGCCGAAGCCGCAACCCAAAACGAGGACCGCTCCTACCTTGCCGACTACGAGGGCAAGGCGGCGTCTGTCACGCTCTTCGACGAAAAGACAAAAAGCGAAAGCGTGGCGGCGTTCAAGAGCGCGACCGATTCCGACATCGTGTTTGTCGGAGGCGGCGGCGACATCGCGGTTTCCAAAAAGAAGCCGTCGTCGCTGAAAGTTGTGGTAAAGCCCGACAACAACTGGCTGAGAATCCGCTCCGCAATCGGGCGCGAAAATTGGGACGAAGCAATCGTCTACATGCGCCCCTTCGTCTACCCCCTCATTCCCCTGATGTCCATAAACCACGAAACGTTCAAGGGCAATTCATACCTCGAAATGTACCTGAACGCGCTCGTGAACGCAAACCGCATGAAAGAGGCGGTCTCGATTGTGGACGCGCTGAAACTCGGCGAAGTCGCGCCGTCGCTTGTGTCGTCGGCATTGAACGTCGCGGAGGCGCTGGCGAAATCGGGCGACAAAAAGGGCGCGCTTGCAATCCTCGAACACATTCCGTTTTCGGGAGACTACACCGCGGTGATTCCCGACATGCTCTCCGTACTTTCCGAGCTTCGCAACCGCGGGGCGGTTCAGGAATGCGGCGTGCTTTACACAAAACTCACCGGCGTTGACAGCCCCCAGAAAAACGAGGCAACCCTCTGGATGGTCTATTGCGATTTGAGTATGGGCAAAAAAATGTCGGCGGAAATCTACCTCAACCAGATTTCGATTGACGCAAAATCGCCCGAATTCTCGCTTCTTAAAATGGCGCAGGGCATGCTCGCCGCCAAGGCGGACAAGCCCGACTACAACGCGGTTCTCGACGCATACGCCGAGGGCATCGTGTTCGGCTCTCTCACAAGCTCCTGGATGCCCGAACTGCTCTACAACACGGGCATGGCGTACAAGAAAATCGGCAAACAGTTCGCCGCAAACGAAATTTTCGCCCAAATGAAGGCGTTGTTCCCCGACAACGCGTTGACGGCAAAAGGCCAAAAGGAAATCGTAAAAATCGAGCGCAAGCCCAAGAAGGCTGCGGCTTCAGAAGACGACGAGGACGAAGACGACGAATAATTTACAACAAACACCCTCCATATGAAACTCCATCATTTTAGACCCAAAAAGGAAAAACGCGGGCTTTTGTACCAAGTTTTCATTCTGGTCGCGGTATTGCAAATATCGCTGCTTATCGGATTGAGCGGCTACATCGTTTCGCAGTCGATTATCGAGGACGAGCAGCGTCTCGACGCTCCGCCGCCCGTCGAAAAAGTCCAAGTTGCGCAGAAAGAGCACAGGGTGCGCGTCGAAAGACAGCAGAAAAAGTCGCGCAAAATGAACAAGCGCATTCAGGTTGCCAACCCGCAGAACGTCAATGCGCCGGAAGTAAAGGTGACAATCCCAGCGTCGATTTCCACGGGTGCGGGTATCTCGACAATTTCCGACAAGGCAATGACCGGCGGCTTGAAGCTCGCAGTCCCGACCGTCGAAATCGGCGGCATCAAGAGCAAGACGGAAAAAGTCCTCATCTGCGTCGACGCTGGCCCCTACCTCATGACCGACGAACGCGGTGGTTTGGACACATACAAAGTCATTCGCGAAGACATTAAGAGGCTCGTCAACACACTGCCGTCCACAATGCTCTTCAACCTCATGGCGTTCGACATCAGCAACGGCGCGCAAATCAAGTTCTTCCAGGGAAACCTCGTTGCGGCAACCGCGTTCAACAAACGCATCGCGTGCGACTGGGTTGACCCGATTAACGTCGCCCTCAACAAAACGGGCGTGAGTGCGGTTCGCGGGCCTTACTACAAACTCAAATACGAGTTCCTCAAACAGCCGCCCGCGTCGCAGTACTACAACCCCTACGTTTCCAACGTCTACCGCGTATATCAGGCGGCGTTGGAGCAGGGCGCGGATACAATCTACATTCTGACCACGGGCTGGGTTGACCCCGACAGAATCAAACTGCCGTGGACGGACGCCGAAACCGAACGTTTCCGCCGCGCAATGGAAAACTACGAAGACCAAGTTGCAAAGGCGCGCAAACAGCAGGGCTGGACGGACGAAAAACAGCAGGAGTTTGAAACCGCCGATGCTCTCGCGCATCAGAAGGGCATCAAAAAAGCCCGCGAATGGATTAAACAGGAAAACGCAAAGCGCGCCCAGAAAGGCGTTCCTCTCTACACGGGTACTCCGTCGAAGGCGATGTACGAAAACAAGTTCTACGTTCGCCCCCAGCCGTCGCCGCCCGCAGTTAAGGTGAAACGCCCCGAAGCAAAGTTCAAGCCCTACGGACGCGTCGGAATTATGAGATACTACAACAAGCTCTTCAAGGAAGTCTACTTCGACAAAAAGATGAAGCCGCCGGTTGTGAACATGATTGTGTTCCGCGGCGCAAAGGAAGAATGGACTCCCGCCGAAAACAAAGTTGTGCGCCAGTTCACAAACGCCAATAACGGCGGACGAAGCCGAATCCTGAAAGGCTTGAAGTCGGTCAAAGAATACGAATAAAACATTTTACGCAAAGCCCGATACGTTCTCGTATCGGGCTTTTTTGCGCCCGCGCGGGGCGAATGAAGAACTGGAAATTGAAATTTGCGCCGCGAAAGCGGGCAAACACGATAGTCTCACAGATGAAGCCGAAATTTTGTGATTTTACATAAAGCCTTTGAAAGCATCTGCGGAAGTGTCTTTTTATTTAATAGCTCCCATCGCAACGCAAAAATTAAATAATGTTGTTCTTTTTGCGCTTATGATAAACGCAAAAATTCATTCTTAATTCCGCCGCGCATGCGCAAAAAGCGGCGGGTTTGTTCGACCCGCCGCTTAGGTATGGAAATGTTTTTTTCGCGCTACTTCTTCGCCTTTGCGACCTCTTCAGTCTTTGCAATCATCTCTTCGGGCGACTGTATTTGGAATCCCACGATTTTCTCGATATAGCCCGATTGCGGATTTATCAAAATTATCGTCGGGAAGCCCGTAAGCTCATAGGTGTCGGCAAGTTTTGCGTATTGCGCGGCGTTGGCGGCGTCGCGCGGATTGCCGTTCCTTTCGAAGTCGGCAACGACAACTTTGAGCTTGTCCTTTGCGTGCTTCAAAAACTTGTCGGTGTTCAGCACGTATTTGTGGAGCATTTTGCAGGGCGGGCACCACTGCGACCCCGTAAATTCGAGCATGAGAACCTTGCCGTCTTTTTTCGCTTCGGCAAGAGCCTTTTCGAAGTCTTTTTCGGCGATGTCCTCCAATGTTTTTGCGTCCGATTTCGCCGTAGCCGCGGGCGTTGACGCCGCCGCGGGGTTTTCTGCCGCTGGGCACGCCGCCGCGCCCAGCAATGTGGAAATTGCCGCCAAAAGGAAATATGTTTTTTTAGATATTTTTTTCATGTTTTAACTTGTTCGCTTTTGAATCGGCAAAAATTGCGGACGCTTAACGCGCCTTGTCGAAGAAAGACAAATTCCACGAGGCATGCCACCTTATGACGGGCAGTCCGTTTTCCCATTCGACGGGGAGGAAAATGTAGCGGCCGTCGATTGCGTCGTTCGGTAGCCACCTGTCGCCGACGTAGATGAACGCGTCCTTTTTGCCCTCCACGGGGATAACGTATGTGCTTTGCGAGCGGAAAGTTGTGTCCGCCTTTGCTTCGGGGTAGGTTCTGTCGGCGGGCTGGCCCGCGCCGCGGCAGGGATTGCCGACCTGCTTCCATTCGCCGAGCATGGAGTCCGCCACGCTGAGGCGTCCGGGGTTGGGCGCCCAGCCTGTGCAGTAAGAGGTGAACATGAAATACTTGCCGTCTTTCTTGAATACGGCGGGGGCTTCGTTAAGCCCGCCGACGAGCGCGCGCGTGAATTTGCCCGTGAAGTCGAGGTAGTCGTCGGTAAGCTCGTGGATATGGAGGGTTGCGTTTTCTTCGGACGCGGTGATGAGGTATGCCTTGGCGTCGTCGTCGACAAAAACCGTCATGTCGCGCGACATCTGCCCGTTGGGAAAGTCGCGCAGGAAAATATGCCCGTCCATGATTTGGCTTGAAAGCGAAAGGGCTTTGTCGGGGGCGTCCCAGTTCGGGTGCTTTGAATCGAGCAGCGTGCGGACGGCTTTGAGCTTGCCCTCCCAGCCGACGGGGTACTTTCCCGCATTCGGGCGCAACGCCCGCAGGAATTTATAAGGGCCTTCGACTTTGTCGGAAACCGCGATTGCGATTTTCGCCGCGCGGTAGTTCGGTCTTTCCTTCAAGATGTCTTCAAGCTTCGGCGATTTCGCAGTCGCGCCCTTGCGCTCTTCGAGGTGCGCGAACATGACGTACTTGCCCGTCTTTTTGTTGAACACAACTTTCGGGCGTTCAAGCACAGTCCCCACGATAATCGGCGATTCGGGGTCTTTCGACATTTCCAGCGCAAGGCCTTCGTCGCGCCAGTTGTAGAGGTCGGCGGACGAGTAGCAGTGGACTCCCGCCAGAGCCTTGTTGCCGAGCGTGCCGCCGAGCTTGTGCTCGCCGAACATGTAGTATCTGCCGCCGTCGAAAATGAAGCCCGCGCCGTGCGCGTTTACCGCCCTGCCGTTTTCGTCGAGCAGAACTTTCCCCGATTCGAAGCCCGAATTTTTCACATAGTCGGCGGAGTTTACCCCGCCGAATTTTTCAGTCGCGCAGCCGCACAAAAAGAGCGCGGCCGCAATCCCCGCAGTCGATATATTTTTAAGCATTATTTGTTCCGGATTTTTTTGAATTTATACGAAATTATCCTGAGTCCGCGCGGCGCGTATTTGAGTGGCGCGTAGAAAACGTACGCGAGGAAGAGAATCGCAAAACTGTACTCGCGCAGAATTACGATGAGCATCACGGCGATTACGAACGCCACGAACGAGCGGAAGCGCATGCTCGCCGTCCAGTTGACGTGCTTGAACGACGGATACGGAATGTTGCTTACCATGAACCACGCAATCAAAAGCATGAGCGGAATGAGCAGAATCGGGATAATGCCCTCCAAGTTGAGGCTGAGCATTGTAAGGGCGATTGACGCCACCGTGCCCGCCGCCGCCGGCGCGGGAAGCCCCGAAAAATAGTCGCCGTGCTCGTATTTTTCGTGCCCCAAAATGTAGGGGTTTGTGAGCACGTTGAAGCGCGCAAGCCTAATCGAGGCGCAGAGCAGGTAGATAAATCCTATCAGCCAGCCCGTATTTTTGAGAAAATTGGAGTAGGAATCTTTCATGCCCTCTATGGGCTGGAGCACGAGGAAGAACATCAGCAGGCAGGGCGCGACGCCGAACGAAATGCTGTCGGCGAGCGAGTCGAACTCCTTGCCGAAGAGCGATGTTTTTCCGCTCATTCGCGCAACGCGGCCGTCGAGGGCGTCGCAGAAGCACGCCGCGAGAATGCAGAGAATGGCGAGCAGGTAGTAGCCCGTGCTGTTTGCGATTTCCGAGCTGCTCGGCGTGATGAGCGCGGCTATTTGCGTCAGCGACTCGCGGGCGGAGTCCGAATTGAACTTGCCCTGTATGCACAGGACAATCGACAGAAAGCCGAAGAACAGGTTGCCTGCGGTGAACGCGTTGGGAAGAATGTAGATTTTGCTTTCCTGATGTACGTTTTTTTGTTCGTTTTTCATTTTTTCAGGGATTCGAGATAACGCCAGAAATTGTCCTCCTGCTCGAACATGGTCTCCTCCTTGAAGGGGAGCTTGAATCGGAACACGAAGTCGGCGAGAGTATGTTGGTGGAGAATATAGTGGGCGTGGAGCGTCTGCGTTTCCTCGATTACCTCGAAGTAAATGCGGTAGTCTCCGGTTCTGAGCCTGTAAAAGACTTTCGAGCCGCGGCGGATTTTCCCGATTTCGGGCAGCCCGCTTTCGAGCTGTTCGGCGGTCAACGCCCCGAAAGATTCGATAATCTCCAACTGGGTGAGCTTGTCGAGCTTGTTAAGCTCCGACATGCTTTGGTTGCTGAACGTCACTTGGTACATAATTTTAATTGCTATATCGTACGCTAAACGCCGCCCCGCGATTTTCAAACAAATTTTGAAGCGCGGTTTTTGCGGTCGGCGCAAAAAAATCCCCCGTTTTTTGAAACATTTGCCGGCGTCGGGCGTTTGCATCTGGCGAAAGGATACGAAATGCGAAAACTTTTAAGCTCAACCCTGACCCTCCTGCTTCTCGCGGCCGCCGCGTATGCCGACGACGCGCAAAACGCGGCAAAGGGCGGCGACGACGAAATCAGAAGCGCGTTCTCAAAGCTCGACGTCGAGACCAGAATCAGGCTGATGAAAAAATTCGACAAAGACGGCGACGGACGCCTCAGCCCCGAAGAGCGCAAAGAGGCGATGGAGGCGATGAAAGGCAAAGCCGCCGATTTGGAGTCGCTTAGGCAAAAGCACGTCGAGGACGTCATGAACCGCTTCGACAAAGACGGCGACGGAAAGCTCGACAAGTCCGAGCTTGCGGGCTTCCTCGAAGAACAGCGCAAGATGTTCGACGAACAGCGGCGCAGAATGGGCCCGCCGCGCAAATTCCAGCCCCCGAAGGAAATCCTCGCCAAGTACGACAAAAACGGCGACGGGAAAATCGACGCCGAGGAGCGCCGCGCCATGTTCAAGGACGCCCGCGAACGCCGCGAAAAGCTCGTCAAAAAATACGACAAAAACGGCGACGGCATTTTGGACGACTCCGAACGCGAGGCGTTAATCAAAGACCCCGAAGTGCAGAACATGATGAAGCGCATGCTTTCGCGCCCGCTTCCGCCGCCTCCGAGGGATTAGCATTTTTCATAAGGTTGTATTGTCGGCGCGGCTTTGCGCCTGCGCCGAACGGATTGTTCCCAATGCCCCGCAAAACCCGCGGGGCATTTTCTTTGCAAAGGGCGTTGCGGAAACGAGGAGCGGGGCGGTCGAGTCGCTTGGACAGTCGGACGGACGGGGCGGGCGGTCGGGTTTGCAGACGGACGAGCAGTTGCTTGGCGTTGGCGGTCGGCTTCGGAATCGGCGTTTTCGGGCTTTTTCTGTTTCCCGATTTTCGCATTTCGCCGCGTGCGCGAAAATTCCGCGCGGGTATTTCCGAAAACGGAAAGACGCCCCGATAAATCGGGGCGTCCTCCATATATGACTACTATCACTTTACTATCGGCGGAAAGTCCGCCGCGGGAAAATTTATTCCTCTCAGTGTTGTCGTATTTTGTTATCGAAATTTTCGAAGCCGCGTTAAGCGCGTTTCGGCAAATTCTATCTGCGGTTGTTGAGCAGTATCTGCAAAATGTACCAGAACAGCATCGCGATTGACGCAAAAAGCCCCAGCGCCGCCGCTACGTACTGGTCGTTGTGGTATTGGTGGATAATCGCGCTCGTCTGGTAGAGCAGGGCGATTGCCGCAAAAACCGCCATCGCGACCGAGAACCACAACCCAAGCTGGAAGCCGAAAATCAGCGCGCACACGATTATTCCCAGCGCCACGAAAAAGCCCATCGTCAAAAACGAGCCGAGGAACGAGAAGTTTTTGCCCGAAATGAACGCGTACGCCGTTATGCCGCCCGAAAGCGAAAGCGTGAGAATCGCCGCCTGCCCGATTGTGTCGGGCGCGATTGCCTCCGCCAAAATCAGCAGCGGCAGGAATACGACGGATTCTGCCAGAACGTACAGGTACAGCCCCGCGTACTGCTTGCCGACCGACGCCGGCTGAACCGCCCAGCTGCTCGCAAGCCACGAAATCCCCATGAATACAAGCAGCACCACAAGCCAGTTGCGCCCCGAAACCATCGTCTGCGCAAGCTCTACTGCGGGCTGCCAGTGCAGCAGGAACGCCTCGCACGCAGCGAACGCCACGAGCGCGAACGCCAAGTTGACGTATGTCTTTTTCATGAACACCGAGCGCGCGTAGGACGCCTCTGCGTTCCGTTCGAACGGGGTTTCGAATGTGTCTCTGTTTTCCATGTTTTGTATGTCGAAAAATTCTTGTGGATTTAAATCGAATGTATAATAACGTAATTTTAATGGAAAATGAAAGTCTAAAATCGGCTGAATTGCGCGCCGACGGCAGAACCGCCGAGCAGACGCGCGAAATCAAATTCGAAACGGGCATTGCCGCCAACGCGACGGGTTCGGTTCTCGTGTCGTTCGGGAACACGCGGGTAATCTGCGCGGCGACTGTCGAAAAGCGCGTGCCGTCGTGGCTGAATTCGGCGGTTCCGCCCAAGGGCTGGATTAGCGCGGAATACGCAATGCTTCCGTACTCCACGCTTTCGCGCAAGCCGCGGGCGTCGTCGGCGAACAAGGTGGACGGCAGGTCGGTCGAAATCCAGAGGCTCATCGGGCGCTCGATTCGCGCGGTTGCCGACCTCGAAAAAATCCCGAACACGACGATTTGGCTCGACTGCGACGTGCTCCAGGCCGATGGCGGAACGCGCACGGCGTCTATTAGCGGCGCGTATGTGGCGGCGAAAATCGCGGTCAAAAAGCTAATAGCCGCGGGCGAGCTTGAAGCCGACCCCTTTACCGACTCCGTCGCCGCCGTGAGCGTGGGCGTCTGCGGCGGCAAGCCCGTGCTCGACCTGCCCTACGAAGAGGACAGTGTCGCCGAGGTCGATTCGAACATCGTGATGACGGGTTCGGGCAAATTCGTCGAAATTCAGGCGAGCGGCGAAGAGGCTACTTTCGACGCCGACGAGCTTGCCCGCCTTATCTCCCTCGCGAAAATCGGCATAGAGAAAATCTCCAAACTTCAAAACGATGCAATAGAAAATGGATAGAAAATCGAAAGCATTGGATAAATTCCGCAAACCGTATTCGTGCGCCCAGACCGTGTACGCCGCGTACGCCTCCGACTCTCCCGACGACCTCGCCGAAATGGCGGCAAACAGCGGCGGGCGCGCTCCCGACAACATGTGCGGGGCATTGTACGCCGCGCTGAAAATCCTGCCCGAAGGGCGGCGCGAAGCCGCAAAGGCGAAATTTGCCAAGCTCGCAGGCTCTACAAAATGCCGCGAAATCAAAACGCAGTTCGGCACTCCCTGCCCAAAGTGCGTTGAAATCGCCGCCGATATTCTCGAAAACCAGTAGAGGACGCCTGTTTGCGCCCAAAATGGGAACACGCGAAACTTCCGCCGTTCCCGTTTTTTGTTCCCGCGACTTTTTTTTAGCGGGTTGCTTGTTTTGCGCGGCTGGTTTCTAATTTACAGCGCGTTTTCGCGAACCCATTGCGCGAAATCCGCAACAGATTCAAACACCTTGCTTGTGGGCGACTTCCGCAGGGCGTTAACGTCGGCGTGTTTCGACCACGCGGCGGAAAGCGGTATGACGCCAGCTTTCAACGAGTTTAGCACGTCGCTTACAATGTCGCCCACATAGTAGACTTTGCCGAGCGTTTCGGCGGCGTTCCAGCGCTCCAAAACGTTGCGGATTTTTTCGGGTTTGACAACGCCGCTCTCGCTTCCGCATTCCAGCGCGGAAAAATAGTCCGTTATGCCGTATACGGCAAGCGATATTAAAAGAGACTTGCGGCATTTGCCCGTAACAATCGCCATGGGGACGGAGTTTTTGTAAAGCGTTTCAAGCACGTCTTTTATGCCGTCAAACGGCGCGGGCGAATACTGCTTTGCAAGCTCCGCATAGTGCGCCAAATAGCGTTCGAAGAATTTTTCGCCGTCGGCGGGGCGCAACACTTTGAACAGTCCCAACTCGTTCGGGCCGAAATGCGAAACAATCTCGTCGCGCGAGGGTGCTGAAAGCCCGAAATCGCGGTATGCCGCGCAAATTGCGGCAATTACAAGTTCCTCCGTCTCGCCGAGAGTCCCGTCGAAGTCGAATATAAAAGCGTTTTTCATTGTCGCCATATTGCAGTTTGGGGCGCGGTTTTAAAGAAAAAAGTGTTTACCGAGCGCAGTTTGCGCGGCGAATCCCGTTTTGGGAGCATTAAAAGCCCAGAAGGCCCTGCCCACCGTCGTCGAATTTTGCGTCGTCGTCGCGGGGCTTGCATTTTGCCGATTCCTCTGGGGCGTCGGCAGGCTTTTTCTGTTCTTCGGTAGCGTCAGGGGGTTGCCATGCGCCCGTTTTGGGAGCGGGTTCTTTGCTTTGGGGAGCTTCGATGGGCGTTTGCTCGGCGTTTTCCGCCTGTTCGGCTTCCGAAAGCATTTTGAGGAAGTCCGATTCTGCCAAAATGCTTGTGCCGAATTTTTTTGCCGCGTCCATTTTTGAGCTATGTTCTTCCGCCGAAATAAGATAATCTGTCTTTGCGCTTACCGATGACGCCGTTTTGCCGCCGAATTTTTCGATTAGCTTTTTTGCGTCGTCGCGTCCCATTGATTCGAGCTTCCCCGTGATTACGAACAATTTGCCGCTAAACGGTGTTCCCTCCACTGTCTTTGTGTGCGCTTCGAAATTAAGCCCCGCCGCCCGCAGGCGTTCAATCATTCCCCTGTTGTGCTCGTCGTCGAAAAACGCGCGAACCGAAAGCGCGCGGACGGGTTGCGCAATTTCTTCATTTTCAGCTGACTTCTTCTTTTTCTGAGACTTCGAACCCATGCCCTCAACGGACTTGATTTCCTCTATGTCGGCGTTCATGAGCGCGTCGAGCGAGCCGAATTTTGCGGCAAGCTCTTTTGCGAACTGCTCGCCGATTTCCAAAATTCCCAAGCCGAAAATCAGCCGCCAAAGCTCGCGCGACTTCGACTCCTCTATCGATTTCATGAGGTTGTCCGCGCTCTTGTCTTTGAATTTGCCGATTTCAAGCAATTTGTCGCGCGTAAGTGTGTAGATGTCGGACGGGTCGCGCACGTCCAGTTTGTCGGTAAGCTCCGCAACAACCTTTTCTCCCAAGCCGCGAATATCCATGCAGTTGCGCGACGCAAAGTGTTCGAGTCTGCCGCGAATTTGCGGCGGGCACGCCATGTTCGGGCAGCGCGAAATTTCGCCCAATTTGCGCAGTTGCGCTCCGCATTCTGGGCAGTGCGTGGGAAAAACAAAGGCTTGGGCATCGGGCGACCGCTTTTCCAAAACGACGCCCAGAACGGCGGGGATAATTTCGCCCGCCTTTTCCACAAGCACGGTGTCTCCAATGCGTATGTCTTTGGAAACTATGTAGTTTTCGTTGTGGAGGGTCGCCCTGTGCACTTCCGTGCCCGACAGCCTTTTTATAGGTTCAAGCTCCGCCACGGGCGTAATCGCTCCCGTTCTGCCGACCTGAATTGTAATGCCGTTAA
This sequence comes from Opitutia bacterium KCR 482, assembly GCA_029269845.2. Taxonomy (NCBI): domain Bacteria; kingdom Pseudomonadati; phylum Verrucomicrobiota; class Opitutia; species Opitutia bacterium KCR 482. The sequence continues at coordinate 1,434,118 of CP149973.1, forward strand.
GGCGCGTTTCGGCGCGTTCAGCTCGGTATTTCCAGGCAATCGCCCAGCGCGGAGCGTGGCTTGTCATGCCAGCCTTTTCGTGGAGGGCGCAGTCGTCGAGCTTCACGACCGCGCCGTCGGTGTCGAACGGAAATTCCGCGCGGATTTCCTCCAACTCGCAAATTTTTTCGAACGCTCCGTGCGCTCCGTCGGCGAGCGCGAACCAGTTTACCGACGGCAAACCCCACGATTTCAGTATCTTGGGAAGTTCGTGCTGCTCGGCGATTTCGACGCCTTCAATCGCGCCGACCGAATAGAAAATCGCCATGAGCGAGCGCGAGCGCAAGACGGCGGTATCCAACAATTTAAGAGTGCCCGCCGTCAGGTTGCGCGGGTTTGCGGGCAGTTTTTTTTCTATTGCGGCAAGTTCTTCGGGGAGAAGTTTTACGTTTTCGTAAGTTGCGGATTTATCCGTTTTTTGAAGTTCTTTTAGCTTTTTGTCGAGCGTCTTTTTTGTAAGCTCTTCGCGCTGGACTTCCGAAATCCGCAAAAATTCGGAACGCTCCATGTACGCCTCGCCGCGAATTTCCAAAAGCGACGGAATGTTTGTTCCCAATAAGGTAGCGGGCAGGTTTTTTACGACAAACGAATTTCTCGTGATGTCGTCGCCCTTTGCGCCGTTCCCGCGCGTAAGAAGCCGGACGAGCCTGCCGTTTTCGTATACGGCGGAAATTCCCGCGCCGTCGATTTTCGGCTCTACGCAGTAGCGCAGGTCGGCGTCGGTTTCGAGCACTTTTTTGAGGCGGGCGTCGAATTCTTCAAGCTCGGCGGAGTCGAAAACATTGTCGAGGCTGAGCATGGGCGAGAGGTGCTCGACGGATTCGAACGATTCGGAGAGATCGTTGCCGACGCGCACGGACGGCGAGTTGGGGTCGTAAAATTGGGGGAATTCGTCTTCGAGGGCGCGAAGCTCATGCATAAGCGTATCGAACTGGTTGTCCGATATTTGCGGCGCGTTTTTTACGCGGTAAAGCTTTTCGTGGAAGGCAATTTGCTCCCGCAATAATTGTATTTTTTCCTTTGCCTCTGCGCTGTCCATGCAGATTAAAAATTTTCGGAATGCGTCCGAATTCGTCAAGCATTATCGACAAAAAAACGGCGAACCCAAGTACGGGCATGTCGCCGTTTTTGCGGAAATTGCGCGTTTTTTAGCGATGAAAGCCGCCTATTTTTCTATTTCAAACTGCGCGTTTACGACGCACCGCACGTCTTTTTCTATTGTGGAAGTGTCGTACATGCCGTAAGACGCGGTTTCGGTTGAAAGCGGCGCGGTTATCTGGAAAACGCCCTGCGTTGCCGACATTATGTTGCCGAGCTTTGCGCCGCCCGCGCTTGCGAGCGTCTGCGCGCGCGACTTTGCGTTTTCCGTCGCCTTGGCAAGCAGATTGAGCTTCAAGTCTTCGATTTTCGAGTAGAGGTACACGGGCGAGTTGATTGTGATTGCGTCGCCGCAAATCGCCGCCGATTTCGCCATAACCTTGTCGAGCAATTCGAGCTTTTTTGTTGCGACATCGACACTTGCGAACGCCGTTTTGCCGCAGACTTCGCTCGTGTTGTAGCCGTCTTTGTTTGTCTTGAAGAGTTTGCCGAGGGTGATGTTCGAACTGCGGATTTCGGAATTGTCGAAGCCGTTTTCGCGCAGGAAGTTGACGACCTTTTCGACGTTTGCGGAGGTCTCCGCAAAAGCGTTTCTTTTTTGCGCTTCATTGAAGTTTACCGACGTTTCAACTGAAATTGTCCAGTTCGCGGTGTCGGACACAACTTTTTGCGTTGCAACGCCTTTTACGCTTATTCCGCTCGGCTTGCGGAACAAAATGCTTGGTTTTACCACGATGAGCGAGCACGCGATTAACGTCGCGCACGCGACAAGTGCGGTGAAAAATATAAATATCTTGTTTTTCATATAATTATAAAACTCCTTCCATCTTTTTTTGTTCCCCTTTATAAAAGAATGCGCGTTTTTAAATTTCAACACAAAAAAACGCAAAACATGTAATTCCCGTTTTGGTAGCAAAAACGCGCCCGAAATCTTCCCAATTTTGTTGACAGAAACGCAAAATTCGGGGAAATGTTAAGCATGAAAAAGTTTATTGTTTCCATGGCATTTGCGATGCTTGCGGGCGCGTCGGCGTTCGCGCAAAAAGACCCGCTTGTGGGCTTCTACACGGGGAAGGTCGAAAACGTGAAGTCCTACCCCTTCGGCTGGGGTAGCCCCGAACTTTGCCTTGAAGTGGCGCGTTTCGGCGACGAATACCAGCTCAAACTCGGCGAGCGCCCCCTTTTGCGCACCGACACCTACGGTTTCGAAAAAGGCCTCAAAGCCGAAAACGGGAAAATCGTCGTGAAAGACTTTTCCGAGCTTAAACTTTCGGGCGAGATTTCGCCGAACGGCGTTGTCCTCAAAGGCAAAAATCCCAAGGGCGGCGAAACCGTCGCGACTTTGAAGAAGACCGACATCGTTTCTCCCACAATGGGAACACCCGCTCCCGCCGGCGCAATCGTTCTCTTCGACGGCAAAGACACTTCCGAGTGGCAGCACAAAGACGGCGAGCCGTGTTGCTGGAAAGTCGAAGACGGCGCGTTCGTCTCGCAAAAACTTATCGCGGGCGGCAAGCGCAAAAACGGGACGATTTTCACGAAGCGCAAATTCGGCGCGCTCAAAATGCATCTTGAATTCATGATGCCAACAAAGTATTTGAATACTAACACGCGCGGAAATTCGGGCGTGCATTTCGGCCCGTACGAAGTGCAAATCATAGACTCGTTCGGCGGCGAGGGCAACTGGTGGCAGTGCGGGGCGATTTACAGAATGCACGCGCCTAAGACGAACGCGTCGCTCGAACCCGGCGCGTGGCAGACCTACGACATCGAGTACCGTCCCGCGCAGTTCCTTAACGGCAAACTTGTGGCGTATCCCGAACTTACCGTGTACCACAACGGCGTGCGCGTGCAAAACAAAGAGCCGGTTTTTGCGCCGACCGACATCACCCAAAAGCACAATCCGCACACAGCCGACCCAATCAATCTCGGCTTGCAAGACCACGGTTCGCCCGTGTCTTTCCGCAATATTTGGGTGCAACCCCTTTAAGGAGAGGGATTCAAAAAGCTTGCAAAATCCGAAGCGCGAAAAATTATATTTTAACCATGACAACCGAAGAATTCAAAAAAGAGTTTGAAGCGCGCCGCCTTAAAGTGGAGGCGGCAATAGACAAATACCTCCCCGCGGAGGACACGCGGCCGTCAATCGTCCACAAGGCGATGAGGTACAGCATGGAGGCGGGCGGCAAGAGAATCCGCCCGATGCTGTTGCTTGCCGCGCACGACATGTTCCCGTCGGAAATCGACCCGCTACCCGCGTGCGTCGCCATTGAATGCCTGCACACGTACTCGCTTATCCACGACGACCTTCCCTGCATGGACAACTCCGACCTCCGCAGGGGCAAGCCCACATGCCACATGCAGTTCGACGAAACCATGGCGCTGCTCGCCGGCGACGCCCTGCTGACGTACTCGTTCCGGCTTTTGGCGGACGCATACAAGGCGTACCCGAAAGTTGCGGCGGGCTTGGTTCTCGACCTCGCCGACGCTGGCGGAAGCACCAAGATGATAGGCGGGCAGGTTGAGGACGTTCTCGGCGAGCGCGACGGCAAGATGACGCCCGAAAAGCTCGACTTTATCCACCACAACAAAACGGCGGCTCTCATTACTGCGGCGGTCACCATGGGCGTAAGGCTTGCGGACGACTATTCCGAAGAGAAGCTTGAAGTTGCCCGCGAAATCGGCAAGAACATAGGCCTTGCATTTCAGGTGATTGACGACATTCTTGATGTCGTAAGCGACGACGCCACGATGGGCAAAACAACCCACCTCGACGCCGCAAACGACAAAATGACATACGTCTCGCTTTACGGAATCGACCGCTCTCGCGAAATCGCGGCGGAACTCACCGCAAAGGCGGTCGCCCTCTGCGAAAAGCTCAGCCCCAAGTGCGATTTCCTCAAAGCGCTTATAGGCTACATGCAAAACAGAATAAACTAACGCGTTGCGGGAGGCTTCTCCCGCCGCAAACAAGACGCCCGTTCGGGCGCGAATCGAAAGGTAAAACATGGTAGTTGCTCCCAAAGTCAAGGGCTTTCTGTGCATTACCGCGCACCCAGAAGGTTGCGCGGCGAACGTGCGCGAACAAATAGAATATGTTAAAAGCAGGGGCGAAATCAAAAACGGCTGCAAATGCGCGCTCGTTATCGGCTCGTCCACGGGCTACGGACTGGCGAGCCGCATAGTGTCGGCATTCGGCTGCGGAGCTTCGACGGTGGGCGTGTTCTTCGAGCGTCCCGCCGACGTCGCGCGCGAACGCCCCGCAAGCGCGGGCTGGTACAACACGGCCGAATTTACGAAACAGGCGGAATCGGCGGGGCTTTACGCCGCGAACATCAACGGCGACGCGTTTTCGGACGAAATCAAAAAACAGGCGATAGAGGCAATCAAAAAGTCCCCGCAGGGAAAGGTGGATTTGATTGTGTACTCGCTCGCGTCGCCGCGCCGCACCGACCCGAAAACGGGCGAAGTCTACAAGAGCGTTCTCAAAACCGTCGGCGAAGAGCGCGAAGACAAGAGCCTCGACACCGACAGGGGCGCGGTCGTGAACGTCAAAGTTCCCGCCGCCAACGAGCGCGAGATTTTCGAAACCGTCAAGACCATGGGCGGCGAAGATTGGGAGCTTTGGGTTAAGGCTCTCGACGAGGCTGGCGTGCTCGCCGAAGGCTGCACAAGCGTTGCGTACTCCTACATCGGTCCGAAGCTCACATACCCCATTTACCGCAGCGGCACGATAGGGCTTGCAAAGGCGGACCTCGAAAAAACCGCCGAGCGAATCGACGGGCTTTTGAAGCTCCACAGGGGCAAGGCGTTTGTCTCGATGAACAAGGCGCTCGTAACGCAGGCGAGCAGCGCGATTCCCGTCGTGCCGCTCTACGTCTCGATTCTCTACAAGGTGATGAAGGAAAAGGGAATCCACGAAGACTGCATTCGCCAAATCGAGCGGCTCTTTGCGGAAAATCTCTACAACGACAATTTCCTCGACTTCGACGAGCAGGGGCGCGTGAGAATCGACAACCTCGAACTCCGCGACGACGTCCAAAAAGCCGTTTTCGACATCTGGCCGAAAGTGAGCACCGAAAACCTCTACGAGCTTACCGACTTCGCCGGCTACAAGAGCGAATTCATGAAGCTATTCGGCTTCGGGCGTCCCGACATAGACTACTCGAAAGACGTTCAAATTTAAGCGGTCGCAAGACCCGAAAAACGCAAAACGCGGAGCAATTTTTTGCCCCGCGTTTTTTTGCGCATTTGAAAGCCGCAAACGGCTTGTCTTGCCTCGGCCCTACGCCAGGCGCGATTTAATTCTTTCGGTAATCTGCTCTGTCGAAAGTCCGAACTGGGCGCGGATAGTCTTTACGTCGGTGCCGTGCGGTATGAATTTGTCGGGCCAGCCGATGACGTCGAGCGCGCATTTCGCGCCGTTTGCAAGCAGGCATTCGCCGACCGCCGAGCCGAAGCCGCCCGCCACAACGTGGTCTTCAATCGTGATTATCGTCTTGTTTTCGGCCGCGCATTTGAGCAGAAGCTCCGCGTCGAGCGGCTTGGCGTAGCGCGCGTTGACGACGCCGATTTTTACGCCCGTTTCGGCTTCGATTGCCTTCGCCGCCGTGAGCGCCTCTTTGACCATGTTGCCCAAAGCCCAGACGCAAATTTGTCCGTCCGACTCCCTCAAAACCTCCGCCTTGCCGATTTCGAGCAGCGCGGGTTCGTCCTTGATTTTAACGCCCTCGCCCTTGCCGCGCGGGTAGCGTATGAACGACGGCTGTTTCGATTTAATCGAAGTCCAAAGCATGTCGGTAAGTTCGTCCTCGTCTTTGGGCTGCATGACAACCGCGTTCGGGAGCGGGCGCAGGTAGGAGATGTCGAAAACGCCGTGGTGCGTCGCGCCGTCGTTGGGGCTAAGCCCCGCGCGGTCGAGGCAGAACACGACGGGCAGTTTTTGCAGGCAGACGTCGTGCATGGCGCAGTCGTAGGCGCGTTGCATGAACGTTGAATATATTGCCGTGACGGGCGTAAAGCCCTCGCATGCCATGCCCGCCGCGAAAACCGCCGCGTGCTCTTCGGCAATGCCGACGTCGAAAAACTGTTTCGGCAGCTCTTTCTTGATGTACGAAAGCCCCGTGCCCGACGCCATTGCCGCGGTGATTCCCACAATGCGCTCGTCTTTCTTTGCGAAGCGCAGCAATGCCTGTCCCATGGCGTCCTGATAGTTCGGAACGGACTTGTCGGCGTTGAGCGTTTCGCCCGTTATTACGTTGTAGGGCGACGCTCCGTGGAACTTTTCGGGGTTGCGCACGGCGACTTCCAAGCCCTTGCCCTTTTTCGTGATGACGTGCAGAAGAATCGGGCGCGTTGCGCGTTTGCAATAGTTGAGGTAGCGTTCGAGAAGCGGAATGTCGTGCCCGTCGATAGGCCCGAGGTACATCAGCCCGAAATATTCGAAGAACGGAGACGGCACAAACCAGCCCTTTGCGTCGCGGGCGGTGTTTTCGGTCATCTTGATAACCGTTTCGCCGAAGGGGAGCTTTTTGAGGAACGAGTTCATGTCGGAATACAGCCTGTTGCAGGCGGGATTCGTTATTACCTCGTTCAAATACTGCGCGATTGCCCCGACGTTCTTTGCGATGGACATTTCGTTGTCGTTTAGCACCACAATCATTTTTTTCGTGGTGGAGGCAATGTTGTTGAACGCCTCGAACGTGACGCCGTTTGTGAGGGCGGCGTCGCCCAAAACCGCTATGACGTTTTCGTCGCCGCCGAGCCTGTCGCGCGCCGCCGCAAAGCCGAGCGCCGCCGAGGCCGCCGTGCCCGCATGTCCCGCGCCGAACGCGTCGTGCTCCGACTCAAACCTGTTGCAGAAGCCGCTTATGCCGCCCGTCTGGCGCAGGTTCTGGAATTTTTCGTTATTGCGCCCCGTCAGGAGCTTGTGCGTGTAGCATTGGTGCGAAACGTCGAAAAGGATTTTGTCTTTCGGGGTGTCGAACACGCGGTGGAGCGCAATGGAAAGCTCCACAATGCCCAAGTTCGGGCTGACATGCCCGCCTTTTTGCGAGGTAACGTCTATGATTTCCTGCCTGATTTCGCGGGCGAGTTCGGGGAGCTGATCTGGGGGCAGTTTTTTCAGGTCGGCGGGAGATGAAATTTCGCTAAGCAATGACATTTTCGAAAGGAATTGTTGTTTGCCGAATTTGCGGTTAATCGCGTTCGAGGACGAAATCCTCGGCGGAATCGCCCGAAAGTTTTTTTATGGAAAGCTCGGCGTCGTCGAGCTTTTTGCGGCAGAAGTCGAGGCATTCCTTGGCGCGGCCGTATTTTTCCACAAGGTCGGAAAGCGGAATCTGCGGATTTTCCAGTTGCGCCAGAATATCGCCGAGTTCTTTCAGTGAAGCCTCGAACGAGACTTCCGATTTCGAATTTAACTTTGCTGCCATTATCACAAGTTTCACATTAAATATTGCAATTTACAAGGCAAAAAAGAATGCAAAATCCTCCCCTAAAATCGGCAAACGCAGAACAAACGCTCGAAATTACGTGTCCAATCAAAGCGGAACGGGGCGAGGGTCGAAAATTTTTGCGAATAAAAAGCTCGACATTTTCGATAATATCTACACTGTGGGGATTTACAGATACTATGCCCCTTTCGTTCGCCGAAAGGATATCGGCGAACAGAGAACTTGTATTTCAAGGAGAATCAATAACATGGCAACAAAGAGAACGACAGGCAAAGCTCCCCTCAAACCCTCCTACGCGTATCTTATAGAGAAAAAGCGCGACGGGCACGAATTTACGGAAGACGAAGTTCGCAATATCGTAGACTCGATTCTCGACGACGAAATGCCCGACTTCCAAATGGCGGCGCTCATCATGGCGATTTTCTTCAAGGACATGGCGGCGCAGGAAACCGCCGTCTTTGCCGACGAAATGATTCTCACCGGCGAAACGATTGAACTTTCCGACATCTCGCGCCCGAAAGTCGCAAAATACTCGACGGGCGGCGTGGGCGACAAAACCTCGCTGATTCTCTCGGCAATCGGCGCGGCGTGCGGCGTGGTTGTCCCCGGAATGTCGAGCGCGGACGAAGACTTCGTAATCACAGTCCACAACAAACTTTCGTCCATTCCAGGCCTTAAAACAAAACTGCCGCTCGACGCGTTCCATAAACAGCTCGCAACAGTGGGCTGCGCAATCTGCGAACATGACGACTCTATCGCGCCGGTAGACGCAAAAATCTTCAAAATGCGCCACGACACCGCGACTATCCCCAGCTTGCCGCTTATCACCGCAAGCGTGCTCAGCAAAAAATTCGCGGTAGGCTCCGACGGTCTCGTGGTCGATGTAAAGTGGGGCAACGGCTCTTTCCTGCGCGACATCGAGCAGGCAAAACAGCTCGCCCGCACAATCACGCGCGTAGCCCGCGTAATGAAACACAGGTGCGTAGCCCTCGTAACCGACATGAACCAGCCGCTCGGCAACTGCGTCGGAATGGGCTTGGAAGTCATGGAGGCTCTCGAATTTTTGCGCGGCGGCGGCTCGGAAGACATGAAGGATTTGGTTCTCAAATTGGGAATGGAAATCCTGAGACTTGCGGGCGTTGCCGGCTCTACGCTTTCGGCGAAACAGTCGGTCGAACGCGTCATCGAAGACGGCTCTGCATATAAGAAACTGCTCGAAATGGTTAAGGCGCAGGGCGGCTCGGCGTCGTGGCTCGAAGACCCGACAAAATACCCCATGCCCAAACACACGCGCAAACTTCCCGCTCCGAAGCGCGGATATGTCCACAATATCAACGCGGGGCAAATAGCGCGCGGCGTGCAAATTCTTTCGACAATGAAAAACGGCAAGACCGACCCTTACGTCGGCGTAACCGAAATCAAGAAAGTTGGCACACAGGTGAAACAGGGCGAACCCCTGCTCGTCATTCATTACAACGACGAAACGAACCTCGACGCGGCGATGGACTATTTCAGAAACGCATACAGACTTGCGCCGCGCCGACCCACCCCGCCTCCGATTGTGGTCGAACGCGTCGCATAAACGAACATGTTTTGAGAGAGAAGCCCGACTTCCGTCGGGCTTTTTTGCGAACGGGACAAGCAAGTGCCGCAAGGGGATAAACACAGATAAACTCAACCAACGGCTATCATGCGAATAAACAAGAGGATATGAGGAGCTTGCGGGGCGGGCTGCGAATCGGCAAATAAAAAAACGCATAATTTTTGAAAAAAAAGCTTGCAAGGAGACCTAAAATACCTACCTTTGAAAACATCATAATTCTTTGGAGAAGTCCCTATCGTCTAGCCCGGTCTAGGACATTGGATTTTCATTCCAAGAACCGGGGTTCGAATCCCCGTGGGGACGCCAGAGGGTGATGAGAAAAAGCCGCGCGAAAGCGCGGTTTTTTTGTGCCCGTTGAAGGCGGGCACAAAAACCAAACCGAACGGCGGAGCGCGGGGAAAGAATTTTTGCGAAGCAAAAACCCGCAGGGCAAGCGAAGCGCAGTTCAATTCACCGCCGCGAATTTGTTTTTTTTGTCTGCCGCTCATTAAAACTTGAAAAGCGTCGGTTCGTTTTTGCATCATTATATCAAATAAAATCCCTATGAAAAATATTGACGCGCAAGGTTTGGAGAACGCCAAAAGGCTATTCGAGTCGGGCGAAATTGATAAGTGCGAAATCGGCACTACAAAGGGCTTGCAACAAGTTCACGAGCAGCTTTTCGGCGGGCTTTACGACTTTGCGGGGCAAATCAGAACCAAAAATATTTCAAAGGGAACGTTCAGGTTCGTCAACGCGCTATATTTAAAAGAGGCTTTGGCGAAAATAGAGCAAATGTCCGAAACCTCCTACGAGGACATCATCGCGAAATACGTTGAAATGAATATCGCCCACCCTTTTATGGAGGGCAATGGACGTTCAATGCGCATCTGGCTTGATATGATGCTAAAACGCGCCCTTGCGAAAGTTGTCGTTTGGCAGCGCGTAGACAAAGAGCAATATTTGCAGGCAATGGAGCGCAGCCCGATAAACGACTTGGAATTGCGTTTTTTATTGCAGCCGAACTTGACGAGCAAAACCGCCAACCGCCAAGTAATCTTCAAAGGGCTTGAACAATCCTACTACTACGAGGGCTACAAAAAGCCGAAGGAATGAGCGTTTATCGGTTCTCGCTTTTCGACAAGATAATGGTGGGGCTGCGGTGCGCGAAATCTTAAAATCTATTTGCCTACACCGCCCGATTTGCTGCATGGAGCGGGTTCTATGCATGGTAGATTGGACGATTGGAATTTCCTTGTGGAAATTTACAGAAGTTTAAATCGTCTACAAGTTCAAGCGCTTCGCGTCCGTTGGCTTTGAAATTATAGTACACATGCTTGTCGATTGCCGAATCAAGCCCGTACTTTAAATTTTTGCGTAAATACGCAGTTTTTTAAAGTGGAGTTTTTGGAGGGTTGCGGGAGGCTTTGTTTGTGGAATGGGAAATCGGCGAATTTTTTGGGGGGGCGATGGCGGTGTCGGGGTTGGGATTCGGCTTCCGCAACTTGTGCTCTGTGGGAAATTTGCTTGCAAAAAAATATTCGGGGCAAAATGACGGTTTCGAAAAGGAGGCGGCGCATTGCCGCTCCCATGCAACACACGCAAATATTAAAATTCTATATATGTTAAAACTCAGAAAACCACTGTTTCTTGCAATGCTAATTTCCGCGGTTTCCGCGTTTGCCGACGTGTCGAATCCGCCCGACGTAAAGCTCAAAAATCCGCCCGCGCTCGAAAACAAGGACTCGTTTTCGATGATACTTTTCGGCGACCCGCAAACCTACTCCAAGTTCAGTTTCAGTCAGCCGATTTTCGAATTGATGACCGCGTGGACTGCCGCGCACAAGGACGCTCTGAACATCAAGGCGGCTCTTTACACCGGCGACCTTGTTGAGCACAACGGCATGTTGACCAAGTTCAATCCCAAGCAGAAAAGGGAGATCTCGAACGTGCCGTCGGCATTGCAGTGAGAGAGTGTCGCCCGCGCGTTTTCGCGGCTCGACGGCGTTCTGCCCTACATTCTTTGCACGGGCAACCACGACTACGGTTTTTACTGCTCCGAGAACCGCGGCACCCAGTTTGCAAAATATTTCCCGATAATAAAAAATAACTGTTGGCGCGATTTTCTGGTTGAAACCGCTTCCGATTCCCGCGGCGTAATGACTCTCGAAAATGCCGCCTACGAGTTCGACCTGCCCAACTGGGGCAAGGTGCTTGTCCTTTCCCTAGAATTCGCCCCGCGCGACGAAACTCTCGACTGGGCGACGAAACTCTCGACTGGGCGAAGAAGCTCATGACTTCCGAAAGGTTCAAGAACCACAAGGTAATTTTGCTCACGCACTCCATTTTGCGCGTTTCCGAAAAGGAGGTTTCTATAGGCTCGCTCCACGCAACTACGCCGAGGCCGTTCTGAAAAAGCTTGCGGACGACTCCGACAATTTGAAGCTCGTTCTCTGCGGGCACTCAGGCAGACCCGCCAGAATGTCGGGCAACATTGACTACACGAACGCGAAGGGCAGGAAGATTCCGCTGGTGCTCTTCAACCCGCAGTCCTGCGGCGGTTGGTTCGGCAACGGCGGCGACGGCTGGCTGCGCATCATGGAATTCATGCCCGACGGCAAGACGATTTCCATGCGGACCCACTCTCCCCTGTTTGCCGCCTCCGAGCGCACTCAGGATTTGTCGTGGAATCGCGATTCCGACAACGAATTCAAGCTTGTGATAGAATAGTTCGGCGCAGGCGCAAAGGCGCGGGGCGTGGTTCGTTCCCCGCGGTTTGCAAAGTGAAAGCGGGCGGGTAATCCGTCCGCTTTTTGCGTTTTTTTGAAATGGAGTTGCCGCCGATTTTTTTGCGTCCGCTATTGCTGCCGAAAACGGGCTTGCGTGTTATTTTGTGTCCGGAGGCAAGCCGAAGTATTCCGCCGCCGCCGCCCTGTCTTTTGCTATTTGCGATTTCAGTTCGTCGAGCGATGGAAACTTCATTTCGGGGCGCAGGAATTTAAGGAAGTCGACCGAGATTTTCGTGCCCGCGCCGAAATCGACGTTTTCGAAGAGGTTTGTTTCGAGCACGGGTTCTGGAATGTCGTCGACCGTCGGATTCAGCCCGTAGTTTGCGACGCCCTTGTAGCTTGCGCCGTTTGCGCGCACTTCCGCCGCATAGACCCCGAACGGCGGCTTGCAGTCGGGATTCCATTTGATATTGAGAGTGGGGAAGCCTATTGCGCGCCCCAATTTTTTCCCGCCCGCGACTGTTCCCCGCGCCGAGTACGGCCGCCCCGCGATTTCCCCGAACAGTTCGAGATTTCCGCTTTCGAGCGCGTCGCGCATGAGCGAAGAGCTTTTTCTGCGCCTGTCGGGCAGGTGCTCGCTTTTGACTGCGGCGTATTTCCAGCCGTTTGCCTTTGCGGTTTCGGCGAGCGTTTTTGCGTCGCCTTTTGCGCCGTGCCCGTAGCGGAAGTTTTCGCCCGTGGCGATTCCCCTAAGCCGGGGGAATTTCGATTTGAGGAAGCTTCCGAAATCCGCGCAAGTGCGTTCGGCGAAAGGCTTGTCGAAGTTTTTTACGAAGACCGCGTCCGCGCCAGCCTCGGCGAACATTTCCGCGCGTACGCCGCTCGGAAAGAGCATGCGGACGGGCGGGCGTCCCATATCGACGACTTTCGACGGGTGGGGCGAAAACGTGAGGATTCCGAGTTTTGCGCCGCATTCCTCCGCCATTTTACGCGCGGCTTCGACCACGCGCATGTGTCCGCCGTGAAGGCCGTCGAACATGCCGATTGCCAGCACGCATGGGTGCGGGTAGTTGCCGATGTCGTCGAGCAGAACGGCGTTCATTTTGTCAGAGCGCGAAGCTCGGCACTGCCGACGCCACGGGTATTAGGATTTTCTTTATCGCCGAGGGGCTTAGTTGCGAAAGCTTTTCTACGGTGATTGCGTTTTCGACGTTGAATTTGTCGCTCGAAATTCTGCGCAGTTGCGTCATGTGCGCCCCGCAGCCGATTTTCTTGCCGAGGTCGTGGCAGACGGTTCTCACATATGTGCCCTTGCTGCACGCGAGCCTGAACTTCGCCGCGGGCTTGTTCCATTCGAGCAGCTCGAATTTCGAAATGTTGATAAAGCGCGGTTCGCGCTGAACCTCCTGCCCCTGTCGGGCGAGTTTGTAGAGCGGGATTCCGTTGAGTTTTTTTGCCGAGAACATCGGGGGCGTCTGGTACTGGTCTCCGAGGAACGACGCCATTTGCTCGCGCATGTACGCTTCGTTGACGGATTCGGGCACGGGGAGTTCGGAGACAACTTCGCCCTCCGAGTCCTGCGAGTTCGTTTCGACGCCGAGCTTCATTTCGCCGTCGTAGACTTTGTCGAGGCTCATTAGGTACTGCGAAACTTTCGTCGCGCGTCCCACGAGGATTACGAGCAGCCCCGTCGCGAGGGGGTCGAGCGTGCCCGCATGACCCACGCTTCTGATTTTGAGTATGCGCCGCACTTTGTTCACGACGTCGTGCGACGTGCAGCCCGCGTCTTTGTCGATGAGGAGAATGCCCTCGTATTCAGAACCCGCTTTTTCCATTATTTTGACCTGTCTGCGTTTTGAAGCGAAGCCTCTATTAGATTCAAGAGCTTCGGATAGAACGTGTTGATTGTTTCGCCCTCGGCGGTGAAGCCCGCCGCCGCAAGGTGTCCGCCGCCGCCGAAATGTGCGGCGATTTCGTTGACTTTGTATTCGGGCGTTTTTGCGCGGAGGCTTCCCTTGACGCCGTTTTTCATGTCTTCGAGAAGCACCGCGATGTCCACGCCGTCCACGCTTCTTGCGTAGTCAACAAGTCCGTCGCTGTCCGCCTTTTCCGCGCCCGTTTTTTCGTAGACGCCTTCGGGCAACAGCCCTATGCAGACGCGCCCGTCGAAGTGCATTGTGAGCGTTTGGAGGTACGACGCCAAAAGTTTGAGTTTTGCGAATTTCTCGCGCTGGTAGAGCTGTATTGCGACCCACGCCGCGTCCGCGCCCGCCTTGACGAGCGACGTCGCGATTTCGAAAGTTTTTGTGCGCGTCGATGTTGTCGTGAACTGCCGCGTGTCCATGACAATTCCCATGTAGAGCCTGTTTGCGGTCTCTTTGGAGATTTCAAGCCCCGCGTCGAGCGCAAGGCCGCCGATAAGCTCGGCAGTCGCCCCCGCCTTTGCGTCGATTATGTTGATTTTTGCCGACGGGCGGTTTGTCGCGTGGTGGTCTATGCACGCCAGCGGTTCGGGGAAGCGTTTGCAGAGCGAGAGGTTTGTCCGCGCGTAGTCGGCGCAGTCTACCGTCATGATGTCGAAGGACGCGTCGTCGAAAGTTTCGGCGTCGAGCATTGTTTCGCCGACCGCGAAATTTTCGTAGAGGTAGGGTACTTTGTTTTGGTTCACGCACACGACAACCGCTGCGCCCGCCTGCCGCAGAAAGTCGGCGGCGGCAAATTGCGAGGAAATGCAGTCGCCGTCTGGGCGCATGTGTCCCGCGACCGCGATTTTCCTGCCGCGGGCGGCGTCCAGCAGCGCCCTGAATTCTTCGGCGTATTCGGGGAAGAGTAGGCTCATTCGGGCTTTTCCGCTTCCCCTTCGGTCTTTTGTCCGGCGTCGATTTCGTCGATTGCCGCGAGTATTTTAAGCGCGCGTTCGCCCGACGCGTCGAAAATGAATTGTAGGTCGGGCGAGTATTTCAGCACCACTTTCTTGGAGAGCATTTGTCGCAGTTCCTTTTTTATCGACGCCAAAAACTTGCCCGCCCGCGCGATGTTTTCGCGGTTTCCGAGCGCGGAATAGTAGATTTTCGCGTTTCTTAGATCGGGCGAGACGTCCGCCTCCGTCAGCGTGATTGACACCGACTCCGAACGCCAGCGACTGTGCAGCAGCGCGCTAAGCTCTTGGAGTATCAATTCGCCGACTCTGATTTTGCGCTGTCCCATATTTTAGAGGTCGGGTCTGATTTCGAGGATTTCGAAGCATTCGATAACGTCGCCCGTTTCGAATTCGTCGAAGTTGTTGAGCGAGATGCCGCATTCGTAGCCCGCGCGGACTTCCGAAACGTCGTCCTTGAAGCGTTTGATGTCGAATATCTTGCCCTTCGAAATTTCCCTGCCCTTGCGGAACACCCTCGCGAACTTGTCGCGCTTGACAAGCCCTTCGGTGACCATGCAGCCCGCGACCTTTCCGCCTTTCGAGACGTTGAAGAGTGCGCGCACTTCCGCCGCGCCGAGTTTGTTTTCGCGCAGTTCGGGTTCGAGGAGGTTTTTCATCGCGTCGCGAACCATGTTGATGAGTTCGTAGATGATGTTGTGCGTGATGAAATCAACGCCCTTGTGCTTTGCGTAGCCCGAAACGCCGTTTTCCATCTTGACGTTGAACGCCACGATAGACGCGTTTGCGGTTGCCGCGAAATCGACGTCGGTTTTCGAGATTTGCCCGACGCCGCTTGAAATTACTTCGAGCTTTACCTTGTCGCTCTTGATGTCCTCCAAGCAGGCGACGAGCGCTTCCACCGTGCCCGAAACGTCGCTCTTTACGACGCACCTGAAAATCTTTTGGTCTTTGTTTTCGATTGCCGCCATCAGCTCTTCGAGGCTTGTGGGCTTGGGGGCGACTTCCGCCGCCTCCGCCTTTTTGCGTTCGAGGATTGCCTCTTCGGTCATCTTTCGCGCGGTTCTGTCGTTTTCGACGCGCTTGAAAGATTCGCCCGCTTCGGGCGCGCCCGTCCAGCCCATTACGACCGCAGGGGTTGCGGGGGTTGCGTTGTTCATCTTTTTGCCCCTGTCGTCGAGCAATGCGCGCACTTTGCACCAGTTTTCGCCGCAGACGAGCACGTCGCCGGGCTTCATTGTTCCCGCGCGGACGATGACAGTCGATGTTGCGCCGCGGCCGGCTTCGAGCTGGCTTTCAATTACAACGCCTTCTACCGTCGCCTTCGGGTTTGCCTTCAAGTCCATCATTTCGGCTTGCAGAAGCACGAGTTCGAGCAGTTTGTCGATGTTCGTGTTTTTGAGCGCGGAAATCGGCGTGCAGAGCACTTCGCCGCCCCAGTCTTCCGAGGTGATTCCGCGCTTTTGCATTTGCTGTTTTACGCGGTCGATATTCGCGCCCTTTGCGTCCATTTTGTTGATCGCAACAACAATCGGCACGCCCGCCTTTTGGGCGAAGTTAAGGGCTTCGTCGGTCTGCGGCATGAAGCCGTCGTCTGCGGCGACGACAAGAATGGCGATGTCGGTCACATTCGCGCCGCGTTCGCGCATTTTAGAGAACGCCGCGTGTCCTGGGGTGTCGAGGAAAGTGATTTTCTTGCCGCCGCAGTCCACCTGATAGGCGGCGGTGTGCTGGGTGATTCCGCCCGCTTCGCCCGCGACGACGTTCGTGTTTCTGATTGTGTCGAGCAGCGTGGTTTTGCCGTGGTCGACGTGTCCGAGTATGCAGACGATGGGCGGGCGCGGGACGTAGTTTTTGATGTCGTCTTCTATGCGCTTTGCCATTTCGCGCTTTGCGGCGGCGGCGGCAAGCTGCTGCTGCTGTTGTTCGCCCCTGTGCTTGATGTCGAGGTCGAAGCCGTGGTTGAGCGCGATTCTGATTGCGACAGGCTCTTCAATCGCCTGATTCATCGAGGCGAAGATGCCCATGTCCATGAGTTCCGAAATGAGGCGGAAAGGCTTTACGTCTATGGATTTTGCGAAGTCGCGCACAATGATGGGCGGCTTTACCATGATTGTCTTGCGCTTTGCGCCGTCGGCTGCGGGAGCGGCGGCGTCTTTCGGCGCGGTCGGCGGCACAGCGGGCGCGGGGGCGCGGCGCGCCATAGGCGGCACGAGCGGCGCGGGGCTGCGCGACGGCACGGGCGGAACGACCGGCGCGGGAGCGCGGTTAATCGGCGGCACAGCGTGAGCGGAAGACGCGGGGCGCGAGGGCATTTGCACGCGCGGCGGCTGTTTCGGTTCGCTCCTGATGACCACTTCGGGCTGCCTGTTCTGCTCCTGCCTCGGAGTGCTCGGCGGTACGGAGGGCATTGAAATTTTCGGGCGCGACACAAAGGGCGGCGGAACTACCGGCGCGGGTTTGCGCACGGGCGCGGGCGGGGGCGTCATGACGGGCGGTTTCGAGACCGTCGGGGGCGTTTTCACCGCGGGAGCTGGGGGAGGGGGCGGCGGTGTTGCCGCTTTTTGTTCCTCCGCTTTGGGGGCGGGGTTGGCCTCCTCCTTTTTTGCGGCTTCCTCCGCCTTCTTTTCGGCTTCGACTTCCGCCGCAGTCTTTACGACCTTTTTAGGTTCTTCCGCCTTTTCGGGCGCGGGAGCGGCGTCTGCGGCGGCTTCGGGCTTTGCGTTTGCCGCCGTCGCGGTTGCTTTGTAGTCGTTGGCTATTTCTTCGGCATACAGGGGCGCGATTGCGTTGGACGACGTTTTAATCTCCAAGCCGTATTTGTCTTTGCGCTGGTTGATGAAATCAATCAGCTCTTTGCTCGGTATGTTTAGTTCCTTGGCTAAGGCGTGTATTCTGATGCTCATTTATAGCCCTGTTTTTTACTTGTTCTTTTCCGCAAAGTTCTATTGCGCCTGATGCTGTCTTACCGCTTCGATGATTTTTGCGGCTTCGGCTTCGTCAAAGCCGACATTCACGAGGTCGTGCGCTTCCGCGCCTTCGAAAGCTTCGAGGGTGGTGAAGCCCCTGTCTACGAGCATGCAAAGCTCTTCGAACGAGAGCGTCGGCAACGCCTTTGCGAGCGATTCCGCCGCCTGCACAATCTTTTCGTCGAATCCCGCAACTTCCGCCGCCTCTTTTACGACGTCGAGCTTCCAGCCCAACAGGCGCGACGTGAGTTTCGCGTTCGAGCCGCGCTTCCCGATTACCACCGAGAGGTCGGCTTCGGACACTTCGAACGAAATGATTTTGTTGAAATTGTCCACCTTTACGTTCTTTGCGACTGCGGGTTTAATGCACTCTTCCAAGAGTGTAATCGGGTCGGGCGAGTATTTGATGACGTCGATTTTCTCGCCGTTAAGCTCTCTGACAATGCTCTTCACGCGCGAGCCGCCCGCGCCGACGCACGCGCCCACGGGGTCGATGCGGGGGTCTGCGGAGCTTACGGCAATCTTCGTGCGGTAGCCGGGTTCGCGCGCCATTGCCTCAATCTTGACCGAGCCGTCGGCGATTTCCGAGACTTCCAAGTCGAAAAGTCTGCGCACGAATTTGTAGCTTGCGCGGCTGAGGATAATTTCCGGGCCGCGCGGCGAGTTGTCTATTTCCAGAAGCAGGCAGCGGATTCTTTCGCCCGCGCCGTAGTCTTCGCCGGGGACGCATTCGCGCTTGGGCATGATAGCCTCGGCCTTGCCGAGGTCCACTACAAACGCGCCCTTTTCGCGGCGGCGGACTGTGCCCGATACGATGTCGCCCACAACGTCTTTATAGTCGTCGAAAATTCTCTCCTTTTCGAACTGGCGGACTTTCTGGATTATGCTCTGGTATACGTTCTTTGCCGCGATGCGTCCGAGGTTGGAAAGGTCTATTTCGCGTTCGATGACGTCGCCGATTTGGGCGTCGGGCTTGATGAGTTTCGCCTTGTCGATGTGGATTTGCGTTGCGGGGTCTGCGACGCTGTCGCTTACCGTAAGCAGCGCCCACGATTTCAGCGCGCCCGACTTGGGGTTGATGTCGATTTTAAGGTCGTATCCCGCATGCGCGCTCTTGGAGGCAGCATTTTTGATTGCCGCCGCGATTGATTCAATCATGTCCTGACGGCTTATCTGCTTCTCTTTTTCCATGTATTCGAGAATTGCCAAAATTTCGCTGCTGTTGCTCATATTATATTCTTTCGGGATTTAATTGTGTAATTTTCGGTATTTTTGCGTGTAGACAAAAAAGAGCGGGCAAAGCCCACTCCGAGTCTGTGTCAAATAATTCTATCTATATTCTTTCAAGTCAAGTAAAAAAATAGCGCAGTAGGGGTCGGGTGTGGCGGTTTGTCCGCAGCGCGTCGGCGGAAAGGGTGTTTTCCGCTTTTCAGCCGCGCGCTGGGCGCAAAAAAACGCGCCGTGTTTTGCGGCGCGTGCGGTTCTTAAATTCCGTTTGCGGCTACTTGACTTCCAGAATGTAGTCTTTCTGGCTTTTGCCGTCGAGCGAGCCGAGCTTGATTGTGTAGTCAAGCCCGCCCTGCGCCGTCGTCGAGCCGAGCGAAACGTTTTTGCCGTTGAACGTTATCGAGCGGAATTTGCCCGCAGGGGCTTTTTTTCCCGTGCTTGCCAAGAGCGGGTAGACGCCTTTTTTGAGCTTTCCCTTTACGTTTACTTTAAGCTCCGCATTCGAGACATTCGCGCTCTTGACCGAAATCGACGGCATTTTGCCGTCCTTTTCGTTGAAGACGAGGCGGAAGTGGAGATCGGGCATTTCCGCCATGATGGAGTCGAGCACAAGTTCGCCCTTGGCGTTGATTTGCGAGTTGCCCGTGAGGTCAATCGTCGCGCCCGAGTGGTTTTTTACGGGCTTGACGTATATTGCGGGCATTGTGAACATGATGTTGCCTGTCATGTCCATTTTTGTGTCCTCCAAATAGAGGGTGCTGCTTCCCATTTCCTTGCATTTTTCCCAAACCGAGAATTGCAGCGAGCCGTTGAGCGCAACTTGGCTCTTGCGCAATTTCAGGAAGTTTACCGACTTTGTCCAGCCGCCGTGGTTGAAGTAAATCTCTTTTGTGGTGAGCTTTTTGCCGTCCATTACCGCGCGGGTGTCGTACATTACGGAAAGCCCTCTGCATTCGACGGGCATGTCGATTACAAAGTCTTTGTTTCTGGTTTTCAGCCAAACATAGTCTTTGCGACCGGGTTTGCCCTTCATCGGGACGGGGTTGTTGTGGGGGTCTGACTCCCATTCGCAGGTCGAGAATTTTCCCGATTTTCCCTTGATTACAGTGGAGAATCCGAGCGCGAACACTTCGGAGACCGCAAAAATTGCCGTTAAAACCAACAGATATTTCTTCATGTCTTAAAGGTAATTTACGTTTGCCTTTCGTGTCAATTTTATAAACATCGCAAACATGAAAAAGGTTTTGTCGGCATTTATACTGCTTTTTGCCGCCGCAGTGTCGGCGTTCGGCGGCGCGAAGAAAATCGACGCAAGCTCCAACGAAAAATTGCAGGAGACGTTCTTCGAGGCTTTGACCGCCATCGAAAACGACGGGCAGCAGCAGGCGTTTGCCTCCGCAATGGCGACAATCGGCGTCGTGCTTTCGCAGAAATACGGCGAGACCGCCGCGCACAAAAAATATGTCGAGCTTGTCAACGGCAAGACCGCCGACGAAATCGTAGCCCTCGCAAAGTCGATGACTCCCCAGCT
Organism: Opitutia bacterium KCR 482; assembly: GCA_029269845.2. Taxonomy (NCBI): domain Bacteria; kingdom Pseudomonadati; phylum Verrucomicrobiota; class Opitutia; species Opitutia bacterium KCR 482. The sequence goes on from CP149973.1 coordinate 1,454,626, forward strand.
CAGAGGGACTGCCAAGCGCGTTGACGGCAAGAGCGCGGAGTCTTTCAACGCGAGCGTCGGGCGAATGCTCATAGGCGTGTCGCTCGATAAGCAACGCCGCTTTTCCGCCGCGGTCGCGAAAATCATGTACGACGCCGAGCAGAAAAAACTCACCGAGACCGATGTCGCAAAAATGCTCGACGGCAAGACCGTTGACGAGGTGATAGATTTTGCCGCCCCCATAAAAACGCCATTCCCCACGAACGAGTCCGAAGAGTTCTATCTCACCCCCGTATCGAAAGAGGAGCTTCGGGCGCGAAAGATAATCCCCGCCGAGGACGAAGCTCCGCAGCCGTATTCGAAATCTCTTGTGCCTACCTCCGCAAAATAGCGGCGTGCGCGGTTGCGCGATGTTTTCAATCGCCCACGCGGCGGGCTTGGTCGGAGACGCGGCGGGCTTTGAAATTTCGGCGTTTTTTGCCCGCGGGTTTTGTTTGTGCGTTTCGCGCGGAGCGTGTCGGCATTGGGCGTTTTGTATATAATAAAAGACGGACTGCCCCTTGCGGGAGAGTCCGTCTTTGTTTTCGGAGTTTGCGTCGCGCTATTTTGCGGCTTTGCGCGGTTCGCCCGCGCAGTGGGGGCGAAGGAGAATTTCGTAAGTGCCGCTTGGCGCATTTTCGATTGTCGGGAAGCCGTCGTCGAATGTCAGCGCGCTTGTTGCGAGCGGGCGTCCGTTTACGCGAATGCTGTTTGCGTTGCGTGTGGGGAATGTGATTTTGCCCGTTGCGTTCGGCGGAATTACCACCGTCCACTCCATTACGCCGTCGGTGATTTTCCACGATGACGACGCCGTTCCGTAGGGGGTTTCGTGCGTGGCGTTTGCGAACGTGAAGCCGCCGCCGGGCTTGGGCTGGAAGAGTATGTTTTTGTAGCCGGGGGCGTTTTCGTCGCGCCAAATGCCCGCAACGTCTTTGTAGAGCCACTGTCCGATTGCCCCGTATGCGTAGTGGTTGAACGAGTTCATGCCCGCCGAGCCGAAGCCCTTTTCGTGCGAGTAGCTGTTCCAGCGTTCCCACATTGTGGTTGCGCCCTGATTAATCGGGAATATCCACGACGGATAGCCTTCGTTGTTGGCGAGCCTGTACGCCAAGTCCATTCTGCCGAATCGCGTGAGGACGGGGTTGAGCAGCGGCGTTCCCACAAAGCCCGTGTTGAGCCTGTATCCGTCGCGCGCGATTGCCGAAACGAGTTTCCCGAAGATTTTTTCGCGCGAGGTTTCGGGGGCGATGTCGAATGCGAGCGTCAGCAGGTACGCCGTCTGGCTGTCGCTTTTCACCGTGCCGTCGGGCGAGACGTAGGCCTTGACGAACGCGGCGCGCACGTCGTCGGCGAGCTTTTCGAAGCGTTTTGCGTCGGCGTCTTTGCCGAGGATTTTCGCAACTTTTGCGGCGATGTCCGTACTGCGGACAAAATACGCCGTGCCGATGAGGTCTCTGGGAGCGTCGGAGTGGGCGGGGTTCGGCTTGCCGTTGGGTTGCAGCCAGTCGCCGAAGCCCGCGTCGGGGCGGATAAGGTCTTTCGAGGTTTTCCTCATGTATTCAACCCAGCCGGCGATTGCCTCGTAGTTGTTTTCGAGAATTTTTTTGTCGCCGAAAGCAGCGTAGATTTCCCACGGGCAGATTGCGATTGCGTCCGCCCAGGCGGCTCTGCCCTGCGCCCCGAACACCGCGGGCGCGATTGCCGCGGGCGCGCCGAACTTCTTTGCGGAGTCGGCGAGGTCGAGCGTCCACTTTGTGAAGAACGCCGAGACGTCCATGTTGAACGCGGCGGTGGGAACGAACACCTGCGCGTCGCCCGTCCAGCCGAGGCGTTCGTCGCGCTGCGGGCAGTCTGTGGGCGTGGAGAAGAAGTTTGCGCGCTGTCCCCAGCGTATGCAGTTTTGGAGGGCGTTGATTTTCGGCTTCGAGCAGAAGAACGAGCCTGTATCGGGCATGTCGTTGTAGAGCACGACGCCGCTTACCCAGTCCGTCTGGGGTTCGATTTCGTCGGAAAGACCGCTGAGTTCCACGTATCTGAATCCGTGGTAGGTGAAGAGCGGCTCCCATTCGTCGGGTCTGATTCCGCCCGCGCTTGTGTAGAAGTCTTCCGAGAGCGCGGAGCGGTAGTTGTCGGTGTAGAGCGTGCCGTCCTGCTGGAGCATTTCGGCGAAGCGCAGTCTTACGGTTTTGCCGTAGCGGGCGGGAATTTTTATCCGCGCCCAGCCCGCGATGTTCTGCCCGAGGTCGAAAATGTATGTGCCCTTTGCGACTTTCCTGACGGAAACGGGCGTGAGAATGTCTTTTATGACAATCGGCTGGTTGCGGCGCGGTTCGAGAAGCGGCTTTGCCTCTACGTTCTTTTCGGCGGGCGTTTTCCAAGCGGAGTCGTCGAAGCCGTTTTTGTTCCAGTCGGGCATTTCCCTGCGGGCGTCGTAGGCTTCGCCGTCGTAGATGTCTGAGTAGAGAATCGCGCCGAAGGAGTATTTCCACGAGGCGTCGGTCGCCACCGTTTCGCGCGAGCCGTCGGCGTATTCGACTTCGATTTGCGCGAGGATTTCGGGGCGGTCTCCGTAGAAGCCGCGCGATTTTTTGTCGGAGCTCATTCTGCCCGAATACCAGCCGTCGGCGATTATCGCCCCGAAGGTATTTTTGCCGCGCCAGAGCATTTTCGTGATGTCGTAGGTGTTGGTTTGGATTCTTGTCTTGTAGTCTGTCCAGCCGGTTCCCCAGAAGTCGTTGCCGACTTTCTTGCCGTTGATGTAGAATTGGAAAATGCCGCGGCTTGCCACATAGAGACGCGCCGACTTTATTTTCTTGCCGAAGTCCGCCTCTTTTCGGAGGTAGGTCGGCGGGAGGTAGTCTGCAACGTGTTCGTTTTTGTGCGAGGGGCGGTTTATTTTAACCGTTTTTGAAATGCGCGGATCGGGCGAGAAAATCCATTTCGCCAACCAGTCCGAATTGTTCAAAAGCCCCGCTTCGAAGAAATTTGCGTCCGACCAGTCCGACGAGTTGCCGTCGGCGTCCCAGTAGCGGACGCGCCAGTAGAGGCGTTCTCGCGAGGAAAGCGGCTTGCCGCCGTAGGGCACTTTCACCGACTGCGACGAAAGCACCTTTCCGCTGTCCCACACGGGGATTTCGCCCCTGCCGTCGGGCGTTTTCATCACCGTAATTTGGTAGGCGGTTTGGACTGCGTTTTTTTCGCCGACAGGGAGTTTCCACGAAAACGTCGGGCTTTCGAGCGAATACCCCACGGGATTTTTGAAAAATTCCCCCACCGTGGTGTCGAAAGGTTTGTCGGCAAACGCCAACGCCGTCGAAAGCGCGATTGTTGCTGTAAAAATAAACTTTTTCATAAAATCATTATCCGTTTTTTGCGCTTCGCGTCAACTTTAATTTCTTGTCGTTGTATTCGAAAGTGTTGAAATTATTGTCTTTTCTTTTGTTTTCGGCTGCGCCTGTGCCGATTAAACAGTTTAATTTTTTTTCGCGCCGATTTTGGTTTACACGAAAACTTTTAGGGGTATTGAATATCGGCATAAAAAATTGAGGAATTTTTACCCTTAACCCCCGTACTTTTTACACACAATGAAAATCGAAAATACAAAACAGGCTTGGGACGGTTTCAAGACCGGCAAGTGGACGGAGTCGGTAGACGTGCTCGACTTCATCAAACTCAACTACACTCCCTACGAAGGCGACGACTCGTTCCTCGCTCCCGCTACGGAGCGCACTAATGCACTTTGGAAAAAGGTGCTTGTTCTGATGAAAAAGGAAATCGAGAAAAACGGCTGTCTCGACGCCGACGTTTCCACTCCCTCCGCGATAGACTCGCACAAGGCCGGCTACATCGACAAAGACGCCGAGGTTATCGTGGGTCTCCAAACCGACGCGCCCCTCAAACGCGCAATCATGCCCTGCGGCGGATACCGCATGGTGCACTCCTCCTGCGAGGCGTACGGCCTTAAAGAGGACGAGCGCGTGAAGGAAATCTTCACAAAATACCGCAAGACGCACAATCAGGGCGTGTTCGACGCCTATACGCCCGACATCAAGGCCGCCCGCCACTCCGCGATTATCACGGGGCTGCCCGACGCCTACGGCCGCGGCAGAATAATCGGCGACTACCGCCGCCTCGCCCTCTACGGAATCGACATTCTCATCGAAGACAAGAAGCGCGAAAAAGCCGAAACCGACGACGCCCTCATGACCGCCGAAGTTATCCGCGAGCGCGAGGAACTTGCCGAGCAAATCGAGGCGTTGGAGGCAATCCGCCGCATGGCGTCGTTCTACGGAATCGACATTTCCAAGCCCGCAACGAACTTCTGCGAAGCCGTCCAGTGGACGTATTTTGCGTATCTGGCGGCGGTGAAAGACCAGAACGGCGCGGCGATGTCGCTCGGCCGCACCACGAGCTTCCTCGACATCTACGCCGAGCGCGACTTGGCCCGCGGCGTTCTCGACGAAAGCGCGGTTCAGGAAATTGTGGACGACTTCGTCATCAAGCTCCGCATGGTGCGCTTCCTCCGCACGCCCGAATACAACGACCTTTTCAGCGGCGACCCCGTTTGGGTAACCGAATCTCTCGGCGGCATGAACGACGACGGCAGGACTTTCGTCACAAAAAATTCCTTCCGCATGCTCCACACGCTCTCGAACCTCGGCCCCGCGCCCGAGCCGAACCTCACGGTTCTCTGGTCGGCAAAGCTTCCCGAGCCGTTCAAGGCGTTCTGCGCAAAAACGTCGATTGCGACCTCCGCTATCCAGTATGAAAACGACGACCTCATGCGCCCCGCTTTCGGCGACGACTACGGAATCGCCTGCTGCGTCTCGCCCATGATTATCGGCAAGGAAATGCAGTTCTTCGGCGCGCGCGCAAACCTCGCAAAGGCTCTCCTCTACGCAATCAACGGCGGCGTGGACGAGCGCACGGGCGCGCTCGTGGCAAAGGGCATGACGCCCATCACTTCCGAGTATCTCGACTACGACGAAGTCTGCCAAAAGCTCGACAAAATGATGGACTGGCTCAGCCGCACATACGTCAACGCCCTCAACATAATCCACTTCATGCACGACAAGTACTACTACGAAAAGGCGCAGTTGGCTTTCATGCAAAAGGACGTTGTTCGCAAATTGGGCTGCGGCATCGCGGGCTTCTCGGTTGTAACGGATTCGCTTTCGGCAATCAAATACGCGAAGGTCAAGGCAATCCGCAACGAGCAGGGCATCGCCGTAGACTTCGAAATCGAGGGCGACTATCCCAAATACGGCAACAACGACGACAGGGTTGACTCCATCGCGACGGGGCTTGTCAAGCAGTTCATGGATAAAATCCGCAAACTGCCCACATACCGCGACGCAATCCAAACGCAGTCGATTCTTACGATTACCTCGAACGTCGTCTACGGCAAAAAGACGGGCAACACCCCCGACGGCAGAAAGGCGGGCGTTCCCTTCGCCCCCGGAGCAAACCCGTTCCACGGCCGCGATTCGAGCGGCGCGCTGGCGTCGCTGTGCTCTGTGGCAAAGCTTCCGTTCGAGCACGCAAAGGACGGCATTTCCAACACGTTCTCGATTCTCCCGAATTCGCTCGGCAAGACAGATTCGGAGAAAGTCTCCAACCTCTGCGGGCTTATCGACGGCTACATGGCAAAGCGCGGACAGCATTTGAACGTCAACGTTCTCATGCGCGAAACGTTCATGGACGCAATGGAACACCCCGAAAAATACCCGCAGCTTACAATCCGCGTTTCGGGCTACGCGGTAAACTTCATAAAGCTTACAAAACCCCAGCAGATGGACGTTATTTCGAGAACATTCCACTCGAAATTCTAACCGCTCCTTTTTGGGAATTTTGCGAAAGACGCGCCGCAAGGCGCGTCTTTTTTTTGTGCGCAAGTTCGGAGGGCGCGGGCGCAGAATTGAGAATACTCTTGTGCGATAAATCCCCGCCAATACGTCGAAAACGACATTATTCAAAAAAAGCGAAAAAATGTCCGCGCATAAAAAGCGCGAAGCGGAAGAACCTAAAATCCCACTGCTTATTTTACTAAAAGGATTTAGATGTGTTTTTTTGATTTTTTATTTGACACGAGTATTCACAATACGGTATCACATTCGCCTATCCAACAATACCAACAAAAATAGGAGTATAACCATATGAGAAAACTTACATATTCGGTGTTTGCTTTGGCGGCGGGGTCGCTCTTTGCCGACACATTCCAGTTTACGGAAACCGAGTCAACAATCGACACGGCCACTATTTACTACATTTCGGGTACGGACGGCGTCAACGAGGGCACGGTTGACAACATTAAGACAAACCCAAGCTCGAATGCGTTTGTTCTTGAAGACATCACCGTAAATTTCACAAAAGACGCCTTGAAAGGTCTTGAAATCACGGGCACGGCAAAAGTGGGCAGCGGCGCATACGCGTTGGGCGCAAAAGGCAATTCGGTTTTGAATTTCAAGGAAGGCGCAACGGTCGGCATGAACTTGAAAAACGGCTTTGCGACAAGCTACGGCAACCACAACAAAGGCGCTCTTACAATCAATGTCGAAAAGGGCTACCTCGGCACGATTATCACCGATACCGCGGTTGCGCAATACGGAACGCTCAACCTCAACCTCCACAAGGCAAACGTCTTGAAAGCGGCGTCTGCAAAATACAACACCCGCATGTTCGTTGACGCCGCCGGACAAATCAACCTGAACATGTCGGCGGACCAAGTGATAGACTTGGACATTCGCACAAGCATCAATAACGCCTTCAACCTTTCGCTCTCCGACGGGGCAAACCTCTTCGTGAAATCGTCGACTGGCTGGATGCCCCCGTCCCTTTCGGGAAAGACATGCTATATTTCGCTCGTTAACGGCGAAATCGACGGCACGGTGCTGTTCCTCGAATCGATTGTAACGTCGGGCGGTTTTGTGGACGGCGAAATTACAATCAGCCATGCGGGTGTCGAACAGGTAATCGCGTTCTTCGATCCCACTACAAATTCTAAAATGGGCGAAGACAAGCTCCGCTTCGGCAAGACGACGATTGACTCGCAGACATACTACTACGCGTCGGCGATTCCCGAACCCGCCGAATGGGCGGCGATTTTTCGGGGCTGCCGTGCTCGCGCTCGCAGTCTACCGCCGCAGGAAGTAGGGCATTTTAATAATTTCGCAAAACCGCCTTCGCGTTCATCGGAGGGCGGTTTTTTTGTCGGCAAATTCCGCGAAAACCCTCTGTTGGGGTTCGGAATGCGTCCAGTGCAGTAAGAGGGGGGCGGCATGATGAGCCCCATGTGCTGACGTTGTCCTGATTTTGTGAATGGTGGAAATAAAATTTTTTTTTACATAAAAGTATTGACTTGATTCAAACTTTCAATTTAGTGCCATTATAATAATCAAATTAAACCAACATAAACAGACATGAAAAAGATACATATAGCTGTGGCGGCATTGCTTGCCGCAAGTTCGGCATTTGCCGATTTTAGTCAAGCGGAATTAATATCCGACTCCGCAAACGGAGACTATTGGTACGTTCAGGGGACCGGCAGCGCTTCCGATTTGGCGGCTATAATACAGGACGGCGAGACTGGCGGAAAAGTCGGCGCGCTTAAATACGGCGCAGGCAATCTGAATTTTGACGACGACACCGTTCTAACGATTTCGGGCGAAAGCGTCATGTACGGTACGTCAAAATACGGCGTCGGGGTGGTCAAAGACCAGAATGCGGGGTTCGTATTTTCCGAAAACACCAAAGGCACTCTCATTGTCAAAAATACAAACGGCATGATTTCGGGCGAGGGCAAGCTTGCCGTAAATATTAAAAAGGGCGAAGCCGGAGTCGGCGGCATTATTACGACGAAAATCGCCGCGCACCAGAATTCGGTTTGGCTGGGCTTGGAGAGGAAAAACGCAATCAGAAATGCCGACGGCGGCGCGTTCATTGCGACAGTCAACAAAGCGTTCACGATTTCAATGTCGGCTTCGCAGCACATCAGGCTTGATGTCCGCAAATACAACCCCGACAAATTCTCCTTTACGGTGACCGACGGCGCGTACTTGTGCATCGACGGTAGCGAATTCTACGGCGATGCAACGAGCGCGAGTGACGTTACAATCAAGTCAGGCAATGCGCTTGAAGACGGCGCGATTCTCTTCCTGAAAGAGGCATTCACTGTCGAGGACGACGGCTCAATTGTCAAGAGGTCGCAGACGTTCAAGATTGTGGACAACTCGGGCAAAACGCTCGATTTGGTTAAGAGCGAAATTACATACGACGGCAAAAATTACTACGCGTTTTCGGCGTCGGCGATTCCCGAACCCGCCGAATGGGCGGCGATTTTCGGGGCTGTCGCGCTCGCGCTCGCAGTCTACCGCCGCAGGAAGTAGGGCGCAAATTTCATTCCCCAATTTCGGCGGAGTCTTCGGACTCCGCCTTTTTTTCGGCAATGCGTCGCTGTGGTATTGCGTACGGGGAGCGGGGCGCGGCATTTCTTTCGGAATGATTCGGACTCCGCTTTTTTTTGTCCGCTTTCGGCGCGGGGTTTACGGATTTTCTTGTAATCCGCTCCCGTATGCCGATTATTTTTTGCGTGATTATCGGGAAAATACATTCGGTTGAAACAATGGGCGCGCTCGACGGCCCCGGGCTTCGGTATGTGCTGTTTTTGAAGGGCTGTCCGTTCCGCTGTGCGTTCTGCCACAACCCCGACACTTGGGGCGCGGCGGAGTACACTGCCCGCACCGCCGGAGAGGTCGCCGCGGACGTCCTCAAATACAGGGAGTTTTTCGCATTTTCGGGCGGCGGCTTCACTGTGTCGGGCGGCGAGCCGCTCATGCAGATTCCGTTCCTCGAAGAGCTTTTCGGAATCCTGAAAAAGGAGGGCATTTCCATCGCCGTAGACACTTGCGGGCATATCGAAAACCCCGAATCGGCGGCGAAAATCGTGGAGCTTGCCGACCTCTTTCTGCTCGACATAAAACATCTCGATTCCGCCGTGCATCAAAAACTTACGGGAAAACCCAACGACAGGGTTCTCGCGTTTTTGGAATATTTGAACTCGCGCGGCAAGGAAATCCATATCCGCGTTGTGCTTCTCAACGGCTATTCTGCCGACGAAGCGTATCTAACGCGCCTTGCGGAATTTCTGAAAAAATACCGCTCCATAACGCGGGTCGATTTGCTGCCATATCACACGCTTGGTGTCCCAAAATGGGAATCGCTCGACATTCCGTATAGGCTAGACTCTTCCGCAGCGCTTTCAAAAGAGCAGTGCGCAAGGGCTTTGGAGATTTTTAAAAAAGCGGGCTTTAACGCAACCCTGCAATAAAAGCGAAGCATGGGGAGGCTGAATGCGTTGTTGCTCTAAAAAGCATTATTTCTAGCAAAATTTCAACGCGGCTTAAAGCCGACGCGCCACGAGTTTTTTAGCGCGGCAATGTCGGAGCAAAATTTGCCCGCAATGTTCCCGTATTGGGTGCAAGCGTTTCCGCGTGAGGGCTTAGAATTTAAATGGAATGTGGGCGTCCATCTTTGCCGCAATCTTTTCGTAAACGCGCCTGCCTTCGGGTGTGGAAATGCATGTTATCCAGTCTATTCCGTCGCGCTTCAAATTTTCTACAACCGCGCGGCAGAGGGCGGTTCCTATTCCCGCTTTGCGGAATTCAGTCTCTACGAACATGTCGAGCAGGTAGGCGTCGCCCACTTTGTCGGAAATAGCCCTGAAAAAGCCGACCAATTGCCCGCCGACAAACGCGCCGTAGGCGCAGTGCGAGTTTTGGAGGGCTTTTTTTGTGGGCGAAAAGTCGCTTGCCGACTGGGCTATCCAGCCTGCAAGTTTATAGAGTCTTGCGACTTGTGCTTCGATTTCGGAAGCGTCTGAGTCGAGCTTTTTAATTTCGTATTTCATTGCTTTGTTGGTACAAGCGACAGCCTTGCGTACATTCTTGCGGGGTCGAGCGACCTTTTCGCCTGCCTCAAATTTGGTTCGCCGAGGTCCTGCTCGCGGTTCATGAAAATGATACCTTGCTTTACAAGATATTCCGCTTCAACTTTTACGAGCATTTGCGCCGCGCCGCGCTCGGATTTTTCCGATTTCTCGAAAACCGCGTCCGCCATTGTGTCGGAAATTTTTGCAAAAACGGCAAGCCCTGCAATTTGTCGGGCTTCGTTCCTCAATATTATGCCCGAAAATCCCGCGTCGGCGAAATTTGCAAACGCCTTTTGCATTGCCGCCGCGTCGAAATCGGCGGCGCGGGCGGCGGCAAATTCGCGGGCTTCGTCGATGTTTGCGGAGTCTATTTCCCCGAAAGTCCAGTGCGGGTTTGCCGTTTCGAAGTGCTTGATGTGGTTGCGTTTCTTGCGCAAAATCGCGCCTTTTAACTCGCGCAGGTCTTCGGTATTGTAAATGTAGTCGGCGTCGCCGTCGCTTTGCAGAATATCGAAAAACTCGGCGGCATCGGGGAATTTTTCGGCATAGTCGGGCGGGGCGTCGTAGATGTAGTCGAACCTTGCGCCTCCCGACTCTGCAAATTTTACGTATTCAATAAGTTGCAGCGGCTCGGTGTCCGCGCCAATCGGATAGTGCAGGATTTTATGTTTGGGTTTGTAGACTGCCACGCGTCCGTTCCAGACTGCAATTTGCGTGTTGTAATTGTCGGAATATGCAAAATTTACGGCAAAAGTCTGCTCGCAGCTGTCGGTCGGGTTTTCGGCGCGGGCAAGCTCGAACAGCTTTTTGTCGGCAAGGGCGATTGGTCTAAACGGCATGTTTTGCATATCGTAATATGCGCGGCGCGGTTAATCAGACGATTTCGCCTTCAAGGGCGGTGATTGTAGCCTTTGCGATTTTTACGTTTACAAGCCTGCCTATTAGCTCAGGCGAGGCGCGGAAAATGGTCTTTCTGTGAGTGCGGGTGCGCCCCATGAAAAGGCTTTCGCCGCGTTTTGCGGGGGCTTCCACAAGTATCTCCTGCGTAGTGCCTACGAGCTTGTCGTGGTAGCGCATTGACTGCTCGGCGAGGTCTGCAAGCAGTATCTGGTTGCGGGCTTCCTTGACTTTTTCGGGCACGGAGTCGGGCAGTTCCGCCGATTTTGTTCCCGTTCTGGGACTGTATTTGAAGATGAACGCCATGTCGAAGTCCGCCGCCTTGAAAACCCTGCGCGTTTCGTCGAAATCGGCGTCGGTTTCGTCGGGATAGCCCACTATTATGTCGGTCGAAATGGAGATATTCGGCTTGCGCGAGCGCAGTTTTTCGACAATTTCCAGAAATTTTTCAGCAGTGTACGGACGCCTCATCTCCTTCAAAATGCGGTTGCTTCCCGATTGGAGCGGAAGGTGGACGTATTCGCAAAGTTTTGGAATGTCGGCATATGCGTCGATAAGGTCGCCTCCGAAAAACGCGGGGTGGGGCGATGTGAAGCGAATTCGGGCGATTCCGTCGATTGCGTTTATTTTTTCCAGCAGGCGCACGAATTCCGTCTTGCCGTCGGTCTTTCCGAGTTCGCGCCCGAAGGCGTTTACTACCTGTCCCAAAAGGGTAATTTCGCGCACGCCGGCGTCGGCGAGTTTTTTGACTTCCCCGACGATGTCGTCGGTCGGCCGCGAGCGTTGCGCCCCGCGTACTTTCGGCACAATGCAGTAGGAGCAGTTCATTTGGCAGCCCTGCATTATCGAGACGAACGCGCACGACTTCCTTGTTCCCGTAATGGGAAGGTGTTTGTTGATGAAAAGGTGCGAGGTTTTGTCGTCGGAGATGTCTACTATTGCCGCGCTCGTTTTCGGGGTGCGTTTTGCGCCGAGGGGAAGTTGGGGGTGTCTGATTCCGCGTTTGCGCATTTCGCAGATTTCTATTGCGATGTCGGCAACCCTGTGGGTCTGGCGCGCGCCCGCAACGAAGTCCAAGTCGGGCAGAAGTTTGACGAGTTCCGCGCCCCTGTTTTGCGCCATGCAGCCCGCGACGCCGACCACGGGAAAGTCTTTGCCGAAAGGCTTGCGCAGCCAGACGAGGTGTCCGAGCTTGCCTATTGCCTTTTGTTCCGCCTGTTCGCGCACGGAGCACGTGTTTACAACGGCGACGTCGCATTCGTTTTCGTCTTCGGTAATTTCCCAGCCGCGTTCGAGAAACTGCGCCGCGATGTTTTCGGAATCGCGGTCGTTCATCTGGCAGCCGTATGTTCTGATGTAGACTTTCACTTCTTGAAAACTTTTTTTCCTTGAAATTCGGGGACAAATGTCGCTTTCTCTATTGCTTGGAAATCCGCGTCGGCGACACAATCCGACATTATGGGGCGGATTTTCTCAAACTTTGGAAGAAAGTAAAAGTCTAAAATATTTAAAAAACATGAAACCTGTAATATTCAACAACACTGTTTTGCGCGACGGACACCAGTCGCTTGCGGCAACCCGCATGACGACCGACATGATGCTTCCCGCGTGCCCGATTCTCGATTCCATGGGCTTCGGCGCGCTCGAAACATGGGGCGGCGCAACGATAGATTCGGGGCTTCGCTTCCTCGGCGAATTTCCGTTCGACAGGCTCGACGCCCTCAAAAAGGCGTGCCCGAAGACAAAGCACATGATGCTTTTCAGGGGGCAGAATATCGTCGCCTACGCGCACTTCCCCGACGACGTCGTTCAGGCGTTCGTCAAGGCTTCGGCGAAGCACGGAATGGACATTTTCCGCATTTTCGACGCTCTCAACGACCCGCGCAACCTCGAATGCGCAATCAGGGCGGTAAACGAGGCGGGCAAAGAGGCGCACGGCACAATCTGCTACACAAAAAGCCCCGTGCACACGGTCGAAAGCTTTGTAAAACTGGGCTGCCAGCTTGAAGACTTGGGCTGCTCGGCGGTGGTAATCAAGGACATGGCGGGGCTTATTCCGCCGTACGTCACCTACGAAATCGTCAAGGGCTTGAAGAAAAACATCAAGATTCCCGTGTGGCTGCACACGCACGACACCGCGGGAATGGGCGCGGTTTCCTACTACGCGGCAATCGACGCGGGCGTGGACGCCGTCGACGTCTCGATTTCGCCTTTCGCAAACGGCACGGGTCAGCCCGACACCGCCCGCATGCTCGCAATGCTCGAAGACCACGCAAGAAAGCCCGACTACGACCTCAAAAAACTCGCCGAACTGCGCGAATATTTCAAGGGCGTCTACGACAAGCTCGGCTTCTACGAAAACCCGAAAAACGAGGTTATCGACACCGACGCGCTCGTCTACCAAGTCCCCGGCGGCATGCTCTCGAACTTCCGCGTACAGCTCAAAGAGCAGAAAATGGAGGACAAGTTCGAGGAGGTTTTTGCGGAAGTTCCCTATGTCCGCGAAAAGCTCGGCTGGATTCCGCTCGTGACGCCGACCTCGCAGATTGTCGGCACGCAGGCGATGATGAACGTGAAATTCGGACGCTGGAAGATGTTTACGCCGCAGGCAATGGACATCGCCCTCGGCTACTACGGGCGCACGCCCGCTCCCGTAGACCCCGAAGTCCGCGCGCTGGCGCAGAAGATTTCGGGCAAAGAGCCCATCGACTGCCGCCCCGCCGACCTCAAACCTGCGGGCATGGAAGACCTGCGCAAGCAGCTCCGCGCAAAGGGAATCAAGGACGACGACGAACATTGCGTCATCTACGCCATGTTCCCGCAGCAGCTCGAAGACCTCTACACGAAGCCGCGCGACGCCTACAAACTCAAATCGCCCGCCGACAAGAAACCCGCGGGCGCGGGCGTTTCGCCGCAGAAGTTCGACATCACAATCGACGGCGTCAGGAAGCACGTCGAAGTCAGCATGTAGCGCGGGGCTTTCCCATTCCGAAACGCCGACCGCAAAGGTTCGGCGTTTTTTTTGCGCAATGCCGATTTTGATGTTTCAATTTTTCCGCCGTTGGCTTAACTTTACGAACTATGGGCAGGATTTTTCTTTTTTGCGCCGCTTTTGCCGCCTGTCTTTTGACGGCGGCTTGCGGAACGTTTCAACGCACGGTGGAAGTGCGCGACGCCGATACGGGTGTTCCCGTATCGGGAGCGTTTGTGTACGCCTCCACCGCCGACATCGTCGCGCCGTTTGCGCCGTGCGGGCTTTACAAGACGGACGCTTCGGGCAGGGTCAAAATAGACGACACCGCCCGCGTCTTGACGATAATTTCGGGCAAGGAGGGCTACGACTTGGCGACGGTCTGCGACGAGGGCATAAAAATCGGCGACGAGCTTAAAACCGAGTTGAAGCTCAAACGCGAAAATCCGTCCGCCCGCCACCCCGCGCGGGTCTTGGCGTTCAGGGCGTTTCCCTCCGACGCCGGCGAAATCGTCAACGAAATGTCGGCGTACTTCGGCAGGCGCAACACAATCATGACGACAATCGGGCAGGAGTATGTGATAGACGCAAAGTTCGTCGTTCGCGACCATTCCACAAAACGCCCGATTCCCGACGCCATGGTGCACGTCCGCCAGCGCATGCCGCTTTTCGGACAACGCGAATACGTCGTGGCGGCGGATTCAAAAGGCGTTGCGACAGTGCCGCTCGAACTCAACTACGCGAGGCTTGTTGTGGACGCGGGCAAGGAGGGCTACGCCCCCACGAAAAAGTTTTCGCCCGACCTCTACAAACACGGCGTCTACTATGTGGAGCTTTCCAGAAAGACCCGCGCGGGAGATTCCGCAAGACCCGTGATGGTGGTCTCCGACACTTCCGAATTTTCTCGCCGCCAGACCGACATTCCCGTTTGGGAGCGTTTCAAAAAATACTACTACAAGGCGGGCGGGACAATAAAGTACATAAGCGAAACCCGATAGGCGGCGCGGTCTTGTTTGCCGCGGGCTGGCGTTCCGCCGCGCATAGGGGGCTTCCCGCGCTTCCGCCTTTTGCGGGAGTTTTTGAGGCTTTTTTGCGGCGGCGCGGGGCAGTCTTTCCTGTTGAAACGCGGGCGTTTGCGCAACCACTTTTCGGCGGGTTTGCAAGAAAATTCCGCCCGTTTGTGCAATTTTTAATAGTTAAAAATTTGTTGAGTTTTCGTTCGGGTCGCTTAGCATGGGTGCCGATTTTTTTCATTATGGATAAGTGTATTCAGCAAGGATTCGACGCAAAAGGCGAGCAGGGCTTTGTCTACACAAAGCTCGACGCGGTCATAAACTGGGTCAGGGCGAACTCGATTTGGCCGCAGCCGATGGGGCTTGCGTGTTGCGCAATCGAACTCATGGCGGTCGGCGGCTCGCGCTTCGACATCGCAAGATTCGGCATGGAAGTCATGCGCTTCTCCCCGCGCCAGAGCGACTGCATGATTGTCGCGGGAACGGTAACCTACAAAATGGCGGGTTCAATCAAGCGCGTGTACGACCAAATGGCGGCTCCCAAGTGGGTCGTGGCGATGGGCGCGTGTGCGTGTTCGGGCGGCATGTTCCGCACTTATTCGACATTGCAGGGCGTCGATAAAATCATTCCCGTGGACGTCTACGTAGGCGGCTGTCCGACCCGTCCCGAAGCCCTGCTCGATGCGCTCGTTTCGCTTCAAAACAAAATCCGCGACGACCATTCCGCAAGGGAACTTTTCGCAAAACAATAGGGTTCGATATGGAAAAAGAAAAAATACTTTCCGAACTGCCGTTTCTGACGGAGCGCAAAAGCGCGGACGGAATGCCCTCGTTCGACTGCCGCCCCGAAGACCTCGTAAAAGCCGCGCAGGTTCTGCGCGACAAATTCGAATTCCAGAGCCTCAACGACATTTCCGCGGTCGATTTCGGCGCGAACCTCGCAAGCCGCCGCTTCGGCGCGGTCTACCATTTCTTCTCGCACACGCAAAAATGCTATCTGCGCTTGGCCGTCGTCTGCGAAAGCGCGGAAGAGCCTAAACTGCCGTCGCTCTGCCCCGTGTTCAAGGGGGCGGACTGGCTCGAACGCGAGGCGTTCGACATGATGGGAATCGTTTTCGAGGGGCACCCGCGCCTTGCGAGAATCCTCATGTGGGACTCGTACCCGTGGCACCCGCTCCGCAAAGACTTTCCCCTCGAAGGCAGGGAAGCCCCGCTTCCGCCGACTTTCGAGGGCAACGAAAACGCGACGAAAGTCGTGCCCGCGCCCGAAGAGGGCGGGCCTTTCCATTCGCCGTCGGGCGGCGTGAAGTTCGTCGCCCAAAAAGAGCCGCGTAGCCGCAGAACGCAGCGCGACTCTTCCGACAACATTTAAGCCCTTTCAAGAGATGGAAAAAGAATTCACATATCCCGAACCCGCGTCGCTTGCGGAGGACAGACTCGGCGAAAAAATGATTGTAAACATCGGGCCGTCGCACCCCGCAACCCACGGCGTGCTGCGCATGAAGCTCGAACTTGACGGCGACCTCATCACCCGCGCCGACCCGATTGTCGGACAGCTCCACAGGGGGCAGGAGAAAGTCGCCGAAAACCTCACCTACAACCAGTTCATTCCCTTTACCGACAGGCTCGACTACCTTGCGCCGATGTGCAACAACATCGCATTCGCCCTTTGCGTCGAGAAAATCGCGGGAATCGAGATAACCGAACGCTGCAAGGCAATCCGCGTTATCTGCTGCGAGCTTTCGCGCATAGCAAGCCACTTGGTCGGCCTTGCCGCCTACGGCATGGACGCCGGCTCGTGGACGGTCTTCATGTACTGCTTCACCCAGCGCGAAAAGCTGATGACGCTTTTCGAACAGCTCACGGGCGCGCGCATGACGTCCTCGTACGCGAGAATCGGCGGGCTTGCGCGCGACATTCCCGACGGCTGGCTCGGCAACGTAAACGCGTTCGCAAACCAGTTTCTGCCCGCGCTCGACGAAATCGACGCGCTGATTACGCGCAACAAAATCTTCGTGGACCGCGCCGCGGGAATCGGCGTTGTCAGCGCGGAGCAGGCTATGCAGTGGGGGCTTACGGGCGCGAACCTCAGGGGCAGCGGCGTCGCCGACGACCTCCGCAAAGACCTTCCCTACCTCGGCTACGAAAACTACGAGTTCGACGTCCCCATCGGCGTCCACGGCGACTGCTACGACCGCTGGCTTGTCCGCATAGAGGAAATGCGCCAGAGTATCCGCATCGTTCGTCAGGCGATAGAAAAAATGCCCGACGGCGCGGTGAACATTTCCGACCCGAAAATAGTCCTGCCCAAAAAGGACAAGGTTTTGCGCGACATGGAGGATTTGATTAACAACTTCGTCCTCACAACGCAAGGCCCCGACATTCCCGCGGGCGAGGCGTACTTCGAGGCGGAAAACCCCAAAGGCGCGCTCGGTTTCTTCGTGATGTCGAAAGGCGGCGGAGTTCCGTACAGGGTGAAGGTGCGCGCGCCGTCGTTCGTGAGCCTCTCGGCGATGCAGGAAATTCTGCCGGGGCACCACATGAGCGACATGGCGGTAATTTTAGGCTCGTTCGACTTCGTTCTCGGCGAGTGCGACAGGTAATTTTTTTAGGAGCTGAAAATGGAAATCAATTCGGAATTGGAAGCCAAGTGCGACGCGATTATCGCGCAGTATCCGCAAAAGCGGTCGGCTGCGATGATTGTAATGCACCTCATTCAGGAGACATTCGGATATTTCGACGACTCCGCAATCAAGTTCGCGGCGGGCAAGCTCGGCGTCGAACCCGTTGACGTCTACGGAATGCTCTCGTTCTACCCGATGTATTCGCAGGAGCCGCGCGGGCGAATCCACATAAAAGTGTGCCGCACGCTCTCGTGCGCGATGGCGGGCTCTGTAAAGCTCGGGCACGAATTGGCGAAGCGCATAGGCTGCCCCGTCGGCGAAACGCGCGGAATCTACACGCTCGAATTTGTGGAATGTCTGGGCAACTGCGTGAAAGGCCCGAACGTTCAGGTTAACGACAAGCTTTTCGAGAGGGTAGTGCCCGAAGACGCCGAAAAATTCGTCGAAAAACTCGGCGAGCTTGACAAAAACGGAGAACTTGACCCGAAGTCGGCTTTCGACGCCCCGCAGGGCGGCGGAGATTTCAATTCACCCGCATACAAAGGCTAAACAATGGCTGCCGAACAAACACGAATCATTTACGAGCACATCGACTTGGAGGGCTGGAATACCTCGGTCGAAAAATACGTCTCGGCGGGCGGGTACAGAATTCTGTCCGAAACCGTCAAGCGCAATCCCGCCGACCTCTGCGCGGAAATGCTGAAATCGAACCTGCGCGGACGCGGCGGGGCGGGATTTCCAATTGGAATGAAGTGGAAATTCATAGACCGCAAAAGCGGAAAGCCAGTGTACCTCATCGCGAACGCCGACGAATCCGAACCCGGGACGTGCAAAGACAGGCTCGTAATCTATCAGGACCCCCACAAGCTCATAGAGGGCATGATGTGCGCCGCATACGCAATCGGCGCGGCGCAGGCGTTCATTTATATTAGAGGCGAGTACATCAACGGATACCGCGTTTTAATCAAGGCAATCGAAGAGGCGAAAGCCAAAAACTTCGTCGGCAAAAACATCTGCGGAAGCGGCTACTCCTGCGAGCTTACCGTTTGCCGCGGCGCGGGCTGCTACGTCTGCGGCGAGGAAACGGGGCTTATACAGTCGCTTGCGGGAAAGCGCGCAAACCCGCGCATCAAGCCGCCGTACTTCCCCGCGGTCATGGGGCTTTACGACTGCCCGACGGTCGTCAACAACGTGGAGTCGCTCTGCTGGGTGCCCGTGGTTTTCGACAAGGGCGGCGAATACGTCTCGAAGCTCGGCGCGCCCGCCGACCCCGGCACGCACGTCTGGGGCGTCAGCGGGCTTGTCCAGAAGCCCGGCCGCTACGAAATCCTCACAGGCTCGTGCACGCTCGGCGAACTTCTCTACGACCTCTGCGGCGGCCCGCTCGCGGGGCGCAGGTTCAAGGCGGTTATCCCGGGCGGCTCGTCGATGAAAATCCTCAAATGGGACGACAAATATAAAATCACAAACCCCGACGGCTCGATAACCGAAATGCGCACGGAGGACATTCCCCTCGACGCCGTTTCGTTTCAAAAATGCGGAACGGCAATCGGCTCTTGCGGCATAATCGTCATGGACAACACAATCGACATGGCGGAGGCTCTCGCGAACCTGTGCCAGTTCTACGCGCACGAAAGCTGCGGACAGTGCACCCCCTGCCGCGAAGGCACCCAGTGGCTCGCGCGGATTTCGCGCCGCATCTGCGAGGGCTGGGGACGCAAAGAGGACGTCGAACTTCTCAAAAGCGTCGCCGACAACATCTGCGGACGCACGATTTGCGCCCTCGGCGAAGGTTCGGCGTGGCCGGTGCAAAGCAACGTCGGCAAGTTCAAAGAGGAATACTACGAGAAAATCCGCCGTCAGGAGACCGTCGGAGGTCAGGCGAGGGCGGACAACAACGCATACAGGCTCATTTAGCGATGGACAAGAAAACCGTAAACGTAAACATAAACGGCACAGACTACACCGTCGAAGCGGGGCGCAATGTCCTCGAAACGTGCCGAAGCTTGGGAATCGAAATTCCGTTCTTTTGCTACCACCCGAATTTGAAGGTTGCGGGTTCGTGCAGAATGTGCCTTGTGTACACGGGCATGCCCGCGCGCGACAGGGCGACGGGCGAACTCATTAAAAATCCCGACGGCTCGCAGAAAATAGCGTGGGCGCCCAAGCCGTCGATTTCCTGCGGAACGAACGTCGCCGAGGGCATGCACGTCATCACCGACAGCGACGCCGTGAAGGACTGCCGCAGAAGCGTCCTCGAATTCCTTTTGCTCAACCACCCGCTCGACTGCCCCATCTGCGACAAGGCGGGCGAATGCAAACTCCAAGAGTACACGCACGCGTACGGCAACGCGGAATCGAGGTATGTTGAGCGCAAAAACGTAAAGCCCAAAAAGGTCGATGTCGCGGGGAAAATCATGCTCGACGCCGAACGCTGCATTCAGTGCTCGCGCTGTATCCGCTTCTGCAACGAATTCATAGGGCACAGCATTTTCGGCTTCACGAAGCGCGGCTCGAAAACCGAAATTTCGGTCTATCCCGAAACGGACAACGACAGCAACTATTTGATTAACGTCTCCGACGGCTGTCCCGTGGGCGCTCTCACCGAAAAGGCGTTCCGCTTCAAGATGAGAACGTGGTTCTTGAAGACCACCGACAGCATTTGCGCCGAAAGCAGCGCGGGCGCCAACACGCGCGTGTGGTCGCGCAACGGAGAAATCTACCGCATCACCCCGCGCCGCAACGACGCCGTCAACGACATGTTCATGAGCGATTCGGGCAGGTACGTTTTCCGCCGCTTCAAGCAGGAAAACAGGCTCGCCCGCGCGCGCATAGACTCGTCGCCGTGCGAGCTTTCCTACGCGGCGGACAGGTGCGTTGAAATTCTCAAACTCGGGAAAGTGGCGATTGTCGCAAACGCGTGGCAGACGCTCGAAGAGCAGTACGCCATTGCGGAGCTTGCAAAGGCGTGCAAGGCGGAAGTCTTCATTGCCTCGCATACCGACGACGACGACGGCAAGCTCGTTTCCGCCGACCGCACGCCCAACATGCGCGGCGCGTTCATCACGGGCTTGACAAAAGCATATCCGCCGTCCGACCTCTCCGACCTCGTGCTGAAAATCCGCGCGGGCGATGTGAAGACGGTTCTTTGCTTCCGCGAAAACTTGCAGGCTTTGGGCTTCGACGCAAAGGATTTCAAGTCGGCGAACGTCGTCTACTGCGGCGCGCTCGAAAACGAAACGAGTGCGGCGGCGAAAATCTGCGTTCCGCTCCGAAGCGAATTCGAAAAGCGCGGGCTGTGGGTCAACCGCCAGTTCCGCGTACAGAAATTCGAAAAGGCGGTCGAGCCGCAAAAGGGCACGATTGACGACCTCGAATTTATAATGTCGCTTTTGCGCGACCTCACGGGGGCGTCGTTCGCGATTCCGTCGGTGGACGAAATCCGCCGCGTAATGGCGTCGAAGATTCCCGCGCTTGCGGACTGCGCCGAGGTGGGTTCGCAGGGCAGGCAGATTGACGGCTCGGCGTTTGCGGACGTGGACTTTCCCGAAGCCGACGCAATCCACTTTACTAAAAACCAGCACGCCAAGGATTGATTTATGGATACGCTTTCGAACATTCCCGTTTTTGCCGACGCGCAGTGGTGCGCAATCGCGACGGACATCGCATTCAAGGTGCTGTGCAGCCTGGGGGCAATAATGCTCGTGATGTGCTTCGCGGGGCTTAGCGTTGTCGCCGAAAGAAAGGTCTGCGCGTACATTCAGGGCAGATTCGGCCCGAACCGCACGGCGATTCCCATTGTTGCTGCGGTTCCGCTTGTTGGCAACTTTCTGAAAAAGAACGGGCTTATGCAGCTCGTTGCGGACGGGCTCAAATTCCTGCTGAAAGAAGACCCTCTTCCGAAGCACGTCAACAAGTTTTGGTATATGGCAGCTCCCGTAATCGCGCTTTCGCCCGTGCTCATCGCCGCGTGCGTTGTCCCGTTCGGCGCGTATTGGAGCGACGGTCAGCTCTGTCCGCTCTCCGCGGCGGACATCGACGTAAGCCTCGTCTTCGCGCTCGCAATCGGCTCTCTTGGCGTGTACGGCGCGCTCATGGCGGGCTGGTCGTCGAACAGCAAATTCCCCTACATGGGCGCGATGAGGGCTTCGGCGCAGGTGGTAAGCTACGAGCTTGCGATGGGGCTTTCGGTTCTGCCCGTGGTTATGTGGGTTGCGCGAAACTCCGACAGCCCCCTGAGCCTTTTCGAAATCGCGCGCGCGCAGCAGAACGTGTGGTTCTGCCTCTTGCAGCCCGTGTCGGCGTTCCTGTTCCTCGTCGCGCTCTTCGCCGAAACGAACAGGCTTCCCTTCGATATGGCGGAAAGCGAAACCGACCTCGTCAGCGGATACCACACCGAATACGGCAGCTTCAAATTCGGGCTGTTCTTCGTGGGCGAATATGGGCACATGGTGCTTGGGTCGTCGCTGTTCATAGTGCTGTTCCTCGGCGGCTGGAATCCGCTTCCGGGGGTGGCGTGGCCCGAATTTTGGGGCTGGGTCGGGGCGGTGATGTCGCTGCTTACGTTCATCGTGAAAATCGCGGCAATGCTCTTCTTCTTTATCTGGGTTCGCTGGACTCTTCCGCGTTTCAGGTACGACCAAGTCATGCGGCTGGGCTGGAAGGCTCTTGTGCCGCTTGCGCTCGCGAACTTCGTGGCATACCTGCTGATTATGTCTTTCTAAATTTCAACGGATAAATCTATGGCTATCGTAGTCGAAAGAAAACGCCTGAGCTTTTGGGAAAAACTCTATTTGCCCCAAATAGTTTCGGGTCTGTTTATAACGTTCAAAAACATATTCAAGCCGCGCGTTACGCTGGAATATCCCGACCAGTCGCCCGTGCTTCCCGTGGGATACCGCGGCGCACCGACGCTCGTGAAGGATTCGCAGGGGCGCGAAAAATGCGTGTCGTGCCAGCTTTGCGAATTCGTCTGCCCTTCGAAGGCAATCCGCGTCTTCCCCGGCCCGATTCCCGAAGACAGCGAGTACGCGTACATAGAAAAAGCCCCGCAGGATTTCCAAATCAACATGCTCCGCTGCATATTCTGCGGGCTTTGTCAGGAAGTCTGCCCCGAAAAGGCGATTGTACTGCAAAACGAATTTTCCATAAACGGCTATACGCGCGAGGAATTTATCCGCCACAAGGCCGACCTCTACGCGGCGGGAGGCGTCCTGCCCGACAAGATTATGAAGTGGAAAAAAGTCAAGGACAACGCAGAATTCGGAGGAAGAAAATAATGGAAGACATTATGTATTACATTTTCTGCGGCTTGTGCCTCGGCGGCGCGGTCGGCGTGCTTACGGTTCGCGGATACGTCAATCAGGCGATGTCGATGCTTGCGTCGATTCTCGGCGCGGCGGGGCTTCTGCTACTGATGAAAGCGTACTTCTTGGCGTTCGTGCTCGTAATGGTCTACGCGGGCGCGGTTCTGGTCTTGTTCGTGTTCGTCGTAATGCTCATAGGCGACAAGCGCGACGGCGCGGGCTGGATAAAGCGCGGCGTTCTGCTGCTGCTCTGGGCGGCGGTGCTCGCGCTCATAGGAGTTTTCGAACCGCAGATTCTGCGCGGCTGCGCGGGCGCAGATACGGCGCAGGCGGGCATTCCCGCGGTGTCGGCGGCGAAAAACTACGGCATTGCGCTCTTCACAACTTTTATGCTGCCGTTCGAAATTGCGGGAATCACGCTCTTGGCGGCGATGGTCGGGGTAATCGCGATAGCAAAACACCGCGACGGAAGGAAATAGAAAGGGACTTTTTTATGGAACACACTTTGCACCAGTTTTTGTTTCCCGCGTTGGCTCTTTTTGCGACGGGTCTTCTCGGCGTGATGTTCAAGCGGAATTTGATTACAATCTTCATGTGCGTGGAGTTCATGCTGCTGGGCGCGATGCTCGCGTTCGCGGCGTTCGCTTCGGCTTACAACGACATGGACGGCGCGGTTTTCGCGTTCTTCGTGCTCGCGATAGCGGCGTCGGAAGTGGCGGTGGGGCTTGCGATAATCACGCGACTGTTCGCCCTCGAAAACACGGTCTCGACGAAACACCTCAACACTCTCGGAGACTAATAAAATGCAATCTCAATTAAGTTTGGTTTTGTTCCTGCCGCTTTTGTCGGCGGCGGTAATCGCGCTGTTTTTGCGCAGGAGCAAGTGGGGCGGCGCGGCGGTCTCGGTGCTGTCGGCGGCGGTCGCGCTTGGGGCGGTTCTCTCGGCGGAATTTGCGTCGGGGGCGGATTCGCTTTTCAAAAGCTCCGCATGTCTCTTCGAACTCGGCTCGCTCAACTTCGACTTCGGCTTCCTCTTCGACGGGCTTACGCGGAACATGCTGTTTGTGGTCTGCTTTGTGGGCTTTCTAATCCACGTTTTCAGCGTGGGATACATGGACGACGACAAGGCGAAGTCGCGCTTCTTTGCGGGCTTGAGCTTCTTCATGTTCTCGATGACGGGGATTGTGCTGGCGTCGAACCTGTTTATGATGTTCGTGTTCTGGGAACTGGTGGGGTTCAGCTCGTACGCGCTGATTGCCCACTATGCCGACACCGATGCCGCCCGCGAGGCTTCCAAAAAGGCGTTCATAGTAAACAGAGTGGGCGACTTCGGCTTTTTGCTCGGCATAATTTTCTGTCAGGCGTCTCTCGGCACGACCGACTTCTGCGGGCTTGCCGAAATTTTCAGGGCGACCCCCGAAAAGGCGTCCACCGCGATGGGGCTTCTGATTCTCTGCGGCTTCCTCGGAAAGAGCGCGCAGTTCCCCCTGCAAGTTTGGCTTGCCGACGCAATGGCGGGGCCGACTCCCGTTTCGGCCCTTATCCACGCCGCGACGATGGTTGCCGCGGGCGTGTTCATGATGGTTCGCCTTTCGACAATCGGCTTCCTCACCCCCGAAGTGCTCGACGTCGCGACGATTCTTTGCGCGTTGATGGCGTTCTTCGCCGGTCTTTGGGCTTTGGGGCAAAACGACATCAAGAAAATCTTGGCGTACTCCACTCTGGCTCACTTGGGCTTGATGGGCGTAGGCGTCGGCTTGGGCTACGAGCTTGCAATGTACCACCTCACGACCCACGCGTTC
Organism: Opitutia bacterium KCR 482; assembly: GCA_029269845.2. Classification (NCBI taxonomy): domain Bacteria; kingdom Pseudomonadati; phylum Verrucomicrobiota; class Opitutia; species Opitutia bacterium KCR 482. Next base: position 1,479,182 of record CP149973.1, read on the forward strand.
TTCAAGGCTGCACTCTTCCTTGTGGCGGGCTCGATAATCCACGCGTGCCGCCACGAGCAGGATATCTTCAAAATGGGCGGGCTTTTCAAAAAGATGCCCGCAACCTCGATTGTCGCGCTGATTGCAACGCTCTCGATTATCGCGATTCCGTATTTTTCGGGCTATTACAGCAAAGAGGCGATTCTCACCGCAGCCTACGGACGTTCGGTTGAGGGCGTCCTCTTCGACAAAATCGTTTTCTGGCTCGTCGCGGGAGCGGCGGTGCTTACGCCTATTTACATGGGCAGGCTTTTCTTCAACGTCTTCTGCGGGAAACCGCACTCGGAAAAGGCGGAACACGCGCGGGAAAGCTCTATGTTCATGGTTCTGCCGCTCGTGGTGCTCGCGCTCTATTCGCTCGCGGGGGCTTGGAGCTTTGCGTACGGAATAGTCTGGGCGGACGGAAAAATGAACGCGCTCATTCCCGCTTCGGCGACGTCGTTCATCTCGTCGGTTTGGGAAATCCACCGCTCGGCTCTGGCGAAAATTCCCGACGTCCACACGCTCGAAAACGCTGCGCTTATCGCAACTCTCGTCGGAATCGCTTTCGCGTACGTCGTCTACGGACGCTCGCGCGGCTACGACCTTGTGGAAAAACGCCTGCCGCGCCTCTACAAAGCCCTCAACAAACACGGTTGGTTCGACGACGTTTACAACTACTATGTGGCGAAAGTCCAACAGCGCGTCGCGATTTTCCTTGCGACTTTCGTCGATTTGCTGCTTGTCGAGCTTCTGCTTGTCCGCGGAACGGGCATTGTCTGCGCCGTGATAGGGCAGGGCTTCAAACGGCTTCACGACGCTTCGGCGAACTCGCAGGTCAAGTGGCTTGTGGCGGGGTTCGTCTTATTGTTCGTCATAATTTATGCGTAGGAGATTTCTAAGATGGAAACAAACGATATTTGCAAAATTCTTCTGAACGCGGCGGTTTACGTTCCGCTTTTCTGCGCGCTTTGCACGGCGGTCTTTGCGCCGTTTTTCGGCAACAAAAGCTCGAAGGCGTTGGCGGTGTTCTCTTCGGGGGTGTCGCTCTTCGCCGCCGCAGTCCTGTGGGCGGTCTACGCAAAGGACTTTGCCGACTCGGCGGGCTTCGCGTTTGCGACCGCTCCCGAATTTTTCGGAATCGCGCTTCCCGCGCTTGCCCTGAACGCGGTTTCCGCGCCGATGTTCGCGCTCGCGGCGATTGTGGGCTTTGCGGCGGCTCTCTGGGCGGCGAAGTCTGAAATCGACAACGCGCGCCTCTACTGCATGCTTCTTATGTTCATGCACGGCGGGCTAATGGGCGCGTTTGCGACAACCAACGTTCTCTGGCTCTACATGTTCCACGAATTCGCCCTTGTGCCGACGTTCATTGCAATCTCGCTCTGGGGCGGCGCGGGCAAACGCATGTCGGCAATGGAGATGGCGATTTATCTGACGCTCGGCGCACTCGTGTCGCTGGTGGGCATAATCGCGCTGTACGTGCAGTCCGGGGCGGACAACTTCTCGCTGATTTCCATTGCGCTCGCCGTGGCGAAGTCGCCTCTGAACGCGCAGTGGCAGTACGTTGTTTTCGGACTGCTTATGTTCGGCTTGGGCACGCTTGTTTCGCTCTTCCCGTTCTACTCTTGGGCGCCGCGCACATACTCGGCGGCTCCGACCTCGTTTGCCATGCTCCATGCGGGCGTGCTTAAAAAATTCGGGCTTTATGTCCTGATTCAGGTTGCGCTGCCTTTCCTCTCGAACGGTTGTGCCGACTGGGCGAAGGCGATGGCGGTTCTCGCGCTCTTCAACGTAATCTACATCGGACTCCTCACAATGGTGCAGCGCGACCTCAAAATGATGGTTTCGTATTCGAGCGTGGCGCACATGGGGCTGTGCTTTCTGGGCATCGCCTCGATGTCGGTTTTGGGCGTCGGCGGCACGGTTCTGCTGATGTTTGGGCACGGCGCGAGCGTCGCGCTGCTTTTCATGCTCTCGAACGCGGTCGTCAACCGCACGGGCGAGTGGGACATGTTCAAAATGGGCGGGCTTTACAAACAGACGCCGAACCTTGCGGCGTTCTTCCTTGCCGCGACCCTCGCAAGCTTGGGCTTGCCGATGTTCGCAAACTTCTGGGGCGAGCTTTCGATTCTTGCTTCGCTCTGGAATTTCTCGCCGACAATCTGCGCTCTCGCCGCAACGGGGCTTATCATTTCGGCGATTTACGGGCTTCGCGCGTTCGCCAACGTCTTCATGGGCGAGCCGAAAGACGCAATTGCGCCGAAGTTTTCGCAGATTCCCGACTTGACGTTCGCGGAGAAGCTTCCCGCGGTAATCCTGCTTGCGGCGTTGCTGTTTGTGGGCTTCTGCCCGAAGGCGATTACGTCGGGGCTTAACGCGGATTTGTCGGCAATTCCAACTTTAACAAAGTAGTTTTTTATGGAAGGTATATCTTTTGAATGGGCGAGCGTCTCGACGGAGGCGACTCTTGCGGTTTTCGCCGCGTTGATTCTGTGCATGTCGGCGGTTGCCTCCGACAGGGGCGCGAAGTGGATTTCGCTGTTTGCGATGTTCGGCTTTGTGGCGGCTCTCGCCGTGGAGGTTTTCGCGCCGTTCGGGGCGTCGTCGTTCGGCGGCGCGTTGGGCGGCAAGTCGGTGTTCGGCGTGTTCGCGATTGCGTGCGCGCTGCTCTCGGCGTTGATGGGCTTCCAGTACTTCGCAAAAGGCGCGCGCGGCAGAAATGAGTTCTTCTCAATCCTCATGATTTGCGCGGCGGCTCTTATTCTCTTTGTGCGCTCGAACAACCTGATGTTCGCGTTCGTGTCGCTCGAATGCGCCACAATCTGCCTGTACATCATGGCGGCGTGGAGCAGGGACGTTCCCGCGAGCGTCGAGGCGGCGGCGAAATACCTCGTGATTGCGGGCGTCAGCGGCGCGATGTTCCTGCTGGGCATTGCGTTCGTCTACGGCGCGTCGCTTGCGGTCGGAAGAAACCTGCTTGTGTTCGAAAACTTCACCTTGGGGCTTGTCCACCCGATGTTCCTTACCGGCATAATTTTTGTGGCGGGCAGCGCGTTGTTCAAAGTGGCGGCGTTCCCGTTCCAGTTCTGGTCGCCCGACGTTTACCAAGGCTCGCCGACGCCCGTTTCGGCGTTTTTCGCGGTCGTTTCGAAAGCCGCGGGAATAGTGTTTGTCGGCAAAATCTGCATGTCGCTCGACTTCGCGTCGATTGGGCTTGCCGACCTCCAAAACAAGGCGGTCTTGGCGATGTCGATTGTCGCGGGGGCTACGATTGTCGTCGGCAATTTGGGCGGCATAACACAGGTGAACGTCAAGAGGCTGACGGCGTTTTCGGGCATATCGAACGCGGGCTATATGCTCGTGCTCGTCTGCGCGGTTCTCAAATACGCGTCGCTTGCCGACTTCTTTATGCCCGTCCTCTACTTCTATTTGGCGGCGTACATGTTCGCAAACTACGCGGTTTTCTTTGTCGTAAACGGCTTCGAGGGCTGCGACGACTCGGACCAGACTTTGGCGGACTACCGCGGACTCGCGCGGAAAAGCCCCGTCATGTCGGGCACGCTGATTGTAAACCTTTCGTCGCTTGCGGGCATTCCCCCGACGGCGGGCTTCTTCGGCAAGGTGCTTGTAATCGTGACGGCGTGGAACGCGCAGCTCTACTGGCTTACGGGCATAATGATTGCGGGTTCGGTGGTTTCAATCTACTACTACTTCGCGTGGCTTAGGTCGTCGCTCGATTCGGCGGACGGCGGAGAACGGAAGCTCGACGCAAACCCGCTCTTCTACCCCACAATGGTTGCGCTCTCCGTCGCGACCGTCGCTCTGGGACTCGGCGGCATTCTTTATTTCTACGGAATATAAAATTGTTGCATCGGGCGGCTTCCGTCCTTAGAAACTTCGATTCAAATGAAAAAATTATACGCATTTTTTTTGCTCGCCGCACTTTTGACAGGCTGTAATTCCGAAGACAAGGAAATTTACAGCCGCCAAATCGACATCGTAAGCATTCCCGCGGGCGCGCCGATTGTAATCGACGGCCTGAAAATGGGAACCGCGCCGCTGAGCGTCGGCGTCGAAACGAACGAGGACGGCTACTTTGTCCGCAAAACCGTAATCACGGCGATTCCGCAGGAGGCTTCGCTCCACACGCAGGTTGTTTCGTTCCCCGCGTATCTGGCGTCGAACCCCGAAAAGAGCAAAGTGCCCGAAAAAATCACCTTCCACATGGGCGTCGCGCCTTCGCAGGGCGGCGGGGTGTCGTTCAACGACGAATAAACACAATTTACCGCAACACAAATGTCATCTCAAATCAAATACATTCTCGACGAGGAAAAAATCCCCTCAAACTGGTACAATATCGAAGCGGACTTGAAAGAGCACACGCCCCCGCCCATCGACCCGACTACGGGCAAACCGATGGATCCCGCAAAGCTCGAAACAATCTTCGCAAAAGGCGTGCTCGAACAGGAAATGTCGCGCGAACGCTACATTCCGATTCCCGAACCCGTCCGCGAAATCCTCCGCCAATGGAGACCCTCGCCGCTCTACCGCGCGCGCAGACTCGAAAAAGCCCTTAAAACGCCCGCCCGCATTTACTATAAATTCGAGGGCGTAAGCCCGTCCGGCTCGCACAAATCGAACAGCGCGCTCGCGCAGGTCTTCGAAAACAAAAGGTGCGGCACAAAATTCATCACGACCGAAACCGGCGCGGGCCAGTGGGGCTCCGCGCTCTCGCAGGCGTGCCAGATTTTCGGACTCCATTGCAGAGTCTTCATGGTGAAGTGCTCGTTTATGCAAAAGCCCTACCGCAAGGCGGTTATGGAGCTTTTCGGCGGCGAGACAATTCCCTCTCCCAGCCCCTACACGGAAGCGGGTCGCGCCGTCTTGGCAAAAGACCCCGATTGCAGCGGCTCGCTCGGCATAGCGATTTCGGAGGCGGTCGAAGAGGCGGTGAAAAACCCCGACACCAAGTACTGTCTCGGCTCGGTGCTTAACCACGTTCTGCTCCACCAGACGATTATCGGCGAGGAAGCCCTGCTCCAAATGGAAATGGCAAACGACTATCCCGACATGATTATCGGAGCGTGCGGCGGCGGCTCGAACTTCGCGGGCATCGCGTTCCCGTTCATCGGCGAAATGCTCCGCGGCGGACGCAAGGTAGACGTGTTGGGCGTTGAGCCTTCCGCGTGCCCCAGCCTCACAAAGGGCAAGTACGCCTACGACTTCGGCGACGTCGCGAAAATGACGCCTTTGATGAAAATGTACACGCTCGGCAGCTCGTTCATTCCCCCCGCAGTGCACGCGGGCGGACTGCGCTACCACGGCATGGCTCCGCAAATCAGCAACATCGCAAAACAGGGGCTTATGCGGGCGAGAACCGTCCAGCAGCTCGACGTTTTCCGCGACGCCGTCGCATTCGCGCGTTCCGAGGGAATCATTCCCGCGCCCGAATCTTCGCACGCGATTTCCGCCGCCATGGACGAAGCCCGCAAGTGCGCGGAAACGGGCGAGGAAAAGTGCATACTTTTCAATCTGTCGGGACACGGACACCTCGATATGACCGCATACCTCGACTATTTTGCGGGAAAACTCCGCAACTACGATTATCCCGAACAGGAAATCGCCATGGCGCTTTCGGGCTTGCCCGTCTGCAACGAAAAGTAGCGTTCCCCGACACAAGCGCAAGGCGCGACGCCTTGCGAAAAGTCGGAAAACAAAACGGCGCGGAATTTTAAGTATTTTTTCGCGCCGTTTTTTTGTAATTAAATTGTTTTAACTAAGATGCGCCCCAAGTACCAGAATTGTAGAAACTGGTATTTGGCTGGTATTTAGTTTTGAGGCGGGGTGCGCAGCTTGTTTGCTGTGACTTATTGCGCAGAATTGCTTTGCAATTTGGAGGGGCGTTTTGCTAATGTCGGTTTGAAAAATTCTTCGGCGCGTGTCGGAGCTTTTGGTGTCGAATAAAAATATGTCAATCTCGGCGAAATCGTTTTTTGTTGCGGTGCTGCTGCTTGCCGCGGGGCTTGCGGCGGCGGACGTTCCGTCTGCCCGCGAAATGTGCGGCGTCTTGGACTTCGACCGCGCGAATGTCGAAAGCATTACTTCCGAAACCGTTGCCGAACTTTCCGCCCGCGCCCAAAAGCGCGACTACGACGCCCTCGTATCCCTCGGCGTCTGCCGCCTCCTCGGCTTGGGCACCCAAAAGGACGCCCGACGCGCCGCGGGCGATTTCCTTGCCGCCGCCTTCGCGGGAAATCCCTACGGAATGTTCGCCTATGCCGTTTGCATGTCGGAGGGCGACGGCGTTCCGCAGTACGAAAAGGGGGCTGTCGATTTTTGGGAGCGGGCGGCGAAAAAGGGCTGTCCGAACGCGCTCAACAGGCTAGGCGTCTGCCATTTCAAGGGCGGCGCGGCGGATTTTGACCCCGCCAAGGCAGTCGAGCTGTTCAAAAAAGCGGCGGAGCTTGGCTCGAACAGGGCGAAGGTTTCGCTTGCGCGCGCGCACCTCGAAGGCGTGGGGGTGGAGAAAAATCCAGCGGAAGCCCGCAGGCTTTTGGAGGACGCCGCCCGCGCGGGAAATGTCGTGGCGCAGAACAACCTCGGCGTCTACTACATTGAGGGCATGGGCGGAAATGTGGACGAGTTCGCCGCGTTCCGCTGCTTCGAGCTTGCCGCCAAGAAAAAATATCCGCCAGCCATGCTTTTCTTGGGAATGGCGTATTTGCAGGGCGCGGGGGTCGCCGCCGACGGCGCGCGCGGCTTCGCCCTTGTGCGCGAGGCCGCAGAGCTTGGCAACGCCGAGGCTCAAAACAACCTCGCGGTCTGCTACGCAAACGGCTACGGCGTGCAGCCCAACGCGGCTTCGGCGTTCGACTGGTACAGGAAGTCCGCCGAAAACGGCTACGCCATTGCCCAGAACAACCTTGCCGACTGCTATTTCAACGGCGCGGGTTGCGGCGAAAACAAAGCCGAGGCAGTGAGATGGTACAGACGGGCGGCGTTTCAGGGCGACGTTTCGGCGCAGAGCAATTTGGGATACTGCTACCTTGAAGGAATCGGGATAGGCAAGAGCGCGGCGGACGCAATCAAATGGCTGAAAAAGGCGGCGGACGCAGGCGACGTATCGGCGCAGAGCAATTTGGGGACGTGCTATATCAACGCGGTCGGCGTCGAGCGCAATGTTTCGGAGGCTGTAAAATATTTGAAGCTTGCCGCCGACAAGGGCGACGCGCAGGCGATGGGCAACTTGGGCGCGTGCTATTTCAACGGAATCGGCGTAGAAAAAAACACCCTAAAAGGCGCGGATTTACTGCGCCGCGCGGCGAAAGCCGGCAACGACGAAGCCCGCAAAGCCCTTTACAGAATAAGGGGATACGAGCATTGACGCGGTTTTCCCCCCGCCGCCGTTTTCCTCCGCGTTTTTTCTTGCCCCGCGCCGCGCCCATAACGCGCAGTTTTCAAGACGTGAATTTGGGAATTTTGACATGCAAAAAATTTCGAGCCTGAAAAAGCGATGCGCTTTTGTTTGGCGTTTTGTTTGTAAGTTATTTGTAAACATGCATTAGATGTGTGCCGATTCGGGCGGCATTGGCATACCCGATTTTAAAAAGATACCTATAATCTTTTTTGACTTTTTGCGTCCCAAAAAGTACAATGACCTTATCAGCACCGAAATGAGAGGTGCGCAAAAATAATATGGGGTTGAGAAAAGGAATAATATGAAGTTCGGAAAAACAACTGTATTTGCGGCGGTGTTTGCGCCCCTAGCGGCATTTGCGGCGGAGCTTACTCTTTTCGATTCCGCAAAAGATTCCGCCGTTGTCGAAAACGGCGCCGTAGTTGCGAAAACTCACGAAGGTCTGGTTGTTTCTTATTCCGAAAAGCCCGAACCGCTGGGCGGTGTCGCGATTGACGGCAACTGGGATTTGTCGAAATATTCCGCGCTCAAATTCGAAATCGAAAACCTCGGCAAGGGCGATATTCCGCTTATCATTGTCGCGCAGAACGCCAAGCCCGACTGGGGCAAGCGCACGGGCTTCCAGCAGATTTACCTGCCGCTCTCTTCGGGCAAGACGCTCGAAATGCCGCTTGCGTCGCTTTTCCGCGGCGAGGTTTACGACACGGTAAAGGATTTCCGCAAAATGCGCGGCAACCCGTTCTCGATGTTCACAAACAATGTGGACGTTTCTAAAATCGAGCGCGTGCGCGTGTATGTGCGCTACCCGAAAAGCTCGGACAAATGGCGTTTGAAGAAAATCACCGCGGAGGATTCGTCGACGTACAAAGCTCCCGCGTGGTTCGGCATGCCGAAGGAAAAATTTTTCCCGTTCATAGACAAATACGGGCAGTTCATTCACAAGGAATGGAAAGACAAAATCCACTCCGACGCCGACTTCGCCGCCGAAAGAAAAAAAGAGGCGGAGTATTTCGAAAAGCACGCCGGCGCGCCCGACCGCGACAAATGGGGCGGCTGGAAAGACGGTCCGCAGCTTGCGGCGACTGGGCGTTTCCGCATAGAAAAAGTCGGCGGCAAATGGTGGCTTGTAGACCCCGACGGAAAGCTGTTCTGGTCGCACGGAGCGGTTCGCGTGTCGCCGTCGTCGGGAATCACGCCGCTCGACGGGCGCAAATTCTACTTCAAAGACCTTCCCGCAAAGGACGACGCCTTTGCCCAATTCTACTACACTCACGACGAGCTTCTCCGCCCCTACTATGAAAAGCGCGGCATAAAGGAGACCTACGACTTCTCCGCCGCGAACCTCCGCCGCAAATACGGCGCGGACTGGCTCGAAAAATTCGCCGACATCTGCCACAAACGCTTCAAAAGCTGGGGCTTGAACACGATTGCCAACAGCTCCGACAAGCGCGTATACATGCAGAACAGAACGCCGTTCATCGAGCGTTTCGAAATCAAATCTCCCGAGCTTTCGGGCAGCGAGGGTTGGTGGTGGAGTTTCCGCGACCCCTTCAACCCCAAGTTCCGCGAAAACATACGCAAGAATCTTGCCGACAGAAAGGACGAGCTTTCCGACCCGTGGTGCATAGGTCTGTTTGTGGACAACGAGCTTGACTGGGGGCACCCCGACTCGCATGCGGTCTGGACGCTGCTCTCGCCCGCCGACTGTGTGGCGAAAAGCGTTTTCGCCGCCGACCTCCGCAAAAAATACGGCACTGTCGAAAACCTCAACGCCGTGTGGGGCTCGAAATTCCCGTCGTGGGAAGATTTCCTGAAAGTCTGCGCAAAGCCCCCGAAAGGCGCGTACGACGACTGCGTCGCTTTCTCCGAAAAAGTCATAGAAGAGTACTACAAGGTAATCCGCGACGAAGTGAAGGCCGCCGAACCCCAGCTTCTCTACATGGGTTGCCGTTTCGGCGGAGTGCCGAAATACAATCCGCAGGCGATGTACATCGGCGCGAAATACTGCGACGTCATCAGCTACAACATTTACCGCGACACCCTCGACGAACTCTCTCTGCCAGCGGGAATCGACAAGCCCATCATGATTGGAGAGTTCCATTTCGGCGCGCTCGACAGGGGCAAATTCCACACTGGCTTGGTTGCAAAAAACACGCAGGAGGAACGCGCTCAGGCATATTTCAACTACGTCGAATCGGCGCTGAAACACCCGCAGGTAATCGGCACGCACTGGCACCAGTTTGCCGATCAGGCGACGACAGGCAGATTCGACGGCGAAAATTTCCAAGTCGGCTTCACCGACATCTGCGACACTCCGTATTGGGAGACCGTCGATAAAGTCCGCGAAATCGGATACAAGATGTACAAGGTAAGAAGCGGCAAAGAAAAGTAATAATAGCAGGTACACCCATCACACAGATAACAGCAAGGCTCGTCCGATTCTTTCGGGCGAGCCTTTTCCTTTTTTTGATTGGCGCGGATTTTGTGGGCGCGCTTTGTTCGTGGCGCGGCGGCGCTTGTTTGTGAGGGTTTGATTTTCCTGCGGGTGGCGGACTTTCGTTCGTGGCGTGTTGCGCGGTTGCGTTAGCGTGCTTGCCGATAATGGGGAGAGCCGCGCTTTTCGGGCGGGGCGCGTTCAAAAATGCTTGCGTATCGGGGCGGCTTCGGCGAAATTGGAGGGCATGTTAGGAAGGAAAAAAGTGTTGGTCGCAAAGAACGCAAAATCGGTGCGTTCCGACGACCCGCTTGGAGCTTTCAAGAAAAACTCGCGCGGCGAAATGGGCAGGTATCAGGTTCGCGGCGAACTTTGGAAATCGCTCAAAAAACTTCTGCTTCTTGCCGCCGCTCTCGCGGCGTTCTACTTCGCCCGCGAATGCTGGTTCGCGTGGGACATTTTTCAATAAAACGGAATCGCGCTTCGGAATTTTTATCATGAAATACTATTTAATAGACGGCTACAATCTCGCGTTCAGGTGCTTCTACGCCATGCCCGACCTCACGCGCTCGGACGGTTTTCCCACGGGCGCGCTCCACGCGTTTTTTGCAAGCCTGCTGAAACTGTCGTCGTCGGACACTCCGCATTCGAGCGCGGTATTTTTCGACAGGGGCGGCTCGAAGCGGCACTTGGAAATCTTCCCCGAATACAAGGCGAACCGCGCGGAAGCTCCCGACGCGTTCCGCAAGCAGATTCCGCACATGAAATACCTTTGCGAGCTGTTCGGCTTTGAGCCTACCGAATGCGAGGGCGTGGAGGCCGACGACCTCCTTGCGAGCGCGGCGGTCAGGCTGAAAGCTTCGGGCGCGTCGGTTTCGATAGTGAGCGCGGACAAGGATTTCGCCCAGCTTGTTTCGCCGAATATCCGCCAGCTTCTGCCGCCCAAGCCGCGCACAAAGGAGTGGACGGAGCTTGACTCGATTGGCGTCAAGGCGAAGTTCGGCGTGCCGCCGTCGCAGATACCCGCGTACCTTGCGCTCATAGGCGATACTGCCGACAACATCGGCGGAATCGACGGCGTGGGTCCTAAAACCGCCGCGAAGTGGCTCAAAGATTTCGGCGACATCGAAACGCTCGTGCGCCGCGCCGACTGGATTAAGCCCGAACGCTTCCGCAAAATCGTTGCCGACTCCGCCGCGCTCCTCGAACGCAACTTAAAGCTCATAACGCTCGACACGTCGTTCGACGTTTCGATAACGCCGTCGAAGACGCCCGACTTTGCGGAAATCATAAATTTCCTCGAAGAAATGGAGATGAAAAAGTCGCTGTTTGCCCTGCGCAACTTCGCGAAAGACCAATATCAGATTTCGATATAATCGGATTGTATTTGATTGAAATTGCGGCGGATTGATTTTTTCGGATTCCGCGCCGCGCAAAAAAAATCCGCGGGACGCCTTGTGCCAAGCCGCGGATTTTTTGTTTTTTTTGCCTCCTATTTTTCGAGGAGTTTCAGAACCGTCTGCGCGTAGACCGAAATCAGAAATTTGTTCGGGTGGTTGACGTTGTTTCCCGTCATGTCGATGTAGCGTTTTCTTTGAAGCAGTGCGTCGTGCGCGGCGCGGACGTTCGCGACGGCGACGGATTCGCATTCGAGGCTCTTGTCGATTTTCGGGTATTCGTCCTGCACTTCCATGCGCTTTTGCCAGAGCGTGTTTGCCCGCATGGAGCTTACGATTATGAATTCGGCGTCGGGGTTTTGCCCGCGCACTTTTGCAATCATGCTTTCGAGCTTTTCCCTGCGCGTTTCGGGCGGGCAGGTGTCGTTCATTCCGAACGCGAGAATCACGAGGTCGGGCTTGTCGGGCAGCACGAGGTTTGCGATGTTCTTTTCGCCCCAGCCGATTGTCGTGCCGCCGAGGGCGCGGTTGCGAAGCTCGACGTTTTTGCCGTAGATTTTTTGCAGGCGTTTTTCGACGCTCTTCGCCCAGGTAGGCGAGAACGGCGCGGCGTCCGCCCTGAACGGCGCGTTTGCGCCCGCGGAGATGCTGTCGCCGTAGAGGACGATTTTCACGGGCTTGCCCGATTTCAGAAGCTTCATTGTTTTCGGCAGCGATTTTGCGCCGCGTTTCGGCAAATTAAAAAATGACTGTCCCTGATGTTTGTAGTTAAAAAATACGTCCCGCTGGTGGAACCATTTGCCCTCGGCGAAGAACGCGTATTTGCCGAGGTTTTCGAAAAAGAAGAAGTCGCCGTTTTTCTTGGCCGCCTCTTTTGTGTCGGCGTAAATCGCGGAGTAGGGGACTGTCTCGACCGCGCCGCCCTCCAAAAATTCCACGGTGTTTCCCGAAATTTTGTAGTCGCGTCCCTCCCGCAAAAGCGTTTTTTCGCCGGAGCGGTATGTGTACGCCGCGTCGATTTTCCGCGGGGCGAAAAGCAGTTTTGCCCGCGCCGCCGAGCCGTCCTTTCCTCCGAGCGGGAAGACCGATTCTCCGCGGATTTTCCCGCCCGAAAAAATCGGCGTCAGAATGTCGTCAAGCTTGTAAACATCGGTGTTCGACGCCGCGACGAGCGTCGCGTGTTTTACGGTGATTTTCGGTACTGCGCCGTCGGGGCATTTTGAGTACAGCTTAAATTCCACGGATTTTTCTCCCCGCGCGAGCGCGGCGTTTACGATGTCGCCCGCGTCGATGCATGTGTCCTGAATTTTGCCCGCGCCCAGAAGCGTTGCGGCGTCGAACTCGCGCCCCATGTGCGAGACCGTAATCGAGGGGCTTGTATCCTGCCCGCCCGACATTTCGCAAACTGCGCCGAGCCTCGCCGAAACGACGCGTTTTTCGGCGATTTTCGAAAGGTCGAATTTTGCCGATACGGTATAATTTTTCCCGCCGGTGTTTTCAATCGCGGGAATGTTTCCGCTTGACGGCGCGAGCGTTCCGCCGATTCTGTCGATGTCCGCGCCCGCCGCGAGCGGCAGAGCGGAAATTAAAGCCAAGAGAAATTTTTTCATCGCGCAATGGAAATCAAAAAATCGGGGAGGGTTCAACAAAAATCCCGAATTTCGGCCGCGCTCTTTTGGCTTGTAAAAATTTTCCGATTTGCACATATTCCGAAAATTCGAGAATTGTTATATAAAAACCTATGGCTAATCCACCGTTTGAATACCAAAAAATGTTTCCGCTAGGGAAGGACGATACCAAGTACCGCCTCCTGACAAAAGACTACGTTTCAACCGTCGATTTTAACGGAGAGAAAATCCTTAAAATCGACCCCGAAGGTCTCGCGCTTCTCGCGCGTTCTGCCATGCGCGACGTGTCGTTCTTCCTGCGCCCCGCGCACCTCGAACTCGTCGCGAAAATCCTCAAAGACCCCGAAGCGAGCGACAACGACAAGAGCGTCGCCCTCACCATGCTCCGCAATGCAGAGGTTGCAGCGATGGGCAAGCTGCCGTTCTGTCAGGACACGGGCACTGCGACAATCGTCGCAAAAAAGGGCCAGCGCGTTTGGACGGGCGTCGAGGACGAAGAGTATCTTTCAAAGGGCGTTTACGACTGCTACACGCAGGAGAACCTCCGCTACTCGCAGAACGCCCCGCTTACCATGTGGGACGAGGTCAACACCAAGTGCAACCTCCCCGCGCAAATCGACATCTACGCCACGAATTCCGATTCGTACAATTTCCTCTTTGTCGCAAAGGGCGGCGGTTCGGCGAACAAAACCTACCTCTATCAGGAAACAAAGGCGATTCTCACGCCCGAGCGTCTCATTCCGTTCATGATTGAAAAAATGAAGGGCTTGGGAACTGCCGCGTGCCCTCCCTATCACATTGCGTGGGTAATCGGCGGCACGAGCGCGGAGGCGAACCTCAAAAACGTAAAGCTTGCTTCCGTAAAGTATCTCGACAATCTGCCCACCAAGGGCAACAAGCTCGGGCACGCGTTTCGCGATGTCGAGCTTGAAAAGCGTCTGCTTGAAGAAACCCGCAAGCTCGGTATCGGCGCGCAGTTCGGCGGCGCAAACTTCGCCCTCGACGTCCGCGTTATCCGCATGCCGCGCCACGGCGCAAGCTGCCCCATCGGCTTGGGCGTTTCCTGCTCCGCCGACCGCAACATGAAGGCGAAAATCGACAAGGACGGCATTTGGCTCGAGCAGCTCGAAACCGACCCCGCCAAGTACATTCCCGCCGAATACAAGAGTGTCAACACTGCCGACGGCGCGGTCGCAATCGACCTCAACCGCCCGATGAAGGAGATTCTTGCCGAGCTCACAAAGTATCCCGTCAAGACCCGTTTGAAGCTTTCGGGCACGATTATTGTCGGCCGCGACATCGCCCACGCCAAGCTCAAAGAGCGTCTCGACAGGGGCGAGGGTTTGCCGCAGTACATCAAGGACCACCCGATTTACTATGCGGGCCCCGCGAAAACCCCCGAAGGCATGCCCTCTGGCTCTTTCGGCCCGACCACTGCCGGCCGCATGGACCCTTACGTCGATTTGTTCCAGTCGAACGGCGGCAGCATGATTATGATTGCAAAGGGCAACCGTTCGCAGGTTGTAACGGATTCCTGCAAAAAGCACGGCGGTTTCTATCTAGGCTCGATTGGCGGACCAGCCGCTCTCTTGGCGAAGGAGAACATCAAGAAAGTCGAGTTGCTTGAATATCCCGAGTTGGGCATGGAGGCGATTTGGAAGATTGATGTTGTCGATTTCCCCGCCTTCATTCTCGTAGACGACAAAGGAAACGACTTCTTCAAGCAGTTGTAGCGCGAACCTGCGGGACTTGTTTGGCGCACAGCCAAGTCTTGCTCGAAAAGCAAAAGGGGGCAGTACGAAAGTACAGCCCCCTTTCGTTTTCTGCGCGAGCCTCGCCTGTGCGCCAAACCGTACCCCGCAGAACCGCGCTGGGAAATTTGCGGATTGCCGAGGGTTTTGTTTATATTAGTGCGCGATGTAATCGCGCGGGTAGATTTTTGATTTTGTTTTTTTTGAGGATACCTCTCGGAAGAAGTTTTGGGGAGCGAGTTTTCGGTTTACTTATTTAGCGAAGAATTGTTGTTGGTATTTTAGTTTCTTTTTTTTCTTCCGTTGCCAAGTCTTGCTCGAAAAGCAAAAGGGGGCAGTACGAAAGTACAGCCCCCTTTCGTTTTCTGCGCGAGCCTCGCCTGTTCGCCAAACCGTACCCCGCAGAACCGCGCTGGGATATTTGCGGATTGCCGAGAGTTTTGTTTATATTAGTGCGCGATGTATCGCGCGGTAGATTTTTGATTTTGTTTTTTTTAGGTTGCCTGTCGGAGGAAGTTTAGGGCTGGGATTTTTATTTTTGTGGCTGTCCTTCTGGTTTTTGTTTTGTCTTTTTGTTGGTAATCTGAATATTATGTAATTAGGTGGGGCATTGGGCTTGTTTTTTTATATTTAATGGGGGAGGGTAGGTTTATTTCGAAGTATTGGGAAAATAAAAAATTTAAAAAAAAATGTTGACGTTGGCATGGGGCTTATTCATATTTTGTCCCTTTCAAATAAAAAACGCCAGACAACTGGCGGCTTTTTAGTGTCGCCCCGGTAGCTCAGTTGGCAGAGCACGTCCTTGGTAAGGACGGGGTCGGCGGTTCAAATCCGCTCTGGGGCTCGCGCTTAAAAGTCATCAACAACCTAAAAAATAAAACCGAAAGAACCATGTCGAAAGAATCATTCGTCAGAACGAAACCACACGTAAACGTAGGCACCATCGGTCACATCGACCATGGTAAAACTACACTCACGACCGCAATCTTGAAGGTTCAGTCGGACAAGGGCCTGGCTCAATTTAAGTCCTATCAGGACATTGCTAAGGGCGGCACTGTTCGCGACGCTTCCAAGACTGTTACTATCGCCGTCGCGCACGTCGAATACGAAACTCCCACCCGCCACTATGCTCACGTTGACTGCCCCGGCCACGCCGACTTCGTCAAGAACATGATTACGGGTGCTGCCCAGATGGACGGCGCTATCCTCGTTGTCAGCGCGGCTGACGGCCCGATGCCCCAGACTCGCGAACACATTCTGCTCGCCCGTCAGGTTGGCGTTCCGAAAATCGTAGTTTTCCTCAACAAGTGCGACCTCCTCGACGACCCCGAACTTCTCGAACTCGTCGAAATGGAAGTCCGCGACCTCCTCAACAAGTACCAGTATCCGGGCGACGAAACCACGATTATTCGCGGTTCGGCTCTCGGCGCTCTCGAAGGCACTGAATTCGGCGTAAACAGCATCAACCAGCTCATGGACGCTATTGACGCTGAAATCCCCGAACCCGAACGCCCTGTCGACAAGCCCTTCATGATGTCGGTTGAAGACGTGTTCTCCATCACGGGTCGTGGTACGGTTGCTACGGGTCGTATCGAACGCGGCAAAATCCACGTCGGCGACGAAGTCGAAATCATCGGTCTCGGCGACACCAAGAAGACGACCGTAACGGGCGTCGAAATGTTCCGCAAGCTTCTTGACGAAGGTCAGGCGGGCGACAACGTCGGTCTCCTCCTCCGCGGTATCGAAAAGAATCAGGTGCAGCGCGGTCAGGTTATCGCGAAACCCGGCTCGATTACTCCCCACACGAAGGCCAAGGCTGAAATTTACGTCCTCACCAAGGACGAAGGCGGCCGCCACACTCCGTTCTTCACCAACTACCGTCCGCAGTTCTTCTTCGGTACTGCCGACGTCACGGGCGTTTGCAAACTCCCCGAAGGTGTCGAAATGGTTATGCCCGGCGACAACCTTTCCATCGAAATCGACCTCCAAAAGCCGATTGCTATGGAAAAAGGTCAGCGTTTTGCTATCCGCGAAGGCGGCCGCACAATCGGTGCCGGTCGTATCTCGGAAATCATCGCTTAATTAGCGGTTGATTCAATCGCCGAAAGGTCTTTTACGGCCTTTCGGCTTTGATGTCCGATGCGCTCCCGAATAAAATCGCGGGGCGGCGGACAAAACGAACAACAATTTTAGGGAAGTAGTTCAATTGGTAGAGCAACGGTCTCCAAAACCGTGTGTTGGGGGTTCGAGTCCCTCCTTCCCTGTTGTTCTTTTAATTTAACACATTTCGCGGTTAAACCGCACAAAAAAGATGACCAATCCTTTCCGCAAAATCAGACAGTTTTATCAGGAAACAGTCGTGGAGCTGAAAAAGTCCTCGTGGCCGACGCGCCCCGAACTTGTCAACTCCGTGATAGTCGTATTTGTTGCATTGGGTCTGCTGGGCGCGTTTGTAGCGCTTGCGGACTTTGCCATTTACAACGTCGTGGACTTGCTCACTTGGTTTGTCAAGGGCGGAAAATAAGGCGGGCACATGGAATCTGACACACAGGACACGCGCAGATGGTACGCGGTGCAGACGCGTTCCAATATGGAAAAGAAGGCGGTCGAAACCCTCAAACACATGATTGACGTTGAGGACATGGGCGCGTACATATCGAAAGACGATATTTTGATGCCCGAAGAACGCGTGTCGGAAATCAAGAACGGCAACAAGGTATCCAGAGCACGCAAACTTTACCCCGGTTATATTTTCGTTCGGGTAAAGCTTTTCGACGAAAACGAAAACTTTTTGGAAAAACCGTGGTATTTCGTCCGCGGAATCAACGGTGTAATCAATTTCATGGGCGGCGAACGCCCCGTTCCGCTCCGTCAGGCGGAGGTCGACCGCATTTTTGCGCAGATGGCGCAGTCGGAAGGCACGGAACGTCCGAAAATCAGCTTCAATGTCGGGGAATCGGTCAAAATCCACGAAGGTCCGTTCCTCGGTCTTACCGGTGTTATCGAAGAGGTCGATGCGGAGCGCGGCAAGCTTAAAGTCAGCGTTTCGATATTCGGCAGGTTCACGCCGGTCGAGCTTGAATACTCGCAGGTATCGAGGGCCGACATCGAAGACTAAAACAACGCATTTTACGCACAGCCTCGGCAGTAAAATTCTTATAAGAAAAGAGAACTAAAATGGCAAAAAAAGTAGTAAAAGAAATTAAGTTGCAGCTCCCCGCGGGCGCGGCTAACCCCGCTCCCCCCGTCGGTCCCGCACTCGGTGCGGCGGGCGTGAACATCATGGGCTTCTGCAAAGAGTTCAACGCTAAGACGAAGGACCAAGCGGGCATGATTCTCCCCGTGGTCATTTCCGTATATCAGGATAAGTCTTTCACGTTCATTCTCAAATCCCCGCCGGCTGCGGTTCTTCTCAAAAAGGCCGCGAAAATCGAAACGGCGAGCGCAAAGCCCAACACCGACAAGGTCGGCAAAGTAACGCGCGCTCAAATCAAGGAAATCGTCAAGATTAAGGAAAAAGACCTTAACGCGACAAGTCCCGAACAGGCGGTCAAGATTATCGAAGGCACCGCGCGTTCGATGGGTATTGAAGTCGTAGACTAATTCTTTTTTTCGCATTCGCGCCGAACGAATTTATCGGGAGGCGCGAAAGTGTCTAAACAAACAACAACCGCACTGCAATAGCAGGAGACAAAAAGTCATGGTAAAAAGAAGCAAAAGATACAGACAGGCATCTGACGCCGCCCCGAAAGCGGCTTTGAGCCTTGCCGACGCGGTAAGCGCGTTGCAGGCTATGCCGAAAGCGGGCTTCGACGAAACGGTGGAAATTTCCTTCCGTTTGAATGTCGACCCGAAACAGAGCACCCAGATGGTGCGCGGAACGGTTCGTCTGCCCAACGGCAGCGGCAAAAAGGTAAGGGTAATCGTCTTTACCGAAAACGCCCAGGCGGCACTCGACGCCGGCGCGGACAAAGCAGGTTTCGAAGATCTCATCAAGGAGGTTTCGGAAGGTTTCCTCGATTTCGACGTCGCAATCGCTACGACATCGGCTATGAAGGAAGTCCGCAAGGTTGCGCGCGTTCTCGGTCCGAAAGGCCTCATGCCGAACCCGAAGAGCGGCACGGTTACGGACGACGTTGCTTCGGCAATCGCGGAAGTCAAGGCTGGTCGTGTAGAATTCAAGATGGACAAAACCTCGAACATGAGCGTAGTAGTCGGCAAGCGCAGCTTTGCGACGGAAAAGCTCGCCGAAAACGCGAAGGTCGTTCTCGACAGCGTTGTTGCGGCTCGTCCCGAGGCAATCAAGGGCAAGTTCATCAACTCAATCGCAATCAGCTCGACAATGAGCCCCAGCGTGAAAATCGCGCTGAGCGAAGTCGCACAATAAGGAGAGTTTTTCACAATGAGACCCGAAAAGAAATTTCTCGTAGAAGAAGCTCGCAACCGCCTTTCGGCTGCCGGACACGTTTTTCTGGTAAGCTTCACGGGCGTTAAGGTTTCGGACGCCGCGGAACTCCGCAAGGCGTTGGCGGAAGTCGGTGCGGAATACCACGTCGCGAAGAATTCGATTATTAAAATCGCCGCGAAAGAGCTCGGACTTCCCTCGATGGACTCCGCTCTCGAAGGCCAGACCGGCGTTGTAACGGGCGGCGAAGACCCCGCAGCCGTTGCGAAGGCGATTTCTGCGTTCTTCAAGACCCGCGAAAACTCGACAATCAAGCTCGGCATCATGGGCGAGAAGGTTATGTCGAAAGAGGACGTCGAATACCTCGGCAGCCTCCCGAGCCTTCCCGAACTCCGCGCAAAGTTCCTCTCGCTGCTCAATACGCCCGCAAGCCAGATGGTTCGCGTCATATTCTGCAAGCTCGAAAAGGAAGGCGGCGCGCCCGCAGAAGAGGCTCAGGCGTAGTCGGACTTCGGGACGCGCTTTGCGTTCCGAATTTTTGAAAACAAAATTTAGCCTTCCGCACAGGTTTGCATGGAGCGGAGGGCAAACCAAAAACAACTGAAAGGACAAACTTAGGGGGACATACCCCTTAAATATTCCGCAAGGAATGCTAAGTGTCCAAAGGAGACAAATAAAATGGCAGACATCACAAAAGATCAGGTTATCGAATGGCTCAGCAGCCTCACGGTTGTTGACGCGGCGGCTCTCGTTAAGGAGCTCGAAGAAAAATGGGGCGTTAGCGCGGCTGCTCCCGTGGCGGTAGTAGCGGGCGGCGCGGCTGCTCCTGCGGCTGAAGAAAAGGACTCGTTCGACGTTATCCTCAAAGCGGTTGACCCCGCCAAGAAGATTGCGGTCATTAAGGAAGTCCGCGCAATCACGGGCTTGGGCTTGGCGGAAGCCAAGGCGCTCGTCGAAGGCGCTCCGAAGGCCGTCAAAGAAGGCGTCAACAAAGACGAATCTGCGGAATTGGCTAAGAAGCTCAAGGACGCGGGTGCGGAAGTTGAAGTCAAGTAATAGGTTTGATTATTCAACCGTAATTTTCGCGGAGAGTCCGCGATGCCGAATAAAATCGGCGTCGCGGCTGTCCGCTTTTTCCGCTTAAAATATCCCGAAGCGTAATAACGGGGATAAGTTCTTTTTGAATCCGGATTTCGAATTTGCGCGGAAGCGCCCGACACTCGGTTTTTGGAAAAACGGATTTTGCAGAGGGCGAAAAAAAACAAAATTCCACAAAAATGTCTGAGCGAAAAAACTTTGGAAAACTCAAGGAAGTGATACCGCTTCCCAATCTCATTGAGAATCAGCTCAATTCTTATGCTGATTTTCTCCAAAAAGACGTGCCCCCCTCCAAGAGAAAAATGGTGGGTCTTCACGCCGTTTTCAGCGAGGTATTCCCCATAGAAAGCTACGACGGCAAGCACAGACTCGAATACGTTTCCTACGATTTGGTAGGGCCTAAGCAGACGGAAGTTGAGTGCATAAAGGAAAGCACCACATACTCCGTGGCTTTGCATGTAAAATTCCGCCTCGTCTCGGGCGACTCCACAAAAGAAGACACAATTTTCATGGGCGACATCAATATGATGACCCAAAGCGGCAGCTTTATCGTCAACGGCGCGGAACGCGTTGTCGTCAGCCAGTTGCACCGCAGCCCCGGCATTTGCTTCGAAGAAACGATGCACAGCTCGGACAAAATGCTCTATTCGTTCCGCCTCATTCCCGACCGCGGCACATGGGTTGAAGTTCAGTTCGACCAGAACGACCTGCTTTACGTCTATATCGACCGCCGCCGCCGCCGCAGGAAATTCCTTATCACGACACTCCTCCGCGCTCTCGGACACAGCTCCGACCCCGAAATCGTCAAGCTTTTCTACGAAGTTGAAGATATGTCGGTAAAGCGCGCGTTGCAGATGGAGAACATTTCGCAATACGTTCTCGCCGAACCTGTTACCGACCCCGACAAGGGCATCGTGCTCCTCAAACAGTACGAAACGCTCACAACGATGGCGGTGCAGAAATTCAAGGCGGCAAACATCGAAGAATTTAAAGTTATCGACACTACCGTCGACGACGGCGCAATCGTCCGCGCAATCAAGAAAGACAAGACGAAGAACGAAGAGGGCGCGTTGAAGTACATCTACACGCAGCTGCGCCCCGGCGAACCCGTCAATGTGGAAAACGCGCGTGCGCTCATCCGCCGCACACTCAAAGACCCGAAACGCTACGACTTGGGCAGGGTCGGCCGCTTCAAAATCAACCAGAAGCTCGGCTTGAACACGCCGCTCGAAACCCGCGTTCTCACAAGCGAAGACATCGTTGCGGGCACAAAATACCTTTGCAAACTTAAAAAAGGTCAGGGAATTATCGACGACATCGATAATTTGAGCAGCCGCCGCGTAAGAACCGCGGGCGAACTTCTTGCAAACCAGTGCAGAATGGGCTTGGCGCGTACCGAAAAGCTCGTGCGCGAACGCATGAACGCGTCGGAACAGAACACGGAATCGTTGACAATCCAGCGTCTCGTGAACACGAAGGCGATGACGACGGTTATCCGCGACTTCTTCGCAAGAAACCAGCTCTCGCAATTCATGGACCAAATCAATCCGCTTTCGGAACTCACCCACAAACGCCGTCTTTCGGCTCTGGGTCAGGGCGGTTTGAGCCGCGAACGCGCGGGCTTCGAAGTCCGAGACGTTCACGCGACGCACTACGGCAGAATCTGCCCGATTGAAACGCCGGAAGGTCCGAATATCGGTCTTATCAATTCGCTTTCGTGCTACGCGAAAATCAACGAGTTCGGCTTTATCGAAACGCCCTACCGCAAGGTCGAAAAGGGCTGGGTGCTCGACAAAATCGAATACCTTTCCGCCGACGAAGAGGAGGGCAAGACTATCGCGCAGGCGAGCAGCGAAATCAAGGACGGCAAGCTTGTCGGCAGGGTAATCGCCAGAAACTTCGACGAAGTTTCGGAAGTAGACCCGATGGACGTAGACTACATGGACGTAAGCCCCAAGCAGCTCGTTTCGGTCGCGGCGGGTCTTATCCCCTTCCTCGAACACGACGACGCAAACCGCGCGTTGATGGGTTCGAACATGCAGCGTCAGGGCGTTCCGCTTTTGAAGACTCAGGCTCCGTTTGTCGGAACGGGTATCGAAGGCAGAGTGGCGACGGACTCGCGCACGGTTGTGCTGTCGGAATCCGACGGCATTGTCGCGAGCGTAGACGCAAAGAGAATCGTAATTACGCCCACCGGCGAAATGCCCAAAAAGGTTCAGGGCAAGCTTAAAAGCGACCCCGACAAAAAGATTTACGTATACGAACTGCGCAAATTCATGCGTTCGAACGCATGCACATGCTTCACGCAAAAGCCCGTGGTAAAACACGGACAGAAGGTGAAAGTCGGCACGGTTCTCGCGGACGGCGCGGC
The DNA here is from genome assembly GCA_029269845.2 of Opitutia bacterium KCR 482. NCBI lineage: Bacteria > Pseudomonadati > Verrucomicrobiota > Opitutia > Opitutia bacterium KCR 482. Next base: position 1,501,701 of record CP149973.1, read on the forward strand.
TACGGAAGACGGCGAGTTGGCTCTCGGCAAAAACGTTCTCGTGGCGTTCATGCCCTGGAACGGATACAACTTTGAAGACGCCATTCTGCTCTCCGAAAAACTCATCAAGAACGACGTGTTTACGTCGGTGCACATCGAAGAGTACGAAGTAACGGCGCGCGACACGAAGCTCGGGCCCGAAGAAATCACGCGCGATATCCCGAACGTGGGCGAAGACGCGCTGAAAAACCTCGACCGCAACGGCGTAATCCGCATCGGCGCGGAAGTGAAGGCGGGCGACATTCTTGTCGGCAAAATCACGCCGAAGAGCGAAACGGAACTTGCTCCCGAAGAAAAGCTGCTCCGCGCAATCTTCGGCGAAAAGGCGTCGGACGTCAAGGACTCGTCGCTCATCGTTCCGTCGGGCGTCAAGGGCATTATCATGGACGTGAAGGTGTCGACGAAAGTCGACGGCGAAGGCGAAAAGCTCAGCGAAAGCGACATGCGCCGCCGCACGCGCAAAATCAAGGAAGAGCACCGCGCGCAAAGCGACGCCCTCCGCGACGAACTCACCGAAGCGCTATCCAACGTGCTCCTCGGCGAAAAAATCCCGCTCGACGTCCGCAATTCGGAAACGGGCGAAGTCATCATTCCGCAGAACAGGAAGATTACAAAGACGCTCCTGCGCCGCTTGGCGTCGGTCTCGAAGAACATCGACATCGACCCCTCGCCCGTGCGCAACAAGATTTTCGGAATCATCGAAGGTTTCCAGAGCAAGTTCGCGGAAATCGAAGCCGAATGTGCGCGCAAAGTCGCGTCAATCGAAAGCGGCGACGGTTCCGACCAGAACGTCATCAAGAACGTCAAGGTTTACATCGCAACGAAGCGCAAGATTCAGGTCGGCGACAAAATGGCGGGACGCCACGGCAACAAGGGTATCGTAGCCCGCATCGTTCCCGAAGAGGACATGCCCTACCTGCCCGACGGCACGCCCGTTGAAATCTGCCTGAACCCCATGGGCGTTCCCTCGCGAATGAACGTAGGTCAGGTTTTGGAAACGCACTTGGGCTGGGCTTGCAAAAAGCTCGGAATCAAGATTGCGACGCCGATTTTCGACGGTATCAGCGAAAAGGATATCCGCACATACTTGAAAGACACCGGCATGCCCGAAAGCGGCAAGGTTCGCCTCATCGACGGACTGACGGGCAACTACTTCGACCAGCCGATAGTTGTTGGCTACATCTACATGATGAAGCTCAACCACTTGGTTGCCGACAAAATCCACGCCCGCGCGGTCGGCCCGTACAGCCTCATTACGCAGCAGCCTCTGGGCGGCAAGGCGCAATACGGCGGTCAGCGTTTCGGCGAAATGGAAGTTTGGGCGTTGGAAGCGTACGGCGCGGCATACACCTTGCAGGAATTGCTCACGGTCAAGTCCGACGACGTTCAGGGCAGAACGAAGATATACGAACAAATCGTCAAGGGCGACAGTTCGTTGCAGGCGGGTACGCCGCAGTCGTTCAATGTCTTGATGAAGGAAATGCAGGGCTTGTGCCTGAACATAAAGGCGGAAAACAGCGACGACATCGAAATACAGTAGTCGCTTTTGAACCACTAAGAAAATCAAGGAATTTTTTATGGACGAAAACAATACAAGCCAAGCGCGAGAAATTCTCGGTTTCGACAGCGACGCGGGTTTTGACAGCGTTTCCATCGGTCTCGCTTCCCCGGATACGATTCGTTCGTGGTCGCACGGCGAGGTTAAGAACCCCGAAACAATCAACTACCGCACGTTCAAGCCCGAACCCGGCGGTTTGTTCTGCCAGAGAATATTCGGCCCCGTGCGCGACTACGAGTGCGCCTGCGGCAAGTACAAGCGCATCCGCTTTAAGGATCAGGTTTGCGACCGTTGCGGCGTCGAAGTGACGACAAGCCGCGTGCGCCGCGAAAGAATGGGGCATATCGAACTTGCCGTTCCCGTAGCGCACATTTGGTTTTTGAAAAGCATGCCAAGCAGGCTCAGCCTCATGCTCGACATGACTTCGAAAGCCCTCGAAAGCGTAATCTACTACGAACGCTACGTCGTAATCGAGCCACGCAACACGTCCCTTACGTTCAAACAGTTCCTCTCGGAAGAGGAATATCAGGCGGCAATCGACGCGGGCGACGACTTTGTGGCGAAAATGGGCGCGGAAGCTATCCGCGACCTGCTCGCGAAAATCGACTTGGAAAAGCTCGAAGTTGAACTCGTCGAACAAATGCAGTCCACGCGCTCGAAGCAGATTAAGAAAAAGCTCTCGAAGCGTTTGAAACTCGTTCAGGGCTTCATTCAGAGCAACGCGCGTCCCGAATGGATGATTCTCGAAGTCCTGCCCGTCATTCCGCCGGATTTGAGACCCCTCGTTCCGCTCGAAGGCGGCAGATTCGCAACCAGCGACCTCAACGACCTTTACCGCCGCGTAATCAACCGCAACAACCGTCTGCGCAGCCTCATGCAGATGCGCACTCCCGACGTCATCATTCACAACGAAAAGAGAATGTTGCAGGAGTCCATCGACGCGCTGTTCGACAACGGCCGCCATGGCCGTCCCGTAACGGGCGCGGGCAACAGGCCGCTGAAAAGCATCTCCGACATGCTCAAAGGCAAGCAGGGACGCTTCCGTCAAAACCTGCTCGGCAAGCGCGTCGACTACTCCGGCCGTTCGGTTATCGTCATCGGTCCCGACCTCAAACTCAACCAGTGCGGTCTGCCGAAGAAAATGGCGCTTACGCTGTTCGAACCTTTCATCATCCGCCGCTTGAAGGAACTGGGCTTTGTGCACACAGTCCGCAGCGCGCGCAAAATGATTGAAAAGAAGTCGCCCGAAGTTTGGGATATTCTGGAAGAGGTAACCGAGGGGCACCCCGTTATGCTCAACCGCGCTCCGACGCTCCACAGGCTTTCGATTCAGGCGTTCGAGCCTGTGCTCATCGAGGGCGACGCCATCCGCCTGCACCCGCTTGTTTGCGGCGCGTACAATGCGGACTTCGACGGCGACCAAATGGCAGTCCACGTTCCGCTCTCGCTCGAAGCGGTCATGGAGGCGAAACTTTTGATGTTGGCAAGCAACAACATTTTCTCCCCGTCGTCGGGCAAACCTATTTTGACGCCCTCGCAGGACATCGTTCTGGGGTGCTACTACCTCACGTACGAACCTAGCCTCAAAAAGGAAAAAGGCCAGCGCGTTCCGCTGCTTGCGTCGCTCCGCGAAGTCGAGGGCGCACAGGCGGAGGGCATGCTCCACTGGCACGACTGGATTGACTATGTCAACCCCGACTACGGCAAAGACACGATTTTCGGCGACAAAACAAAGAAAATTATCCGCACAACCCCCGGCCGCGTAATCTTCAACACGATTTGGCCGGAAAAGATGGGCTTTGTAAACTTCGTCGTTCCGAAAGGCAAACTCGGCGACCTCATTCTTAACACGTTTAAGATTTGCGGCCGCAGCGAAAGCGCGCCCGTGCTCGACAGAATGAAAAAGCTCGGCTTCCGCACCGCGACGCTCGCCGGCATTTCAATCGGTATCGGCGACATGGACATTCCCGCCGAAAAGAAGGGAATCATCGCCGAAGCCCGCGCGAAAATCAAAGTCATCGAAAACGAATACCACAAGGGTACGATTACCAAGGGCGAACGCTCGAACAAGGTCATCGACGTGTGGAACGTCGCGACCGACGAAATCGCGAAAAAGGCATTCGAAAATCTCGCCCGCGTTCCCGAAAAAACTTTCGGACGCCAGCACATCAATCCCGTTTATATCCTCATGGATTCGGGCGCGCGAGGCAACAAGGCGCAGGTTCGCCAGCTCTGCGGTGCCCGCGGCCTTATGGCGAAACCGAACGGCGAAATTATCGAACGCCCGATTCTCTCGTCTTTCCGCGAAGGTCTGAGCGTGCACGAATACTTTATCTCCACGCACGGCGCGCGCAAGGGTCTTGCCGACACCGCCCTTAAAACGGCGGACGCAGGCTACATGACCAGAAAACTCTGCGACGTCGCCATGGACGTTATCATTACGGAAGAGGACGACGGCAACCGCGACGGTATCTGGAAACAGGCAATCTACGACGGCGACGACGAAATCGTCTCGCTCTTCGACCGCATCGTCGGACGCTGCTCTTCGGACGATATTTTGAACCCGACGAACCCGTCGGAAGTAGTCGTAAAGAACGGCGAAATCATCACGGAGGCAATGGCGAAGCGCATCGGCGCGCTCGGTATCGAACGCGTCAAGATTATGAGCCCGCTCACGCACCTCAAACGCAACGCGATTCCCGCAAAGGCGTACGGCATCGACCCGTCGTCGCAGAAGCTTGTGGAACGCGGCACGGCGGTCGGCATCATCGCGGCGCAGTCAATCGGCGAACCCGGCACTCAGCTGACGATGAGAACCTTCCACGTCGGCGGCGTCGCGCAGGCGGTCAAAGCCCCCGAACTTGCTGCCCGCAACGACGGCACAATCCATTACGAAGACATCACGAGCGTTTCGCTCCCGCAGGTTGACGCCGACGGCAACGAAATCAATGTAAGCGTAGTCCTCAACAAAACCGCCCACATGAAAATCGTGGGCGAAGAGGGCAACGTCCTCGAAGACTACACGCTCGCGGCGGGCGCGCTCATCACGGCGGAAGAGGGTCAGCATGTCAAAAAGGGCACGCTCCTCGCGCGTTGGGACCCGCACAATATCCCGATTATGGCAAGCGAATCGGGCGTCGTCCAATTCAAGGACTTGATTGACGGCCTCACATACCGCTCGGATTTCGACCCCTCCACGGGTCGCACGACAATCACGATTTCCGACCACAAAGAAGACCTCAACCCGACCATCAACATCGTCGACAAGAAGACGGGAGAAATCAAGGCGTTCCAGGTAATCCCGACGGGCGCACAGGTGATAGTCTCGGAGGGCGACGAAATCGCCCCCGGTATGATTATGGCGAAAACCCCGCGCTCGGCGGCAAAAACGCAGGACATCACCGGCGGTCTGCCGCGCGTCGCGGAACTTTTCGAAGCCCGCCGTCCGAAAGACGCGGCGGAAATTGCGCGTTCGCACGGCATCGTGAAAATCGGCGGCACGCGCCGCAAGAAGACGATTTTGAGAATCGTCCCGAAGGGCTGGCAGGAAGGCGACGAAGGCGCAATCGAAGAGCATCTCATTCCCGCCAACAAGCGAATCATCGTACAGCCCGACGACGAAGTAAAGCGCGGTCAGGCTCTCACGGAAGGCGGCGTCGACCCCAGCGAAGTCCTCGAAGTAATGGGGGCAAGCGAAGTTCAGGAATATATCATCAGGGAAATCCAGAAGGTGTACCGCTCGCAGGGTGTTACAATTAACGACAAGCACATCGAAGTTATCGCTTCGAGAATGCTGCGCAAAGTCCGCGTGTCCGACCCCGGCGACTCCGACTACTTCTGGGGCCAGCAGGTCGACCGCTACGAATTTATGGAAACCAACAAGAATATCGAAGACGCGGGCGGTAAAGCCGCGACCGCCGAACCGATACTCTTGGGTATCACGAAAGCCAGCTTGGAAACCGAAAGTTTCATAAGCGCGGCGTCGTTCCAGGAAACAACGAGAGTTCTCACGGAAGCCGCAACGCTCGGCAAACGCGACGACCTTTCGGGCTTCAAGGAAAACGTGATAATGGGTAATTTGATTCCCGCGGGTACGGGGCTTGCCGCGTACCGCAAGCTGAAAGTCAACGCAATCGGACACACTCCGCTTGCCGACGGAATGCTTGACGGCGGGGAAACTTCGGAGGCCGACGCTCAATAGGGTCGGCGTCCTTCGATGATTCAGTTTTTGCGCGTACCGGACGGGCGTCGGGGAAAAGACGCCGCTGCGCAAGGGCAAAAATCGGAGACGTTTTTTTCCGCGAAATCCGCCGCATAAGCAACGGCGGAACGCGGGCAAAAATCGCGCACCAAAAACAGAACCAAGCATTGCGGGGCGACGGGACGTTGTACAGAGCGTCGCGCAAGGCGTAAAAAATTAAAAAAATATAAATAAAAAACTTGCCAAAGGGAAAGTGATATATACTTTTCAACATCTTTCTCTTTAAAAAGACACAAAATATGCCTACAATTAATCAGTTAGTTCGCAAGCCGCGCAGCCTTGTAAAAGCAAAGACAAAGGCGCCGGCTTTGAAGTCGAATCCGTTTCGCCGCGGCGTATGCGTACAGGTAATGACCCGTACGCCTAAGAAGCCGAACTCGGCTATTCGTAAAGTCGCAAAGGTGCGCCTTACTTCGGGATACGAAGTAATCGCCTATATTCCCGACGAAGGCCACTCGTTGCAGGAACACAGCGTCGTGCTCGTGCGCGGCGGCCGTGTTAAGGACTTGCCCGGTGTTCGTTACCACATCGTCCGCGGTACGCTCGACTGCATGGGTGTTGAAAAACGCCGCCGCAGCCGTTCGAAGTACGGTGTCAAGCGCCCGAAGGCCAAGAAGGCATAATTAAAATTTTAGAAAAGGCAAAAATATGTCACGCAGACACAGAGCTGAAAAAAGAGAACGCATTCCGGATTCGCGCTACAAGAGCGCGCTCGTAAGCCACCTCATCAACATGGTGATGAAGGACGGCAAAAAGACCGTCGCGGAACGCATCGTATACGGTGCAATCGAAAAGGTTAGCGAAAAGCTCGAAAAGGGCGACCCCATCGACCTGCTCTTGGGCGCGCTCGAAAACGTTCGTCCGAAGCTTGAAGTTAAGAGCCGCCGCGTAGGTGGCGCAACGTACCAAGTCCCCGTCGAAGTTTCGTTCGACCGCCAGCAGACGCTCGCGTTCCGTTGGCTCATCGAAGCGGCGGGCAACCGCAAGGGTCTGCCGATGGCCGACGCTCTCGCGGCTGAACTCGTAGACGCCTACAACGGCACGGGTACGGTTGTCAAGAAGCGCGAAGACGTCCACAAGATGGCGCAGTCCAACAGGGCTTTTGCGCACCTCCGCTGGTAATTGAACTTCACACGGAAATACCACGAACATGGCACTTTCAGAAAAAAATTCACCCAACAGAACAAAGCCGTTGGAATATACCAGAAACATCGGTATATCGGCGCACATCGACGCGGGCAAAACGACCTGCTCGGAACGTATCCTGTTTTACAGCGGCGTAGTTCACAAAATCGGCGAAGTACACGAAGGTACTGCCGTGACGGACTGGATGGAACAGGAACGCGAACGCGGCATTACCATTACGTCCTCGGCTATCTCGTGCAACTGGACGACGAAAGACGGCCCCTACAAGGGCATTCAGCACCAAATCAACCTTATCGACACCCCCGGACACGTTGACTTCACAGCGGAAGTCGAACGTTCGCTCCGCGTTCTCGACGGCGCGGTCGCGGTGTTCTGCGCGGTTGCGGGCGTACAGCCCCAGTCCGAAACGGTTTGGCGCCAGATGAACAAGTACAATGTTCCGCGCATCGCTTTCATCAACAAGATGGACAGAACCGGTGCCGACTTCTACGGCGCGGTCGAAGACATCAAGACGAAGCTCAACGGCAATCCCCACCCGCTCTTCCTCCCCATCGGCGCGGAAGACAAGTTCAAGGGGCTTATCGACCTCGTCAGCATGAAGGCGTACGTGTACGACGAAAACGACCCCCAGGGCGTTAAGTACGACGTCATCGAAATCCCCGCCGAATACAAGGAAAAGGCGGATCAGTACCGTTCGGAACTCATCGAAGCCATTGCCGACTTCGACGACTCTATCATGGAACGCTTCCTTGAAGGCGAAACGAATTTCACGGAAGACGAACTCCGCCTCGGTATCCGCAAGGCTACTCTGTCGCGCGAATTCGTCGGCGTAATCCCCGGTTCTGCGTTCAAGAACAAGGGCGTGCAGATGTTGCTCGACGCGGTTGTGGACTACCTCCCCAGCCCGCTCGACGTTCCCCCGATTAAGGCTTACGGCGAAGACGACGAAGAAACGCCGTCGCTTGAAATCGTCTCCGACGACTTCGCGCCACCCACAGCACTTGCGTTCAAACTTTGGAGCGACCCGTTCGTAGGTAAACTCGTGTTCATTCGCGTATACAGCGGTTGCATCAAAAAGGGCATGCAGGTTTACAACCCGCGCAGCCGCAAGACCGAACGCATCTCCCGTTTGCTCGTCATCAAGGCGGACAAGCGCGAAGACATCGAAGAGGCATACAGCGGCGCAATCTGCGCAATCATCGGCGCAAAGGATATCGTAACGGGCGACACGCTCTGCGACAGAGACCACGAAGTTCGTCTCGAGCCACCGACATTCCCCGAACCGGTTATCGCAATGAGCATCGAGCCGAAGTCGAAGGCAGACCAGGAAAAGCTTTCCATCGCCCTCCAAAGACTCGCAGAAGAAGACCCGACATTCGTTGTCACAACGAATCAGGAAACGGGGCAGACGCTTATCGCGGGCATGGGCGAACTTCACCTCGACATCATTCGCGACCGTCTGTTCCGCGAATTCAAGGTAGAAGCAGACTCCGGCAAACCGCAAATCGCGTACCGCGAAACAATCACGAAAGCCGCTCCCGGCGTGGGCAAATTCGTCCGCCAGTCGGGTGGTCGCGGTCAGTACGGCCACGCGGAAATCGTTCTCGAACCGCTTGAAAAGGGCAAACACTACGAGTTTGTCAACGAAATCGTCGGCGGCGTAATCCCGAAGGAATACATCAAGCCGACGGAAGACGGTATCAAGGAAGCAATGATAAACGGCGTCGTCGCGGGCTATCCCGTTGTGGACGTCAAGGTGCGCTTGGTATTCGGTTCGTTCCACGAAGTCGACTCTTCGGAAATGGCGTTCAAGATGGCGGGTATCTTCGCTTTCAAGGACGCCATGAAAAACGCGGGCCCGATTCTCCTCGAACCTATCATGAAAGTCGAAGTAACGACCCCCGACGAATATCAGGGCGACGTTATGGGCGACATCAACCGTCGCCGCGGCCAGATTCAGGGTATGGAATCGAAGGGCAATGTAACGGTCATCAAGGCGTTCGTGCCGCTCGAAACAATGTTCGGCTACGCTACGGATATCCGCTCGCTTTCCAGCGGTAGAGCTTCGTACTCGATGGAGCCGAGCCACTTCGAACAAGTACCCGCGGCAGTTCTGAAACAGGTTCAGGAAGGCGCGGCAAAGAAGGCTCAACGATAATATTTAAAAGGAAAAAGCAATATGGCTACTCAGAGAATCAGAATAAAACTCAAAGGCTACGATTTTCGCACGATAGACCAGAGCGCGAGCGACATCGTCGAAACGGCGAAGCGCACGGGTGCTACTGTTTCGGGTCCGGTTCCGTTGCCGACTAAAATCGAAAAATATTCGGTAAACCGTTCCGTACACGTCGACAAGAAGAGCATGGAGCAGTTCGAGCTCCGCACTCACAAGCGTCTCATCGACATCGTAAACCCGACCGCCAACACGGTTGACGAGCTTAAAAAGCTCAATCTTCCCTCGGGGGTCGACATTACGATTAACGTCTAATGTTAAAAATCGGCGGCGCGCGTCGGCAATGCGACTGCGCCGCCCGATTTTTTCAAACGCGTTCTTTTTCAGACTGGGGTCTCGGACTTCCTTGAAAGAATAGGAGGGCGTGTTTTCGGGAGTTTTAGGTATTCGGCCTGAAAGTCCTTTTACAGTTTAACTTTTTTCTGCGCAAATTTTTCGAAGCATCTGCCGCCGGACGGTCGGGCGAATTTGACGATTTCAGGATTTTCAAATTCGGTCAATCGGGCGGAGAGAACCGGAAAGTTTGCGCGAAATTTGTTAAAAAAATAAAATAATCGAAAAATTTTATTGACAGTACTTTTTAGATGCCCACTATGTGGCGTCTTTACTTTTCTAACAAACAAATAACAACTAACGCAGGTTATCAAAGGTGTTTTGTTTGGGAGATTGGTGCAAATTCCCCACGGTGGGGAGTTTGCGCGGTTTCCGCAAGTGAAATTCCGCCTGCCTCTTAGCTATGAGCGAAATACTAATCGGAAAAAAACTGGGCATGACCCAGATTTTCGACGAGGACAACAGCCTTGTTGCCGTCACGGTCGTTGAGGCTGGCCCGTGCCCCGTCACACAAGTAAAAACTGCTCAGAGCGACGGTTATGACGCCGTGCAAATCGGCTTCGGTGCGCAGAAAGAACAGCGCATGACCCAACCGGAACTCGGGCACTTGAAAAAAGCGGGCGTAGCTCCCGTATCGGAACTTGTCGAGTTCCGCGTAGATAATCCCGCAGACTACAAAGCGGGCGACGTTTTGACGGTCGCCAAGTTTGCGAAAGGCCAGATGGTCGACATCATCGGCACGACAAAGGGTCGCGGTTTTCAGGGCGTAATGAAACGCTACAATTTCGACGGCCAGCCCGAAACGCACGGTCATATGATGCACCGCCGTCCCGGTTCCGTCGGTTGCCGCCAGACTCCCGGCCACGTTTACAAGGGCAGAAAGATGCCCGGTCATATGGGACAGGTTCGCTGCACGACGCAGAACCACCCCATCGTAAAAATCTTGGAAGACAAAAACATTCTTTTGATTAAGGGAAGTCTTCCGGGCGCGAAAGGCGACCTCGTTATCGTCCGTCCCGCCAAGAAAGCCAAGAAAGCATAAGGAGCCGCACAAATGAAACTTAAAGTTTATACAAAAGACGGTTCGAGCTTCACGGAGCAGGAATTTGAAAACATTCCCCAGTTCGAGGGAGACAAAGGCTTGTTCGCGCTCAAAGAAACAATCGTTGCGTATCAGGCGAACGCCCGTCAAGGCAACGCTTCCACACTCGACTACGGACACGTTAGCGGCACATGCCGCAAGCCTTTCAAACAGAAGGGCGGCGGTCGCTCGCGTCATGGTACGATGAAGAGCCCGATTCACCGCGGCGGCGCGGTAGTCTTCGGCCCCCAGCCCCGCGACTGGTCGAAGAAAATCAACCGCAAGGCGAAGGCGTTGGCTTTCAGCCGCGCGCTTTTCGACAAGTGCTCCGACAACGGCATCTGCGTAATCGAAGAATTCGCAGCTCCCGAAAGAAAGACGAAGGCGGTTGCGAAGGTTCTTTCGAACATCAAGCCCGACGGCAAAGTTCTCTTGGTTGACGACGTTTTCGGCGACGATTTCATTCTCGCAAGCCGCAACATCGCCCGCGCGAACTTCTGCGAAAGCGCGACACTCAATGCGCTCGACTTGGTTCAGTTTGACACTGTAATCGTATCGCGCAAGGGTCTGGACACGGTTCTCGCCCGCATCAACAAGGACGAAAGGTAATACCATGGTACAGGCAGACAAAATCATTAAAGGTTTCCGCGTTACGGAAAAGGCCGCCAATTTGCAGGTAGCCAACCAGTACACCTTCACGGTTGCGGAAGACGCAAACGCCGTGGCAATCGGCCGTGCGGTCGAAAAGCTTTTCAAGGTAAAGGTTGTACGCGTCAACGTAATGAACGCCAAGGGCAAGGTTAAGGTCTCGCGCATGAGCCGCAACAATCCCGGCGTCAAGGGCAAAATGAAAAAGGCAATCGTAACGCTCAAACAGGGCGACACGATTCAAATTGTGTAAGTCAGGAGAAGCATAAAATGGCTATTATAAAAAGAAGACCTTTGACACCCGCGCAGAGATTCTTGGAACTCGGCCGCAATGAGGTCGACAACAAGCGTCCCGAACGTTCGTTGACCGAAAGCAACCACCGTTCGAGAGGCCGCAACTGCTACGGCCGCATTACGTCGCGCCGTCGCGGCGGCGGACACAAGAAGTTGTACCGCATTGTAGACTTCAAGCGCGACATCGTGGACGTACCCGCCACTGTAATGGCGATTGAGTACGACCCGTACCGCACGGCGTACATCGCCCTCGTTCAATACCAGAACGAAGAGAAGACGAAGCGCTACATCATCGCTCCCGACGGTCTGAAAAAAGGCGACACGGTTATGACGCTTTCGAAGCGTCCCGACGAATTCCCCGTCGGCGCGTGCATGCCCCTCAAATTCATTCCTCCGGCGCAAAAGATTTTCTGCGTTGAAATGCAGCCCGGCAAGGGCGCGCAAATCGCGCGCGGCGCAGGCGCAGGCGCGCAGCTGGTTGCCGTCGAAGGCGACATGGCTACGGTCAAGATGCCCAGCGGCGAAATCCGCTTGATTAACGCCGAATGCCGCGCGGTAATCGGCGTGGTCGGAAATCTCGAACACCAGAACCAGAGCTTGGGCAAGGCCGGCCGCGTTCGCTGGATGGGCAAACGCCCGAGAGTCCGCGGCGTGGTAATGAACCCGGTAGACCACCCGATGGGCGGTGGTGAAGGCCGCACTTCGGGCGGCGGACACCCGGTATCGCCGTGGGGCCAGCTCGCGAAGGGCTATCCGACACGCACGAAGAGCAAGCCGTCGAACTCGATGATTGTTCTCCGCCGCAACGGTAAGAAAACCAAGAAATAGTTCATAGGAGAAATCAAAAATGGCACGTTCAATTAAAAAAGGACCTTTCGTAGATCCGAGCCTCCAAGACAAAATCGACGAAGCGCAGAAAACGAACTCGCACAAGCCGATTCAAACTTGGTCGAGACGTTCGATGATTACTCCCGATTTTATCGGATTGAATTTTAACGTTCACAACGGCAAAAAGTTTGTGGCGGTCTATGTAACCGAAAACATGGTCGGCCACAAGCTCGGCGAATTCTCGCCGACCCGCACGTTCAAAGGACACAACCCGCACACCAAGAAGGCAGCTATGTAATGGTAAACTTCGGCAAAGTTCTGTTTTTGACGGCGGCGGTTGCCGCGGCGGAAATATGCTTTGCCGAATCTCCCGATTGGGTGCTGAAAGACGGTTCGCTCGGAAGAGCGGGAAGGGTAATTGAGGTGCTCGACGGTTTTGGACTGATAAAAATCGACACTGGCCTGCAAGGCAATCTCCGAAGGGGAGCGGTTTGCAGGGTGGTCGGAAAAGACGGAAGCGTCCGAAAGGTCGTGGTAGTCGAAGCCGACGGAAGGAAATCGGTGGCGATGGTCATGTCGGACATCAAGGTCGAAAAGGGAGACGCCGTATACATAACACCGGCAAACTAACACAGGAAGACAACAATGGAAGTCAAAGCTTTAACAAAGTTTGCGCGCATGTCAGACAAAAAGGTGCGCGAAATATCCCGCGAGATTCAGGGTCTCAATGCCGCAGAAGCGTTGGAAATCTTGAAACTCGTTCCCCGCAAGAGCGCGAAGCTTGTCGCCAAGACGCTCGCAAGCGCAATCGCAAACGCCGAAAACAACAACGGTCTTTCGGCTGCGAATCTCACAATCAAGAGCGCAATCGTAAACCAGGGCATAGCGTTCAAACGCTTCCGTCCCGTGGCTCGCGGCAGCGCGCACCCGATTCGCAAGAGAACTTCACATATCTCGATCGTCCTTTCAGACGAGAACACTAAATAGAGGCAGATAAAATGGGTCAGAAAGTAAATCCTAAGGGTTTCCGTCTCGCTGTCCGCCGCGACTGGGAGTCGCGCTGGTTCGCGAATAAGGGCGATTATGCGGCGGCCGTCAACGAAGACTATCGCATACGCGAATTTCTCCGCGAAAAGCTCAAAGGCGCGTCGGTTCCCCGCATATTCATCGAACGCGCAGGTCAGCGTATCCGCGTGAAAATCTACACGGCGCGTCCCGGTGTTGTAATCGGACAGAAGGGCGCGTCGCTCGAAGCGTTGAAGGCGGAACTCTCGAAGTTTCTCGGCAAGGACGTTATCTTGGACATTCAGGAAATCAAAAAGCCCGATTTGGTCGCATACTTGGTGGCGGAAAGCGTCGCGCTCCAGTTGGAACGTCGCATTTCGTTCCGCCGCGCAATCAAGAAGGCAATCACAACCTCGATGAGCATGGGTGCCGACGGCATCAAGATTCAGTGCTCCGGACGTCTCGGCGGCGCGGAAATCGCCCGTACTGAATGGCAGAGAAAGGGTCGCATTCCGCTGCACACGCTGCGCGAAAACATAGACTACGGCTTTACGGAAGCGCACACCGTTTACGGCAAAATCGGCGTCAAGTGCTGGTTGTGCCTTAAAAACGAGGACAACATCTAATTTGAGGGAGACGCAACAACATGGCAAACATTCTTCCAGCAAAAACTAAGTACCGCAAAGTCCAAAAGGGTCGCAACCGCGGCATGGCGAAGGGCGGCGACAGCATCGACTTCGGCGATTACGCAATTCAGGCTCTCGAACGCGGCAAATGCTCGGCTTCGCAGCTTGAAGCGGCTCGTGTTGCAATCAACAGGCACTTCAAACGTCGCGGCAAGGTGTGGATGAGAGTATTCCCGCAGAAGAGCGTGACGAAGAAGCCCGCCGAAACCCGCATGGGTAAAGGTAAGGGCGGTGTCGAATTCTGGTGCGCAATCATCAAGCCCGGCACGATTCTCTTCGAAGTATCCGGCGTACCCGCCAGCATGGCCCGCGAAGCGATGAGACTTGCGGACGGAAAGCTTCCGTTCAAATGCAGATTCGTCGTCCGCGAAGGCGTCGAAATTCTATAATCAGGAGACTTGACAGATATGAAGACAAAGGAAATCAGAGAACTTTCGGCAGAAGAGCTTTCGAAGAAACTCCGCGACATGCGCGAGGAACTCTTGAATCTCAACGTTCGCAAGGGAACAGGTCAAGTTGAAAATCCGGCTCGAATCAGAGAGCTGCGCCGCGATATCGCTCGCTGCGAAACAATCAAGACTCAGAAGAAGTAAAGGACTGTAATATGTCGGAAAATACAAGAAAGGCACGCAGAAGTCTTGTGGGCGTAGTAACCTCCCGCTCCGGAGACAAAAGCATAAAGCTCACCTATTTCTACAAAGTACCGCACTCGCTCTACGGGAAGGAAATCCGCCGCAAGACGGTTATCCACGTCCACGACGAGAAGAACGAATGCGCCCTTGGCGACAAGGTCGAGGTAACGGAAACGCGTCCCATCAGCAAGCTGAAAAGATTCCGCGTGGTTCGCATAATCGAAAAGGCTCCCGTAGCCTCGGCAGAATAAGGAGACACCACAATGATACAAATGCAGACAAGACTCGTGGTTGCCGACAACACCGGCGCCAAGGAAGTCGCGATGATTCGCCGTCTCGGACAGCACAGCCGCACGGCGAAAGTCGGCGACATAATCGTAGTCGCGGTAAAGACGTCCACTCCTGACGCCGCAGTCAAGAAGGGCACGGTTGCAAAGGCCGTCGTCGTCAGGACGAAAGCCCCGATTCGCCGCGCGGACGGTTCGTATCTCCGCTTCGACACAAACGCTTGCGTAATTCTCGACGGCAGCGGCAATCCGAAAGGTACGCGTATCTTCGGGCCCGTCGCCCGCGAACTCCGCGCAAAGAACTACATGAAAATCATATCCCTCGCACCGGAGGTATTGTAATATGGCAAAAAGTTTTGTAAAGAAGGGCGACGAAGTAGTAGTAATCGCGGGTTCTTCGAAGGGCAAGCGCGGCAAGATTTTGCTGGTTGACCCGAAGAAGGAGCGCGTAGTAGTCGAAGGCGCGAATCTTCGCAAGCACCACGAACGCAGGAGCGAAAAGAATCCGGAAGGCGCAATCGTGGAACGCGAAGCTTCGATTCACATTTCAAACGTAATGCCGGCTGGGCGTTTTGATGCGAAGAAATCGCAAAAAAAAGCGTAATCAGCGGATAGAATAAAAACAAAATGAGCACACCAGTATTAAAGAAAATATATCAGGAGAAGGTCGTGCCCGAGCTTAAAAAATCGCTCGGCATAGACAATCCGCACGTCGTGCCCACGTTGGAGAAAATCGTAATCAATTCGGCAATCCGAAGCGACGCCTCCAAGGAATGGGTGCCGGAAGTGGTCAAGGAAATCGCGAAGATAGCGGGACAGCAGCCTGTCGTCGTAAAGGCGGGCAAGAGCATCGCGAACTTCAAGCTGCGCGCGGGACAGCCCAACGGCGTCAAGGTAACCTTGCGCGGCGCGGCTATGTGGGACTTCCTCTATAAATTCATAGCGGTAGTATTGCCGTCCATTCGCGACTTCCGCGGAGTGGGCAACCGTTTCGACGGCGCGGGCAATTACAGCTACGGCGTTGCCGACCACACAATTTTCCCCGAAGTCACGGTAGACCCCGGTCGCAAGAACATCGGTATGGACATCACAATCGTCACGACGGCGAAGGACGACAAGTCCGGCAGAGAGCTTTTGAAGCTTTTGGGCATGCCCTTCCGCAAGAACGCAGCCGAACAGGCAGCGGCCGCCGCAAACAAATAACAAGTAAACGGCAAAGACATGGCTAAGAAATCCTCCATAGAGCGCAATTTGAAGCGTATGAGATTGACGGCGAAATACGCCGCCAAGAAAGCGGAACTGAAAAAAATCATCAAGGACCCGAAAACGTCCGACGAAGACTTCTTCGCGGCGCAGCGCAAGCTCTGCAAGCTTCCGCGCAACGCTTCGAAAATCCGCATCCGCAACCGTTGTTCCATCACGGGACGTCCGCGCGGTGTAATCCGCAAGTTCGGCGTGTCGCGCATAACTTTCCGCGAGCTTGCTCTCGACGGCAAATTGCCCGGCGTCACAAAATCATCGTGGTAATGCGAAAGGAAAAATAATATGGCAACTCACGACAGCATTGGCGACTTTCTGACAATCGTCCGCAACGCGAGCAAGGCAGGCAAGGACGTCTGCACAGCGCAGTGGTCGAAAATCCGCGAAGGCATCGCGTCGATTCTCAAAGACGAAGGCTACATTGCCTCTTTTGAAGTATCGGGCGAGAAGGCGCAGAAAATCATTACAATCAACATGAAGTATATGAACGGCGTATCGGCGTTGACGGGCATCACCCGCGTCAGCACCCCCGGTTGCCGCACATACTACGAATACCGCAACATTCCCCGCGTTCTCAACGGCATGGGCATTTCGATTCTTACGACCTCGAAGGGCGTATTGAAAGATTCCGACTGCCGCGCGAAGAAGGTCGGCGGCGAAATCCTCTGCAAAGTTTGGTAAGGAAGACATATGAGCAGAATTGGTAAACTTCCCGTTAAAGTTCCCGCGGGCGTGAAAGCGTCCGTAAAGGACAACACAGTTTCGGTCGAAGGCGCGAAGGGCAAACTCAGCCAGAACTTCGGCACGGCTATCGACATCAAGCTTGAAGGCGACGAAATCCACGTTAATCCCGCTTCGGCGTCGCGCCACTCGAACGCGATGCACGGCACTGCGCGCAGTATTATTGCGGGCATGGTCAAGGGCGTTGTAGAGGGCTACCAGAAGGTTCTCGAAATCAAGGGCGTTGGTTTCAAGGCGGAATTGAAGGGCAAGACGCTTACGCTTTCCCTCGGTTATGCGCACCCCTGCATTTACGAAGTTCCCGAAGGCATCACGGTGGTCATCGGCGAAACTCCCGACAGAAACCCCCTCGTGACGGTTTCTGGCGCGAGCAAGCACATGGTCGGCCAGGTTGCGAGCGACCTCAAACACTTCTATCCCGTCGAACCCTACAAGGGCAAGGGTGTCAGAATTCACGGAGAATTCGTCCGTCGCAAGGAAGGCAAGAAGACTGCGTAATCTCGCGGCACTGAAAGGATACGAAAATGAAATTGGAAACAAAGAAAATTTTGGAACAGAAACGCCGCTGGCGCGTTCGCCGCAAGGTGAAGGGCACGGCGGAACGTCCGAGACTGGCTGTATGCTTCTCGAACAAGCACGTCTATGCGCAGTGCATAGACGACAAGGCGGGCAAGACCCTCGCGGCTCTCTGCACAACGGGCAAGGAGCTGAAAGGCGAGAAGGTTCTCCCGAATGTTGCGGGCGCAAAGCTCGTCGGCGAAAAATTCGGCGCGAAGCTCAAGGCTATTGGCGTCGAGGCGGTCGTTTTCGACAGGGGCTCGCGCCGCTACCACGGCTGCGTCAAGACATTCGCCGATGCGGTTCGTTCGGCAGGCATTAACTTCTAATCTACGCAAAAATGAGCAGAGAATTTAAAAACAGAAAAGTCGAAGCCGAAAAAGACGCAGGCCCCGAACTTATCGAAAAGGTTGTCCACATCAATCGTTGCGCGAAGGTCGTAAAGGGCGGACGTCGTTTCACATTCTCGGCGTTGGTCGTTATCGGCGACGGTAAGGGCAATGTCGGCTTGGGATACGGCAAGGCAAAGGAAGTTCCGGACGCAATCAAGAAGGCGTCGGAACGCGCCCGCAAGGTGATGAAGCCCGTAAGCCTCAAAGACAACACCATTCCCCACGACGTGCGCGGCGAGTTCGACGGCGGCATTGTGCTGCTCCGTCCGGCTTCCCCCGGTACGGGCGTTATCGCGGGCGGCGGAGTACGCGCCGTTCTCGAAGCGGTCGGCATCAAGGACGTTCTGAGCAAATCGCTCGGTTCGAACAACGACATGGCAATGGTCAACGCAACTCTCAACGCGCTTTCGCAGCTCCGCACGGCGGAGGCAATCCGCGCGCAGAGAAGCTAAAAAAGGAGTTTTAAGAAAATGAAATTGCACGCTCTCTCCAATCCACAGGGTGCCAAACACGCAAGCAAACGCCGCGGTTGCGGCGTCGGCAGCGGACACGGCAAGACGTCGGGCCGCGGCCACAAGGGCGCGAAGGCCCGCAGCGGCGGACACGTCCGTCCCGGTTTCGAAGGCGGTCAAATGCCTTTGTACCGCAAGCTTCCGCACCGCGGCTTCAACAACTTCAAGTTCAGGGTTGAGTACGCCACGGTCAACGTCGGCGACCTCGAAGAACTCGGACTCGAAGAAATCACGCGCGACGACTTGGTCGTGGCGGGTTTGGTTCGCGCCAGCGCGCCTCTGGTCAAGATTCTCGGAAACGGCGAATTGACGAAGAAGGTTGTCGTAAAAGCCGACAAGTTCTCGGAAACTGCCGTAAAGAAAATCGAAGCCGCAGGCGGCAAGGCCGTCGTAAACGCTCCCGCAGAGGAAGCCAAGTAGGAAATATTATAGACAGGTAGGAAATGTTTGCCGCTTTCACAAACTGCTTTAAAATCCCCGAATTGCGCCAGAGAATTTTTCTGACGCTGGGGCTTATTTTTATTGCGCGCGTCGGCGCGGGTATCCCGTTGCCGGGCGTAGACCCGTCGCCGTTGCAGAATTTCTACGCATCGGCGTCGAGTGATGGCGGCGGCCTTGCCGGTCTCTATAATATGTTCACCGGCGGCGCGATGGTAAACGGCGCGATTTTCGCGCTGGGCATTATGCCCTACATCAGCGCCTCGATTATCCTTCAACTAATGGGCGCAGTCATGCCGAGCTTGGCGCGCCTCATGCAGGAAGGCGATACGGGCAGGCAGAAAATCGCCCAGTATACGCGTTACCTGACGCTTCTCATCGGCGCAATTCAAGGCTCGATGATAACCTACGCGCTCGTTTACAGCCCCGGAACGTTCTTTTCGGGCTTCGACACGGCGCAGTGGGGCTCGATTATCGTGGCGGGAAATATCCCGATTTTCTTCGTCGTCAGCGTAGTTTTGATGACGGCGGGCTGCATGGTTCTCACTTGGCTCGGCGAACAAATTACACAAAGGGGCGTCGGAAACGGCGTTTCGATAATCATCACAGTCGGCATTATCGACACACTTCCCGGGGCTTGCACGCAGGCGTACCACATGGTGTTCGATAGGGCGGTCGGCGCGGAAAGCGCAAGCATGGGCATTCCGCAGGCTGTTTTGATGCTCGCGTTCCTCCTCGCGGTAACGGCGGCAATCATCATGATTTTGCAGGCTGTCCGCAAGATTCCCGTCCAGTACGCAAAGCGCGTCGTCGGCAGAAAACTCATGGGCGGACAAAGCTCCTACCTGCCGCTGAAAGTCAACTACGCGGGCGTTATGCCTATTATCTTTGCGAGCGCGTTGCTGCTGTTCCCGCAACAGATTTTCGGACAGTTCAACCTTTCCACATACAATTTGATATACGGTTCGCTCGTATTCGCATTCAGCTATTTCTGGGTGTCGATTATGTTCAAGCCGCTCCAAATCTCCGACGAACTGAAACGCAACAGCGGGTATATCCCCGGCGTTCGCCCCGGAGAACCCACGGCAAAATTCCTCGACTTCGTAATGACCCGCCTGACATTTGCGGGCGCGGTGTTCCTCGTGATTATCGCGATTTTGCCCCACGTTTTGATGACCTACTGGGGAATACCCCAGAAAATAGCCTACTTCTTCGGAGGCACGGGCGCGCTCATCGCAGTCGGCGTTTCGCTCGACACGATGCGTCAAATCGAAACATACCTGCTGCAACGCCACTACGACGGCTTCCTGAAAAAGGGTCGCATTCGCGGGCGCAGCGTCGGCCAGACGCGGCAGATGCTCGATACGAGCGAAATCAAAAATCTTTGGGCACTCTGGACGCCCCTGTTGACGATTTTCTTCGTCGGCTTGGCGGCTTGGGCTGTCCGCAACTGCCTCTGATTCGGCATTGCGAATCGGAACGATAGTTGCGCATTGTTCTTTTAATGATACCAACAATTAGATAGACGGCGTGTCGTATGATACCTATTAAATCCGAAAGAGATTTGAAAATCATGCGCAAGGCCTGCTCGGTTGCGGCTACCGTGCTGGACAAGCTTTGCAAAATAGCACGGGAGGGCGTATCAACCCGCGAGATTGATATTGCCGGCAAAAAAATCATGGCGGAACTTTCCTGCCGAAGCGCGTGTTATCACTACAAAGCGGGCGGCTTGAAATATCCGGGTTATCTGTGCATATCGGTGAACGACGAAGTCATTCACGGCATAGGCTCGGACAGGGTTTTGAAGTCGGGCGATATTGTCAGCATGGACGTAAGCGTGGTCTATCAGGGGTTTGTCGGAGACAACACCAGAACCGTCCTCATCGGAGATGTCGCGCCGGAAACGCGCAGACTTGTCGAGGCGACGGACACCGCACTGCACAAGGGCATAGAGGCCGCGAAGGCCGGCAACAGAGTCGGCGACATTTCGGCGGCGATTCAGGCCTATGTGGAATCGTGCGGCTACGGGATTGTCGAAGAATTCACAGGGCACGGCGTCGGGCGGCACATGCACGAAGAGCCGCAGATTCCCAACTACGGAGAGGCGGGCACAGGCCCTGTGCTCCGCGCGGGAATGACGTTGGCGATTGAGCCGATGATTACCATGGGAAGCCCCGAAATATACGTTGGCGATGACGGCTGGACGGTTTATACGTCCGACGGCAAGCCGAGCTGCCATATCGAACATACGGTGCTCGTGACGGACGCAGGCGCGGAAATCCTCACAATTCCAATGCAGGATTAGTTTGAGGGGCGAAGTTTTCGTGTTTGTCGCAAATAATTAAAAAAAAGACTTTTCAAATCGAAAAAAACAGTCAAGATAAACCATCTTTTTTAACAACGGAAAAAATATGCCAAGACTATTAGGAGTAGATATTCCCAATAACAAGCGCGTCGAATTCGCGCTTCAATACATCTATGGTATCGGTCCCGCCCGCGCGAAAATCATCTGCGGAGAATGCGGAATCCCCGAATCCATGCGCGCAAGCGAACTCAACGAAGAATTGATTAACAAAATCATGAACGTCGTTGCGGAACGCCAGTACAAGCTTGAGGGCGACCTCCGCCGCGAAATCATCGGCAATTTGAAACGCCTCTCGGCAATCAAATCGTACCGCGGCCTCCGCCACGCAAAGGGTCTTCCCGTACGCGGCCAGCGCACGAGCACAAACGCGCGTACCCGCAAGGGCGCACGCAAGACGGTCGGCGTTGTCACCAAGAAATAACAATTCGAATTAATTTTTCATGAGCGAAGAACAGAAAAAACAGGACGCGGTCGCGGCGGAAGCTCCGGTCGCAGAAGTTCAGGCCGCCGAGCCCCAGAAACCCTCGTCTCCCTCCGCCAGCGACTTGCTCGCAACGGAAATCGGCGAAATCAAGGTTCGCAAGGCAAAGGGCAGCAAGAACGTCCACTCGGGCGTCTGCCACATCAACGCGACTTTCAACAACACAAAAGTCTCTTTTACCGACGCCGCAGGCAACGTCATCAGCTGGTCGAGCGCGGGTAAGATGAGCTTCCGCGGCTCGCGCAAAAGCACGGCATACGCCGCGCAGGTCGTCACGCAGGACGCGGGCAAGGTTGCGATGAGCCACGGCATGAAGGAACTCGTCGTGAACGTAAAGGGTCCCGGTATGGGTCGTGATTCGGCAATCCGCTCGCTCCAAGCGATGGGCTTTGTCGTAACGGCTATCGTGGACGTTACTCCCGTTCCGCACAACGGTTGCCGCGCTCCCAAACGCCGCCGCGTATAATCTCAATTTTAGGAGAATTTTACAATGTCTCGTTATACAGGACCTACAACAAGAATCAACCGTCGCTTTGGCATGCCGATTTTCGCGGAAAGCAAGGCGATGCAAAAGAAGCCCTATATCCCCGGTCAGCACGGCCCGCGTCTGCGCCGCCGCGTGACGGACTACTCGATGGGCTTGAACGAAAAGCAGAAGCTCCGCTTCATGTTCGGTCTGAGCGAAAAGCAGTTCCGTCTGACGTTCGAACGCGCAAAAAGACAGCGCGGCGTTACGGGTGAAATCTTCATGCGCCTGCTCGAACTCCGTCTGGACAACGTAATCTACCAGCTCGGTTTTGCCCGCAGCCGCAAGGCGGCTCGCCAGTTCGTGACGCACGGCCACGTTCAGGTAAACGGCAAGAAGGTTGACATTCCCAGCTTCACATGTCAGGCGGGCGATGTCGTTGAAGTTCGCGACCGCACGTCTTCGCGCCAGCTCGCGCAGCGCGCCATCGACGAATCGCAGCTCCGCGCAACACCCGCGTGGCTCGAACGTGCGGCTGAAGCCTTCAAGGGCACGGTAAGCCGTCTCCCGATTCGCGAGGAAATGGACCAGTCGATTAACGACCAGCTCATCGTCGAATTCTATTCGAGATAGTAATTAACAGATTCAGAAAACGGAGATCACCATGGCTAAACGACTCGGAAAGTTTGAACTTCCCAAACGTCTTGTCAAAGACGAAGCAAGTGCCACAAGCACATATGCAAAGTATGTCGCCGAACCCTTCGAAACGGGTTTCGGCCATACTATCGGAAACGCGTTGCGCCGCGTGCTTCTCAGCTCCATTGAAGGTGCGGCAATCAGCTCCATCAAGATTGACGGCGTAGACCACGAATTCCAGAGCGTAGACGGCATAGTCGAAGACGTGACGGACATCGTGCTCAACCTGAAAAAAATCAAGATTAAGAGCACCGCGCGCGAGAACAAGCGTCTTATGATAAATGTCGAGAAGGCGGGCGAAGTTACCGCCGCCGACATTCAGCCTGATGCCGATTTCGTAATCGTTAATCCCGAACAAGTGATTTGCACGCTCGACACGAAACGCAAGTTTGTTGCGGAAGTGGAAATTTCGAGCGGTCGCGGTTGGAGGCCTGCCGACGAAAACAAATACGAGGACCAGCCCATCGGCGTAATTCCCGTCGATTCGCTGTTCAGCCCCATCGAATTGGTCAAGTACTCTGTCGACGCAACGCGCGTCGGCCAGATGACCGACTTCGACAAGCTCACGCTCGAAATTTGGACGGACGGCAGAATCACTCCCGACGAAGCCCTTAAAGAGGCGGCGGTAATCCTCAAACACCACATCGACGTATTCGATAAGGTAAACGAACAGGATATCGAGTTCGAAACGGTCGGCAAGGAAGTCAGCGAGGAGCAGAACCGTCTCAGAAAGCTTCTGAACATGAGCGTAAACGAAATCGAACTTTCGGTTCGCGCGGCAAACTGCCTCAACAACGCCAACATCACCACGGTAGGCGAATTGGCGATGAAGTCGGAGCAGGAAATGCTCAAATACCGCAACTTCGGTAAGAAATCGCTCAACGAAATCAAGAGCAAGCTGGAACAACTCGGTTTGTCGCTCGGCATGAAAATCGACGAGCGCCTCATCGACTCAACAACATTATAATTTAAAAAAATAAACCACAATGCGTCATAATAAACACAGACATCAAATGGGCGTTAAGAAGGAACACCGCGCGTCGCTTATGGCGTCGCTGGCGTCCGCGCTTTTCCGCCACGACAGAATTGAAACAACGCTCGGCTACGCGAAAGCCCTCCGCCCCTTTGCGGAAAAGGTAATCACCCTCGCCAAGAAGGCAGCCGCAACCGAAGACACCGCCAAGAAGCTTCACCTGCGCAGAAACGCGCTCTCGAAACTTCGCGACGAAAGCGCGGTTCACTTCCTCTTTGCGGAAAAGGTTTCGAAGTTCCTCAACCGTCAGGGCGGATATATCCGCATCTACAAGCTTGTTCCCCGCAAGGGCGACGCCGCCGATATGGCGATTGTAGAGCTTATCGAAGCCGACGACGAGGGCTACAAGAAAGCTCCCGAAAAGGAAAAGAAAGCTCCCGCAAAAAAGGCGGCGAAAAAGACCGCAACTAAAAAGGCTGCGACCAAGAAAGCCGCAACAAAAAAGACCGCAAAGAAGGTCGAAGAGGCGGGCGCGTCGGAAGAAGCAGCTGCGGAATCCAAGGAATAATTGCCTTACGGCATTTTTTTCACAAGCGAACGCGCCCGATTTACGGGCGCGTTTGTGCTTCCAAAATTCGCTTTTATGACTTTGTCGGATTTTTTTGCGGTTTCGGTCGGGCTTTTGCTCTCGGCGTTCGGCGCGTCGGCGTGGATAATTTCGCGCAGGCAGAACAAAAGCTACGAGAAAATCGCCCGCACATCGACATTCCACTGCCTCCACTGCGACAGCGTCTACACCGCGCCGTTCGGAAAGGACATCATGGAGTGTCCGAATTGCGGATACAAAAATCCCAAGCTTAAATTTTAACAACCCCCAACGAAAAACACTACGATGAATCAAAAGATAGCAGTTCTCGACTTCGGGTCGCAGTACACGCAGGTAATAGCCCGCCGCATACGCGAATGCAGCGTCTATTCCGAAATCATGCCTTTCAACACAAAAGCGGACGTGCTCAAAAAACAGGGCGTGTGCGGTATCATTCTTTCGGGCGGACCGGCGAGCGTCCTGTCGAAAGGCTCTCCGCGCCCCGATAAAAAGATATTCGAGCTTGGCGTTCCCGTTCTCGGCATCTGCTACGGTTTGCAGTTGATGGGGCACATGCTCGGCGGGAAAATCGTTTCGAGCAAGCAGCGCGAATACGGGCTGGGCAAGCTTTCGTTCAAGGGCAAGAGCGAGCTTCTCAAAGGGATTGACTCTCCCATTCAGGTTTGGAATTCGCACGGCGACAAAATCGAGAAACTGCCCGAAGGCTTCAAGCCAATCGGTACGACCGAAAATTCCGCATACGCGCTCATCGAAAACAAGGCGCGCCGATTCTACGGAATGCAGTTTCACCCCGAAGTTGCGCACACGCCGCGCGGCATGGACATCATCAAAAACTTCCTCTACGGAATTTGCGGCTGCACGGGCGACTGGACTATGTCGGACTACGTCGAACGCGCCGTCAATAAAATTCGCGAAACCGTCGGCGACAAAAAGGTAATCCTCGGCCTCAGCGGAGGCGTGGACTCATCCGTCGCCGCCGCGCTTATCCACAAGGCGATAGGCGACCAGCTCACTTGCGTGTTCGTCGACAATGGGCTTCTCCGCAAGGACGAACGCAAAAAGGTCGAAGACCTCTTCAAAAACAATTTCAAAATGCGCATGAAAACCGTGCGCGCCGAAAAGCTCTTCCTTGCGAAGCTCGCGGGCGTCAAAGACCCCGAACGCAAGCGCAAGATTATCGGAAAAACTTTCGTCGAAGTGTTCGACAAGTCCGTGAAATCAATCGGGCAGGTCGATTTCCTCGCGCAGGGCACTCTCTACCCCGACGTTATCGAAAGCGTGCCGATTGCCGGCAACCCCGCGTCGCTCATCAAGAGCCACCACAATGTCGGCGGACTGCCGAAACACATGAAGCTCAAACTTCTCGAACCCCTCCGCGAGCTTTTCAAAGACGAAGTGCGCGCGCTCGGCAAAGAGCTTGGGCTTTCAAAGGAAGTTCTTTGGAGACACCCCTTCCCCGGACCGGGTCTCGGCGTGCGCGTGGTGGGCGACATCACGAAAAAACGTTGCGACATTCTCCGCGAGGCAGACGCAATCCTTCTCGAAGAAATGAAAGCGGCGGGGCTTTACTACAACGTCTGGCAGGCGTTTGCGGTGTTCCTCCCCGTCAAGACCGTCGGCGTCATGGGCGACGAGCGCACATACGACAATGTGATAGCCCTCCGCATTGTGGAAAGTCAGGACGCGATGACCGCCGACTGGGCGCACATTCCGCACGAAGTCTTGGCTAAGATTTCCAACCGAATCATAAACGAGGTCAAGGGCGTCAACCGCGTGTGTCTTGATATTTCCTCCAAACCGCCCGCAACAATCGAGTGGGAATAGGGAGATAGTCTTGGCACGCTTGATGCGTGCAAGGAGATTTAGGAGGGCTTGCGAGGTCGGCGTATAAATGCGTTTCGCTTGCGCGGCTTCGGTCATGTACGTGAGTACACTCCCGTCGCCTTGCTGCACAAAGCCGCATTTCTGCGTGCAACCTCGCAAGCCTCGACAGCGCGGCGGTCGCCGCGCGGAAGACTTAGATAAAACGCGATATTTGGGACGTTCATGGCTGTCCGAAATATCGCGTTTTTTGCATATTACATGGTGGTGCTTTTTGCGGAGCTTGCTACGGTTGCGGCGGGTTTTTTTGCTTGGGTGGTATTCCGCGTTCCTATGAGTATATGAAAATCAGAGTGCGCTTAATGCGCACGGAGGAGGACGTGAACGAAAACGAGGAGCATTTCGTTCACGTCGGGGCGCGGCTCGCTCCGCTCCCGCGCGGTGGGGTGGTATTCTATCTGTTTTGTGTGTTGGGAGAGCTGTGTTGAGTTCCTGCGCTGGTGTTTATGTCTATTGCTTCGCTTTCGTTTTGTGGTAAAGATTGCTGTGCTTACGGTGTTTATTTTGCTTTTGTTTTGCGAAGAAATTGAAGCTCGTTTATATTTTTTGCGAGAGGGGAAAATGTTGGTTGCGGAATATGCGGGGGTGAATGCGGTGGGTTTGGTTGTTTCGCTCCCGCCGGTGGTGGGATTCTGCGGCTAAATTTCGAGCCAGAGCGCGAGCGAGATGCGCGGCAGGTGCAGGGTGTTTTTTTCAAGCGGCGAAACGGGGTTTTCAAGTCCGCGCAAGTCGAATCTGTCGATGTCGGCGATTTGTATGAATTTTGTTTGCAAGTCGGCTGGTACTGCGAGCTCGACATCGTTGCACGTCGGGTTGAATGCGGCGAAAATCCGTTTCGATTTCCCCGCGCCGCATGCGTTGAACATTACGCCGCCTGCGGGCGAGTTTCCCGCGCCGAAAAATTCGAGCCACCCCTGCGGCAGTTCTCCGTCTATTCTCAGCGACTTCCCCTCGGGCGACAGTCTGAATTTCAGCAGCGACCTCAGCCATTGGCAGACACCCGCGAAGCGCAGTCCGCGCAGGTAGTCGAGCGCGTTTGCCGCGCCGTCCTTATATGTGTTGCTTTTGCCGTATTTTGTCCGCGCGATGTCGAAGCCCTCCGCGACCATCGGAATCCCGACCGAAAGCAGCGTCAGCGCGTAGGCGAGTTTATAGCGGGCGATATCGTCCGCCGACGGGTTTTCGTGGCTGTCGGTAATGCGGTCCAAAAGGCATTTGTCGTCGTGGCTTTCGAGGTAGTTGACGGTTTGCGCGCAGAATCTGGAAGTGTCGCGGCTGCCGCCGACGAAGTATTTGAAGCCCGCGAAGTCGCCGCGTCCGAGCGCGTACGAGAGCATGAACTCGCGGAAGCCGTCGTTCCACGACGCGAAGCCCGTGTCGCGCAGGGCGGCGGCTATGTGTCCGCGGAAGCTCCACGGTTCGGCTATTAGAATGATGTCGTGTTTGAGCGTTTTCATTTCGCGCTCGATTTCGCGCAGTGTCTCCAAGCCGACGAGTTCGGCGAGGTCGAATCTGAATCCGTCCACGCCGTAGTTTTTCACGAGCTTTTTGAGGCTGTCGAGAATCATTCTTCGCGCCATGGGCGATTCGGAGCGGTAGTCGTTTCCGCAGCCGCTGAAATTCATGAGGTCGCCCGCCATGTTAAGCTCGAAATAGTATTCCTTGTCGGCGCGGACAAGGTAGTTCGGCTCGCCAACATGGTTGTAGACGACGTCGAGAATCACGGCGATTCCCGCGCGGTGGAACGCCTCTACGAGCCGCGCGAAATCTTCGTTTTGCGACGAATTTTCGGGGTCGGTTGCGTACGAGCTTGCGGGGGAGAACCAGTTGACGGGCATGTAGCCCCATTCGTAGTCGGTGCGTTTTGCGGCGGTGAATTCCTGCACGGGTTGAAGCTCGACGCAGTTGACGCCGACTTTCCGCAGGTAGCAGTTTTCGTCGGCGAGCCACTTTGTCAGCCCTTCGAACGTGAGCCGTTCGCCGTCGGAGATGTCCGCCCGCGCCTTTGCAAGCACGTCGCGCAGGTGGATTTCCATTACGGCGAGGTCGTGCCAATGCGGAGGCTTGAACGGGCGGTTGCGGGGCAGGTCGGCGTCGAACTTCACGATTGACGGGCCGTCGGGGAAAAGCATTGCGTTTGCGTAGGGGTCGGCGACGGGTTCGGACGACGAAAACGCGGTTGTCGCGTCGCGGTTTTTGCCGCCGATTCGCCAGAAATACCGCGCCCCCGACAGGTCGCCGTCGGCGGACGCCGTCCAGATTGCGCCGTCGCAGGAGCTTGCGGAGGTCTCGCGGCGGACGCCGTCGAGAGTCCATTCGACCGACGCGTACGCGGCGCGTGGCGCGAAAAGAGAAAAGCTTGTTTTGCCGTCCGCGAAGCGCGCTCCGAGCGGAGCGGGCGAGTAGATGTTTAGCAGGCGTTCGGCGAAATCGACTCCGCCCGACACGCCGAGCTGCGGGAATGAAAGCCTGATTTCGTCGGCGAGCGAGCAGATGCCGTCGAAGTTTATCACGAACACGTGAAGCCCCGTTTTGTCGAGGCTCAGGCGCAGGTTGGAGTTTCCGCGGGCGTCGCGCTCGACGTTCGGAAGGGTCGGGACGGGTTCGAGCCAGCGGCCGTCCGCGCCCGCGAATTTAAAATACGCCGTGCGGCGTTTCATGCCGAGCTTCGCCACGGGAATTTCGAGCTTCCGCCCGAAGCGTCCCGACGACGGCGACATTTTCCAGAGCGGGTTGCCGATTGCATCTCCCCAGTTGTTGAAGTCGCCGCAGACGTAGTAGTCGGCGTCCGAGACTGCGCGGATATTCTTGAAATTGTCGGCGTCGAGCAGGAAGTGCGCAATGCCGTCGGAGATAAAGTAGGAGGCGTATTTTGCGAAGTCGCGCCCCGAAGCGCGGCTTATCGAAAAGTCGGGCAGCCCAGAAGCCCCCGACACCTTTACGTTCGGCACAAAGGGAATGTCGCGGTTGAAGACTACGGCGATTTCGTGCGCGTTTATCCACCATGCCTTGACGATTTTCGTTGTCATCTTTATTCCGAAATGAATCTGATTGAGTTTGGCGTTCGGGCTTTTTTCCGCGCGGGCGCGGCGGATTTTTCTTCGGGCTTTGCCGCCTGTTGCGCCGCCGCCGTTTGCAGGGCGGGCGTTGCGGCGGTTTGCCGCGTTCCGTCGGCGGGTTTCGACATGTCGATTTTAAATGAGGGCTGTTCCCGCGTCTCCGTTTTTTTCGGCTCGTCTGCCGCGGATAAGAGTCTGCGCAGAATGGATTTTTCCGCGGCGGGTTTGGCTTGTTTTTCCGCCTGCTCCTGCGGGGCAGGCTGCCCGCCCTCCGTTTGCGAAGCGGCGGCTTCGCGCGTCTGCTTTTCGGCGTTGCGGACAACCGTTCTTCCGAAGTTTGTATCGACGCTCACGGGCGTAGAATCCTTGAATCTGAAAACAATCTCGTTTTTGCCGACGAAGCCGAGCTTTTCGCGGATAACCCTTTCGGCGAAGGCGTCGTCGTGCACGAGTCTGTAATAATACTCCTCCTTGTACGCCTTTTCGTCGGAGAGTTTTGCGACATTGTAGCGCAGGCGCGACTCGTCGAGCCGGCGTTCGATGTTCTCCTCGCGGACGCCGAGCCACTTGACGTAGAACAGGCAAGCCATTGCCGCCGACGCGAAGAGCAGCAGAAATATTATGGCGTTGTAGATTTTATCCATGCGCTTTCATTTTCGTCAAAATATCGCAGGCGTCCGCGCCGTGTAAAGATTATTACCGAATTTTTTAAAAATATACTCGCAAGAAGCGTCCGAACGTGGGACTATTCTCGAATGGCAAAATCGGGAAGAGCGTTGTGGACGGCGGCGATAAAGGAGGGCAAAAAATCCTCCCCCGCGGGAGCGTCGGAGCGGACGGAGAAATCCGCCGATTCCCGCGCTCGCAAAAAACGCCTCGAAACCGAGCGCAAGCTCCGCGGCAGGCAGATGTGCGGCAGGGTGCTCGGCATAGACCCGAGCCTTCGCGGCACGGGTCTTGCCGTCTTGGAGGCGCGGGAGGACGGCACTTTGGCGTACATCGAATCCCTTACGGTAAAAAACCGCCCGACGCTTTCCATGCCCGAATGCCTTGCGCGGATTTTGGAGGAGACCGACGGAATTATCCGCCGCAACAAGCCCGACTGCGTGGCGATAGAGCAGAGCGTGTACGTGCAGAATTTCAGAACCGCGCTTATTTTAGGCTCGTCGCGCGGCGCGGCGATTGCCGCCGCCGCCGCAAAAAGGCTAGAAGTCTTCGAGTATCCGCCGCTGAGAATCAAGCAGGCGGTAATCGGCTACGGCAGGGCGAGCAAAGAGCAGATTGCGCGTTCGGTGGCGGCTCTCGTCTCGAACGCGCCCGTGCTTCCGTCCGACGAGGCGGATGCGGCGGGCGCGGCGTTAACCCACATATTTACTCATAAAGTCTGATAAAAATCATGAAAAAATCTCTCATAGCAATGGCGGCTGGAATGGGAAGCCGCTTTGGCGGACTCAAACAGGCGGCGAAATTCGGCGCGTCGCAGAAAGTCATTCTCGACTTCGCAATCGAGGACGCGCTTGCGGCGGGCGTAGAAAAGCTCGTGTTCGTAATCCGCTCCGACATCGAAAAGATTTTCCGCGAGGACGTTTCGGGAAAATACGAAAACAAAACCGACGTCCGCTACGTCTTTCAGGACAAATGCGGGCAGCCCCTGCCGCTCGGACGCTCCAAACCGTGGGGCACGGGGCACGCAGTGCTTGCCTGCGCCGACGAAATAGCCGAAAGCTTTTTTGCAATCAACGCCGACGACTATTACGGGGCGTCGTCGTACACCGCGGCGTCCGAATTTCTCGACACCGCAAAGCCCGACACCTGCGCCCTTGCGGGCTTTCTGCTGAAAAACACGCTGTCCGAAAACGGCACGGTCTCGCGCGGGATATGCTCGCACGACGCCGACATGAACCTTTCGGGCGTGCGCGAATTCGGCGGGCTGAAAAAGGTCTCCGACAATCCCCTCAAAATTGCCTCCGCCGACGGAACGGAATTTTGCGGCGACGAATATACGTCGCTGAATTTTTGGGTGTTCCAGCGCAGCTTCATGGACATCTTGGGCAGCGAGTTCGACAAATTCCTGTCGGAAAACTCCAAGAGCGAAAAGGCGGAATTCTACCTGCCCGCCGCCGTCGATACGTCGATAAAAAACGGGAGTCTTTCCGCCAAGATTCTGCCCACGCGCGAACGCTGGCAGGGAATCACATACCGCGAGGACATGCCGCTTGTCGAAAAATTCCTGCGCGAAAACGGCCGCATTTAGGCTTCGCCTCCGAAAGAAAAATCCGATTGAAAACACGATGAAAAAAACAGCGAAATTTCTCTGCGCCCTCGCCCTCGCGTGCGCGTCCGCCGCCGCGTTCGGGGCGGACTTCTCCGCGCAGGTCGCCGCAAGCACGCTCGACCCAAAAATGGAGTGGTGGTTCAATCTGCCCGCCGACTCTGCGCCGAACATCGTCCAGACCGAGCGCGTCTATTTCCATCAGGATTTTTCCGTGTTCGCGTTCTTCGACAAGGCGGCGGTAAAGGACGGCGACTTCGACATTGAATATTCAATCTATTCGGTCTATCCCGACGGCAAACGCGCAAAGGCGGCGGACAACATTCGCTTGAAGGGCAAAAAACTTTCGAAAGACATAATCGTCGCCTCGAACGAATACGTCGGGGTGTGCTTCGACAAAAACTACCGCGAGGGCGTGTACACGTTCGAGATAGAGGCGCGCGACAAAATCGCGGGCGCGGTGTCGAAGTCGTCAACGCAGGTGAGGCTTTCGGAATGGACGCCGACCGCGCCGATGCTCGACGCGGCTTTCGTGAAAAAGTCGATACTTGGCTTCTATCTGAATCCGTCTCCCGACACGCTGTACTCGCTGTTCTTCTCGAAGTCGCTCGACTTGGAGCAGAAGGGCGCGCCCAACGACCTCAACTTCATCAACCTCGGATTCCTCCGCGCGGCGTTCAAGCGCAACTCGTTTTTGCTGCCGCCC
This sequence comes from Opitutia bacterium KCR 482, assembly GCA_029269845.2. NCBI lineage: Bacteria > Pseudomonadati > Verrucomicrobiota > Opitutia > Opitutia bacterium KCR 482. Next base: position 1,534,139 of record CP149973.1, read on the forward strand.
ATGCGCGAGAATTTCGCGGGCTTCAAGCCGCTCGACCGCGCGAAAATCATATTCCTGTTCGCCGTGCTCGACGAAGCCCGCATAGACTTCAACATTCTCACCCCCGCCGAGCGCGACTATCAGGACGCCATGCGCAAGGCGAAAATTCCCGACCCCTACGCCGAGTGGGATCCCGTAATCGGCGCGGCGCAGATTGACATGCTCTGGGGCGAGTTCTTCGCCGACGGCACATACAAGCCGATTCGCCGCATAATGGATTTGCTCGCGTACGCGGAGGAGGCGAAGTTTACGCAGGCGTGCCTTTCCGCCGGCAAGCGTCCCGAAAGCCGCGCCGACTGGAAAAAGTTCATGTACGGGGCGTATCATTCGGTCGCGCTTCAATCGCTTTTGCGCAATTCGGAACGCTTCCCGCTCGTAAAAAAATACTGCATGTGGGCGCTCGAAAACGGAGGGCTTCCCGATTCCACATACCGCCTTTTCGGAGGGGCGCAGGCGCAGTAGGATTCCCGAAAAATTTTTGATTCTATATGCCGCAAAACGGAAAAATAGCATTCTGGTTTTCCGCGCCGCTTCTTGCGGCGCTGTTCTTCCATATGGTCTGCGAAAGCATGGTCGTGCCGATTCTCGCGCCGACTCTTGCCGAGCCGATTTCGCCCGCGCACGACATGCTTGCGGGCTATTCGCAGGGTGCGCACAAGTTTTTCTACGGGCTTGCGCTGGCAGTCTATCCGATTCTCGTGTTTCTCTGCGCCCCGATAATCGGCGCGGTGTCCGACACCGTCGGGCGTCGCCCCGTTCTCCTCGCCGCGCTTGTCGGGACTATTTTGGGCTGCGTGGGGCAGGGCTTGGGAATGGAGATTCTTTCGGTTTCGCTCTTCGTCGCGGGACGCGCCCTTGTGGGGGCTACGGCGGGCGTGGACGGCGTGATTCAGGCTGCGTTGCTCGACAAATGCGCGTCGGAAAAGCAGAAGAATTTTTACCTCGGCGCGTCGCTGCTTGCCATGAGCGTGGGCTTCATGGCGGGGCCCGCGTTCGCCGCGCTACTCGTAGACGAGAACGCGTCGGCGTTTGCGTGGAGCGCGCCGTTCTACGTCTTGGCGGTAATGTTTTTGTGGACTCTCGTTTTGATATGGCGGAAGATTCCGTCGGGCGGCGGACGCGCAAGCTTCGCGAAAATCAAATGGCTTGCGGGAATTGCCGACATCGCCGTGCTTTTCCGAATAAAACAGGCGCGGCACTTGGTCGCGATTTTCGTGCTGGCGGAAATCGCGGCGGGCTGCTATGTGGCGGTGACGCCGCTTGTGCTTGCGCAGACTTTCGGATTTTCGGTGCGCGAAATCGCGGTGTTCATGTCTTTGGAGGGCGTCTTTGCGAGCGTCGTGTACGCGCTAATCGGCCCGTTCATGCTTGCGCATCTTTCCAAGAATTTCATTCTGCGCTTTTCGATGTTCATGTGCGTGATTACATGCGGACTGCTGTTTTTCGGCGAAATAGGGGCGTTCATCTGGGCGGATTCGTTCTTCATGGCGATTGGGTTCTCTCTGGCGTACTACATAATTTTGTCGATGTTCTCCGACACTTCCGACGAGCGCAGGCGCGGCTGGATTCTGAGCGTGCTGTCGTCGCTCTGGGGGCTGACGATGGGCATGGGGCTTATGCTGTGCGGGGTTCTTGTGGGATTTTCGAACGCGCTGTGTCTGCTTGTCTGCGTGGCGCTGGGCGTGGCGGCGTTCCTCATGAGCCTCGCGAAAATCGGGCGGTTCAGGATTCCGTCCGACTCGATACCCGAATGATTTTTTGCCGATAAAAAATCCGCGCGGGGCGCAAAAAAAGATTTCAATTCGGATTCCGAAAATGTAATATCCGCGGCATGACGACAATTTTGGGATTGCTTGTATTGGGCACGGCGCTCGTGTTTCTCGAAACGGTGCTTGTGGGCGGCGTTTGGGCGGTCGCGGGCGTCGCGTGCTACGGCGGCGCGGTTTGGGCTGCAAACGCGGAGTTCGGCGCGGGGGCTGCGCTCGCGGCGGTCGCGCTTTCCGCGCTGGGTTGCGTTGCTGCGTTTCTTGTGTGGCTTTACGTCATTCCCAAGACGGCGGCGGGGCGCAAACTGTATCTGAACTCCAAGCAGGACGGGCGCGCGCCGTCGCCCGATTTCGCAAGGCTTGTCGGCAAAAAGGCGAGGGCGTTGACGCCGCTCGCGCCGACGGGAAAGGTGGAAATCGACGGGCTTCCATACGACGCCCGCTGCGAGACGGCGGTCGCGGCGGCGGGCGAAGAGCTCGTGGTTTCGCGAGCGACTCCGTTCGAATTGATAGTGGTTAAAATTTAGCAAAATACAACAAATGAACATAATAACAGTATCGACAGTAGTTGCGGGGATTATCGCGGTAATTGCGCTAATCGTCGTTATCTCGTTTATCAACACTTGGCTGAAAGCCATGCTTGCGGGCGCGCCGGTGAGCATTCTCACGCTGATTGCAATGCGCCTGCGCGGCGTCCCGTACGGAATGATTGTGGACTCGCGCATCATGGCGGTCAAGGCGGGCTTGGATTTGACGATAAACCAGCTCGAAGAGCACTACCTCGCCGAGGGGCACCTGATTCCCACGATTCAGGCGCTGATTGCCGCCGAAAAGGCGGGCATGGATTTGTCGTGGAAACAGGCGTGCGCGATTGACTTGGCGACGAAAGGAACGGGCAAAACCGTGGGAGAGGCTGTCCGCACGTCGATTAACCCGAAAGTCATCGACTGCCCCAACCCGAATTCGGGGCGGCGTTCGATAGACGGCGTGGCAAAGGACGGCATTCAGGTAAAAGTCCGCGCGCGCGTTACCGTGCGCACGAATCTGGAAAGGTTCGTGGGCGGGGCGCAGGAGGAGACGATTATCGCCCGCGTCGGCGAGGGCATCGTAACCACAATCGGCTCGGCGGACTCCTACAAATTCGTGCTCGAACACCCCGACAGGATTTCGAAAGTCGTCCTCGAACGCGGGCTTGATTCGGGCACGGCGTACGAAATTCTTTCAATCGACATCGCCGACGTCGACGTGGGCGAAAACGTCGGCGCAAAGTTGCAGGAGGCGCAGGCTATCGCCAACAAAAACATGGCGCAGGCGCAGGCGGAAATCAGACGCGCGGCGGCGGTCGCGCTCGAACAGGAGATGAAGGCGAAAGTGGAGGACATGAAAGCGAAGGTCGTGGAGGCGGAGGCGCAGGTGCCGCTCGCGCTCGCCGAGTCCCTGCGGTCGGGCAAAATGGGCTTTATGGACTACTACAAGCTCCAAAACATTCAGGCGGACACCTCGATGCGCGAAAGCATTTCGGGCGACAAGCCCAAGAAATAGCGGAGACCGCGAATGGATTTCTTTTTCGACAACATAGTATTTTTTGCGGTCGTTGCGTACATGCTAATCGTGTTCGTTTCGAAAGTCGCGATGACGGGCGGGGGCGGCGGCGATAACGCTCAAACCCCGCCGCGCCGTCCGCGCGGGCATTCCGCGCACGACTTCCCGCGCTCCGCGACGCGTCCGACGCCCCGCAGTGTCCCCGCGCGAAAGCCCGCCGAAAAAACCGTGTTCGAAACGGAATCCCCCGCGGAGGAGCCCGAAATTTCCGACGCGCAAAAGCGCAGGGAGCTTGCGAACGACGCCCGCTACAATGCAGAGCCTGGTCATTCGCCGACCGCCCCGTGCAACCGATACGCGCCGGAGGCGGAGCAGTCAGCTCCGCCCGTTCCGCAAGAGCCTGAGGATTTCGGCGAAATGTTCGACCCCGCCGCCGCCCGCAGGCTTGTGGAGCAGATGACGGCGGATTCGCACGGCTTCCACGGCGGCAATTCGTACATAAACGCCGACCTCTTCGAGCTTGAAAACTTTGCGGAGGAAGACGCCGAAAGCGCGTCCGAATCCGAACCCGTCCGAACCGCCGAGCCGTCGCAAGCCCAAGCCGCGTCGGCGGAGCAAAGCCTGTCGGCGGCGGAAAAATACGGTTTGGACTCGGCGGGCGCGTTGCGCCGCGCGTTTGTGGCGGCGGAAGTTTTGGGCAAACCTAAATCATTAAAAAGCGACGAAACATGGTAATATCGAAAGACGAAATCGGAATGCTCGTATCCGCCCGCTGCGGCCAGCCGCACGACCTTTTGGGCATGCACAAATGCAGGGGCGGAATTGTCGTCAGGGCTTATCTCAACGACGCCAAAACATGCGCGGTCGTCGATTTGCGCGACGAAAACAGGGCGAGAATCCCGATGAAAAAGCTCGACGAATCGGGGCTGTTCGAGGCGTTCATCAAGGGCGCAAGAAAGCTCTTCCCGTACCGCCTGCGCGCGCGCAGCTACAACGGCGAAATCCGCCAAATCTACGACGCCTACAACTTTCCGCCGACCCTCGACTCCGACGACCTCTATCTAATCGGCAAGGGCGACGAGCGGAAAATCTACGACAAACTCGGCTCGCACGTCCGCACTGTCAGCGGCGTAAAGGGAACGTCGTTCGCCGTCTGGGCGCCGACCGCCCGCCGCGTGAGCGTCGTGGGCGACTTCAACGAGTGGGACGGCAGGTACCACCAGATGCGCGAGCTTGGGCAGTCGGGCATTTGGGAGATTTTCGTTCCGTCGGTCGGGGCGGGCGCAAAGTACAAGTTCGAAATTCTCGCCGCCAACAACGACGCCCCCTTCCTTAAAATCGATCCATACGCAATCCGCTTCGAAGCCCCGCCCTACAACAGCTCGATAGTCTGCGACGTTTCGGGCTTCGAGTGGAGCGACTCCGCGTGGCTGGAAAAACGCGCCAATACCGATTGGAGCAAGTCGCCCGTCTCCGTCTACGAAGTCCACCTCGGCTCTTGGAAGCGCGTTCCCGAGGACGGCTTCCGCCCGCTAACCTACGCCGAAATCGGCGTTCAGCTTGCCGACTACTGCTCCGAAATGGGCTTTACGCACGTCGAATTTCTGCCGCTTTCGGAGTACCCGTTCGAGGGCTCGTGGGGCTATCAGGTCAGCGGCTACTACGCGCCGACGCACCGCTACGGCTCGCCGCTCGACTTCATGAAAATGGTCGATACCCTCCACTCGCGCGGAATCGGCGTGATTATGGATTGGGTTCCCGCGCACTTCCCGCGCGACTCTTTCGCGCTGGCTGGCTACGACGGCTCGTGCCTCTACGAACATCAGGACCCGCGCCTCGGCGCGAATCCCGACTGGGGCACGCTCTGCTTCAACTACGGGCGCAACGAGGTTTCGAATTTCCTCATGGGAAGCGCGCTGGCGTGGTTCGACAGATTCCACATCGACGGACTGCGCGTGGACGCGGTCGCCTCAATGCTCTACCTCAATTTCTCGCGCAGAGACTGGATTCCCAACCGCTACGGCGGCAGCGAAAATTTGGAGGCGATAGAGTTCATCAAGCGCACAAACTCCGCCGTACACGAGGAGTTCAAGGGCGCGATAATGATTGCAGAGGAAAGCACAACTTTTCAGGGGGTAACCGCACCCGTTTCCGACGGCGGCTTGGGCTTCGACTTCAAGTGGAATCTCGGCTGGATGCACGACACACTCGACTATTTCAAGGAAGACCCCGTCAACCGAAAATACCACCACAACAAGATGACATTCCCCTCGATGTACCAGTTCACCGAGAAGTTCATGCTTGTCTACTCGCACGACGAAGTTGTGCACGGCAAAAGCCCGATGGTCGGCAAAATGGGCGGCGCGTACTGGGGCGACAAAATCGCAAACCTCCGCGCCCTCTACGCGTACATGTGGCTTTGGCCGGGGAAGAAAACGCTTTTCATGGGCGACGAAATCGCGCAGGGGCACGAATGGCGCTACGACGAATCGCTCGAATGGTCGCTCCTGCAATACGCCGAGCACGAGGGCGTAAGGGACGTTGTGCGCGACGTCGCAAACCTCTACAAAAACGACGCCTCCCTTGCCCAAAACGATTTCAACCCCGACGGTTTCCAGTGGATTAACGCCGACGACGGCAACAACAGCGTCTTCACGTTCCTGCGCTTCGACGCCGACGGAAAAACCTCCTATGCCGTCGCGAGCAACTTCACCCCTATCCGCCGCGAAAACTACCCGATTGGGCTTCCGTTTGCGGGCGAATGGCGCGAGGTTCTCAACACCGACGCAAAGTGCTACGGCGGGCGCGGCTTCGGCAACAACGGCTTTGTGGTCGCGGGCGATACGGGCTTCAACGGCAAGCCGTTCGGCGCGTTAATCACGCTTCCGCCGATGTCCACAATAATTTTCAAACACGTCGAATAGGCGAATGCGCCGAGCCGGCGCGCGGAAACGCAAAACGCGTCCGTCGGAATGGCGGGCGCGTTTTTTTACGGAGTCTATTTGTCCGCTCTATTTTTCGAACGCGGGGGTCGCGCACGGCAGCGGCGTTTCGCCGTCTTTGAACGCGAGCATGAACGACGTCGTGCGGAGCGCCTTGTTGCCGAACACCGCAAGCACGCGGTTCTTCCCCTTTTTCAGCGCGAGCTTCGCGCCGCTTTTCGGCTCGATTTCCCTGCCGTTGAGAAAGAGGCGTTTCACGGGGGTTTTGTTTACGAAAAGCGTGTAGTCGGCGTCGCGCGGCGCGGTGAAGTCGGCGCAGAATGCGTAGCCGAAGGCGGACTTTTTGTACTTTTTCATGAATGCGTAGCCGTTGAAGTCGGCGACAAACGGGCGCAGCGTCTTGTTGGCGCGTACGCTCCATTTTGCGTCGGGGAGGTTTTTGAGAACGGCGTCGGGTTTCGAGAGCGCGGCGAAGAAATCGGGGGCTACTTTCGACGCGTCGAAGTCTCCCATTTGCGCGGCTCTGTCGCGCGGGCAGTCGGCGTCGGGCACGCCGCGCTTTGCTGTCGCCGCAAGCCAGACCCTCGACGGCTTGCCGTCGAAAAGGAAGTCGCACTGAGCCATCGCGAGCATGTCGCCCTCGGCGAACGCGCCGGCGAATTTGTTTCGTTTGAGCGTCGCCGACAGCTCCCTTTCTCCCTTGTAGGCAACGCCGTCAATCGGCGTGTCGAAGCACGGCGCGACAACCCAGCGGACGCGGAAGTTTGAAACTTTGTCCGCCGCCTTTCCGCCGAATCTCACCGAAATGTCCCCGCCCTTGCGGTCGAACGCAAGCAGGAATTCGAGCCCTCCGAACTTTTCGCTTTTCGCGGCTTTCGGGCTTTCGGCGTCGAATTCAAGCAGCTCTATTTTCTTGGGAGTCTTTCGGACTTCGTATTGCGGAATATTGTAGAATCCGTTTTTCTGCGAAATGTTATCCGCGCCGAGTTTCACCGATTTCGGCTTTCCCGAAATTTTCAGCGCAAGCGGAATGTCCGAGCCTATGTGCGTGGCGGTCGGGCGCGTAAGCTCGAAGAGCGCGATGTTCCCGCGAGCCGAGAGCCTGCGGACGCGCGATTTCAAAAACTGCGTTCGGTAGGCGGCGTAGTCGTTTTCGTTGCAGTACCAGAAGTCGTAGGACGCCGACTCCTCTACGTATTTGCCGAGCCGCGCCAGGCCCTCGTCGGACTGCCACGAATGTATGCCGAGCGTCAGGTGCGGCGGGTATCCGTTTTCAATCATTTTGCGGGCGGCGGCGATGTTCTTTACTAGTTTTTCCCTTTCGGGGTTGCGGTCGTTTATCGAGAACGTGTACGACGAAAGCACGGCGTCGCGCAGCCCGAATTTCGCGTTGTTGTCGGGCGTGGTTTCGGGCGTGATTCGGTAGCCCGCGTTGACTATCGACTGCCCCACGTAGGTCTTGACGTTTTCGTCGAAAGGCGACTGGTATGTCATGTACGGCAGGACGAACGCGACGACGTTCGTGTCGAAGCTCGATTCGAGCACGGCGCGTTCGAGGGCGATTTCGCGGAAAATTTCGTTCGGCATTCTGTCTTCAAGGCGCGGGTGCGAGAGTGTGTGCGAGCCAAGCGCCCCGCCGAGCGCGAAAATCTTTTCGACCGCCGCCGTCATCCGCTTCGAAAATTTGCCGCCTACAAGGTAGCACGTCGCGGGGATTCCGCATTTTGCGAGCGTTTCGGCGGTGGCGGCGTGGCGCGGGTTGGTGTCGTCCCAGCGGCTCGAAAACGCGATTTTCTTGCCGTCGGGAAGCTTCGCGATTTCCGCGGACGCCTCCTGCGCCTCCTGCGGCGTGCCGTATTCCACCGAAATGCACTGCGAGTAGGTGTCGTCGAACGCCGCGCGGAGAGTCGCGATTGAAAGTAGCAAGGCTATGATAACCGTAAATTTCTTCATGCAAAGAAAGGTAAAATCGAACGCGCGGCAAGACAAGTAAAAACGTCGCGGCAAAAAAACGAAAAAAAAGCTTGCCACGGCGGCGATTGCCCGTAGAGTTGCATACTTAATAATTTTTCTTGGTAGGGTATCCAAGGGGCTAAAGGGCGCGGACTGTAAATCCGTTCAGCGTTGCTGTTCACTGGTTCGAATCCAGTCCCTACCACCATTTAGACCGCAAGTTAGCTTGCGGTCTTTTTTTACGGCGCGTTATAGCACCGTTGATGCGGCGTTTCCCCGCACTTGCGGACTGCTCGCGTACGTCAAGTACGCCACGCACCCCGCAAGCGCGTGAAAGCCGCCGCCTGAACGGCACTCTAACGCCCCTAAAATTACAGCGCACGGCGTGGAAGATTTTAAGTTGCGCTGGGATAAAAGTTGGGTTTACAAAAAAGCGGAAATTCCATGTTGTGGGATTACCGCTCTTTCTTTTTTTGCGCAAAGCGCGTCTATTTTTATTCGTTTCTTTCTGACGTACAAAAATCCCAAATATCAGTAATTGCCGCAGGCAATACGGACTGATACAGAAAAGGCGCGGTTATAGCCGCGCCGTGTAAGCACCATGAGGAGCGAAGCTCCGACGAGTGGCGCGGCTCGCGCCTAGCCTGCGAAGTAGCGTTTGTAGAGGCCTAAGAATGCGGAGCCGTGGCGGGCTTCGTCTTTGCACATTTCGTGGACGGTGTCGTGAATGGCGTCGTAGCCGAGCTCCTTGGCGCGTTTTGCGAGTTTGAGCTTGCCTTCGGTCGCGCCGTGTTCGGCTTCGATGCGCACTTTGAGGTTCTTGGCAGTGTCGGCATCGACCACCTCGCCGAGCAGTTCGGCGAATTTCGCGGCGTGCTCCGCCTCTTCGATTGCTATGCGCTTGTAGGCTTCGGCGACTTCCGGGTATCCCTCTCTGTCCGCCTGACGGCTCATGGCAAGGTACATTCCGACCTCGGTGCATTCGCCCATGAAGTTTGCGCGGAGACCCTCGACAACTTCGGCGTCGAGACCCTTTGCGATTCCGACCCTGTGCTCGTCAGCCCAAACGGGGGCGTCGGAGACTTCGCGGACTTCGAACTTAGCCTTGGGGGCTTTGCACTGCGGGCAGAATTCGGGAACGTTGTTTGCGTCCATCACATAACCGCATATCGGGCATACTACTTGTTTCATATTTTTTCCTTCCAATCTTTGTTTGCTGTTTACTTGTTAAAGATAATGGCGGTACTATAATACCGTTATTAACCCGAATGCAAGTCTTTTTTTTATTTTTTCTAAAAATTTTTTTCGCGCCTCGCAAAACGTCGGCAGAATGGGGAATGAACGCCGAATGCGCGCGGACGCGGAACGGAATGCGTACGCCGTAAAACCGACTTCCGCTAAGAAAAACGCCGTTCATACGCCTGCGTGGAAGCGAAATCCAGAACTTGCGTTTTCCTGTTAACAGCGCGAATTAGCGGCAAAAACTATAATGCAAGCAACGCCGCCGTGCGGAGGAGATTCGGCGTTTACGCATACTACGTCGCCGCCGAATAGTTCGAAATGCCCGCTTGAAAACGCCCGCCTTACGCAAGCTCACGTTGCATATTTTCGCGCACTGTCCGGCATTGCCGCGCAAATGCGCATTCGCCGCATACCCCGCAAGCCTTGCGGCGTTGCGCTATTTGATTACGGACATTCCGAATGCGAGGTAGAGCGGCAGCGTAAATACCGCGATAATCGACGTTGCTAGCACAATCTGCACCGCGATTTTCGGGTAGCCGCCGAAGGATTTTGCCAAGACCGCCGGCATGATTCCCGACGGCGAAAGCGCCATGAGCACGAGAATCGTTTTGAGAACTCCGTCGACGGGCAACGCCCATGCGGCGAAAATGAAGAGCGCGGGCAGCAGCCCCATGCGCACGAGCGACGCCGAGATTACGATTTTCCACGGAATTTTGTCTCGCCCAAGCATGTCGCACATGAGCGCGCCGAAAATCATGAGGTTCAGAGGAATTGCCGCCGCGCCCGCGAATTTCAGAAATGTCTTGAAAAATTCGGGGACATACTCCGCCGCGCCGCTCCACACAAGCGAAAGCCCGATGAAGACCGACCACACGGGGCCGCGCATGAGGAAGTCGAAACTCACGCGCTTTGCGTTTGAGAGCAGCAGGTAGCCGACCGACCAGAACACGAGGTCGCAGCCGACGTTGTGGGTTATGAGCACGCCGGTTATTTCGCCGCCGCCGTTCCAGAGAATCGCAACGAGCGCGATTATGAAGAAGCCGTAGTTTTGCGTCGCGGTGGTAACCGAAAAGGTGCGGAGGCCGTCGCCGACTTTCAGCCCGATGAGCTTCCCGACGAGCCACGAAATCAGCAGCGACGCCGCGAGTCCACCCGCGCCCGCCGAGATTGTCGCGAGCGAAAATCCGACGCTTTCGAGCTTTTTGTTGTCGAGCAGGTTCGACAGAATGAAGCACGGTAGCGTAAGCTCTACCGCGATTTTTACGAGGCTTGCGTCGGCTTCCGGCTTAATCCACGCGACTTTTCTCGCGAACCACCCCGCGCCTATCATGGCGTAAATCGGGAAAATTGCCGCGAGCATAGACAATGTTGAAATATCGTTCACTTCGAAAAAAAATAACCGCCGCAAAACATCGGAGCTTGCGCGGGCGTATGCAACCTTTTTTTTGCGGGCGCGGTGCCGATTCAGCCGCATCTGGCTGCTACCGCGCGTCTTTGGGCTGCTTGAATTCCGCCAGCGTACGCGCGGCAATGGAGCGCAGTTTTGCGGCTTGGGAATTGCCTATCGTGTCGGGCACGAACGAAATTTCCTCGGGATTTTTGTCGAAAAGGAATCCGAACCACACGCATGCCTGCAAGTAGTTGCCGCTGTCGTTGAGGTGGATTGTGTCGCGGGCTATGCGCATTTCGCCGTCCTTTTGCTTGCGCCAGTATGTTCTTCCCACGATGTCGCCCGCCTGCGGGGGAAGGTCGGGATAGCGGCAGTTTGAAAAGTCGCGCGGCTCGAAGGGGCGCGTTTCCTGCGAGCGGTAATTTTGCACGGCTTTGCCCGTCGGAATGACGCGCAAGCCGAGCTTTTTTGCGGCGTCGGCGTAGTTCTTTTCGGCGCGCGCGAACATTTCGGACTGGTCGATATTCCATTTGCCGCCTTTCGAAATGCGGGGGTCGTCGGAGCGGTACGACCAAGTTTGCTGAATGCAGATTTCGGCGGTCGGCGCGCACTTCTTTATATAGTCGCGCAGCTTTTCGGCGCAGGGAAAATACGTTTCGGGACGCCAGCTTTCGTGGCTTGCCTGTTGTATCGTTATGATGTCCCACTTGCGGCTTTGCAAAATCTGCCGCAATGTGGATTTTCCGTTGCGATAGCGCCTAACCGACGGGTCTTTTTCCTCTTCCGAAATATAACGCCAGTGGCGAGAGAGCGAGCAGCCGCCGTGGTTTGCGCCCTCCAAATGCAGCGAGCAGCCGGGCGCGGATTTAACGACGGACGGCAGGTAGACGAATGCGCTCTGCGCAAAGCTGTTGCCGATTGTAAGCACGGCAATTTCCTTTGCCGAGGCGCATGCGAGCGCAATAAACAGGAGCGCGGCGGCGGAAATGCGTTTCATTCGGCGATTGAAAGTTTCGGCGCGGTTGTTGTCAATTTTTTTGTTGAAGCGCGGGCGTAAATCGGCGACATTGCGGGCATGATTAGAAAAATTACGGAAGCCGACAGGGAAATATATCTTGAATTTTCGCGGATGTTCTATGATTCGCCCGCAGTGCACGCGCCGATTCCCGAAAGCTATCGCGCGGCGGCGTTCGAGGAGATGGTTTCCTCCGACGATCGGCTTGCGGGCGCAATGCTCGAATGCGACGGCAGACCCGCGGGCTACGGGCTTGCAAGCAAAATGTATTCGCAGGAGGCGGGCGGCATACAGCTTTGGCTCGAAGAGCTATTCGTCCTGCCAGAATACCGCTCGCGCGGATTGGGCCGCGAGTTTATCGCCTACATGGAAAGCCTGCCGAATGTCGCAAGAATCCGTCTGGAATACGAAAAGAGCAATACGCGAGCCGCCGCGCTCTATCGGAAGCTCGGATATGCAGACATGCCCTACGAACAGTTGGTGAAGAATATAAAAAAGTAGGGCGGGGCGGGAGCGGGCATTTTTTGCGGTTCGAAAAAGGTTGATTATCGGCGAAGTCGCGCCACTTTGGTCTGCTTATGAAATTTTTAAGCAGGATAGGTCTCGAGCCGTTCATCATCTGCCTGTTTGCGTCAATCGGGCTTGCGAAGCTTGCGCCGTCGGTGGGGATTGCCGAATTTTGCGGAATCACGCTTGGCGACGCCGCGACATGGGGCGTTGCGGGCATCTTCTTTTTCTACGGGCTGAAACTCGACAGGCAGAAGCTCGCGGCGGGGCTTGTAAACGCAAAGCTCCACCTGCTTGTGCAGGTTTCAACATTCGTGCTGTTCCCGCTGATAGTGCTCGGGGCGATGTGGCTTTTCGGCGCGTTCGACGCGCGGGGCGACTTGCACTGGCTGTGGCTCGGGACGTTTTTCCTTGCCTCGCTGCCGTCAACGGTGTCGTCGAGCGTCGTGATGGTGTCGATTGCGGGCGGCAACATTCCCGCGGCAATTTTCAACGCGAGCATTTCGAGCCTCTTGGGCGTGTTTTTCACCCCGCTTCTGATGGGCATTTTCTTGGAGGGCGTGGACGGCTCGCGCGGGCTGGGCGACGTTGTACTCAAACTCGTCTTTCAGGTGATAGTGCCCGTGGTTGCGGGCTTTGCGCTCAACCCGAAGTTCGGGCACATTGCGGCGGCGCACAAAAAGGCTCTGCGCAATTTCGACCAGCTCACGATTCTCTTAATAGTGTACACGTCGTTTTGCGATTCCTACGCAAAGGACATGTTCGCGGGCTTCCCGATGTCCGACCTCGTCGTGCTGTCGGTCGCAATGGTCGCGCTGTTCGTGTTCGCAATGGCGGTAGTCTGGGGCGTGTGCAAGCTTCTGCGCTTCAACCGCGAGGACACGATTACGGCGGTGTTCTGCGGTTCGAAAAAGTCGCTCGTGCACGGCTCTGTTATGAGCAAGGTGCTCTTCGACAACCCCGCGGTAATCGGCGTTGTGCTGCTGCCGACCATGCTCTACCACGCCTACCAGCTTATAATAGTGTCTATAATAGCGCAAAAACTGGGCAAGACTGCGGAATCGGAGGGCGGAAAAAAATCGGAAAAATAAAATGAAAAAAATTCTTGACGAATTTCCACATATGCGTAGATTCCATACTTTTCTTTAAAAATGAATACGACAATAGCAAAGAAAGAGGAGCAGAAGCAATGGTACGTAGTCGATGCCACCGACCAAGTACTGGGGCGTCTTGCCGTTAAGATTGCGAACGTATTGCGCGGCCGCAATAAACCCATTTATACGCCCAATGTCGACTGTGGCGACCATGTCGTTGTAATCAACGCCGAAAAAGTCAAAGTCACGGGCAAAAAAGAAGAGAACAAGGAATATATGTTCTACTCCGGATACGTCGGCGGCGAAAAATACGTCAAGCTTTCCGACTTCCGTGCGCGCAGACCCGAATATCTCATCGAGGCTGCGGTCAAGGGCATGCTTCCCAAGAACAAGCTCGCAAGAGACATCTTCACGAAGCTGCACGTCTACGCGGGCGCGGAACATCCGCACGCCGCTCAGCAACCCAAACCCTTCAACTTCTAATTATCGACATGAGCGAAAACGAAATTTTTGTTTCCGTCGGACGTCGCAAAACGTCGGTAGCACGCGCCCGCCTCGCAAAAGGATCGGGCAAGCTTACCGTCAACGACAAGCCCCTCGAAGAATACTGCTACACAGACCAGCTCTCGATGTTGGCTCTCCGTCCGCTCGTTTGCACTGCGACGCGCAACTCGGTTGACGCCGATATCAACGTAAAGGGCGGCGGCCCCGTCGGTCAGGCGGGCGCAATCAGCCACGCTCTCGCGAGAGCGCTCCAAAAGATGGACGAATCGCTCCGCCCCGTTCTCAAACAGAACGGACTCATCACGCGAGACCCGCGTGCCAAGGAACGTAAGAAGTCCGGTCAGCCCGGCGCGCGCAAACGCTTCCAGTTCTCAAAGCGTTAATTCGCAAGAGATTCCTTTTTACTCGAAGCCCTTCCGCGCAAGCGGTGGGGCTTTTGTACTTTCATTCTTTCTCATTCAATTGCGCCGCGCTGTCGGACAGCCGTTTTGCGCCGCGGTTTTGACCCGCGGGGCGCGGACGTTCGGCTCGAAACTCTCGGCAAGCTCCGCGCGGCTTCCCGCGCATTTGCGGCGTTTTGCGACACCGCAATTCCCCGCGGAATGTCGGGCGGCGGATTTCCGACTTTCGGCGTTCGCTGAGTGCCCGCATTCGGGAAACCGCCGTTTGGCGCGGTTTTCGGCTTGGGCGCGACCGCGACTCGCGGACGGCTTGCTTACCGTAGGGTGGGCGACCGCTTGCTTTCGGACGGGGGCTTTGCCGCTTTGTGGCGGCTGGGGCTTCTTGGCTGGGCGGCGGAGCTTCTTCAAGCAAAACGGGGCTACCTTTGGGGGCGCGGTTCTGCGCGAAAGCGGGGCTTTGCCTACCTTTGGGCTTGGCTTTTGCCGAAAGCGGAGTTTGGCGTTTGTTGCGAAGCGCGGCTTGCGGGTTTTGCGGGCGGCGCGGACTGCGGACGCCGAAAACAAAACAACCCTCCTGCGGGAGGGACAAAAAATTTCATCATCATGGACAGAAAAATCAAAGCTGGAATTACGGGTGCATCGGGTTATGCCGGCATTGAACTTGTAAGAATTTTGGCGCGCCACCCGTCGGTGGAGCTTGCGTGCGTTACGTCGCGAAGCCTTGCGGGTACGCTTGTTGCCGACAACATGCCCTCGCTCAGGCACCTGCTTCCCGCGGACATGAAATTTCTTCCGTCCGATCCCGCCGAACAGGCGAAAATGGACATCGACGTCTGGTTCCTCGCGCTTCCGCACGGAGCCGCCGCCGAATACGCAAAGCCGCTTGTCGAGGCCGGCAAGACCGTAATCGACCTTTCCGCCGACTTCCGCCTGCACTCGCTCGACATCTACAAAGAGTACTACAAGGAGGACCACCGCGCGCCCGAACTGTTGAAGCTCGGCAAGTACGTCATCGCCGAGCTTTTCCCCGTCTCGCGCGAAGACAAGCTCATTGCCTGCGCGGGCTGCTACCCCACGAGCATCTTGACGCCGCTGATTCCGCTCATGCGCGAAAACGCCGTCAGCCGCGAGCACATCGTAATAGACAGTTATAGCGGCGTTTCGGGCGCGGGCAAAAAGGCGGACTTGGGCTACATTTTCTGCGAGCGCAACGAGAGCGCAAAAGCCTACGGACTCCCGAAACACAGACACCTCTCCGAAATCGAGGAGGAGCTTTCCATTGCCGCGGGCGAAAAGGTCGTCGTGCAGTTCAACCCGCACCTCGCGCCCATGACGCGCGGCATTTCGACGACAATCACCGTTCCCGCAAAATACGAGGGCGTTGAGAAAATCTACGAAATCTGGCACAAATATTACGACGGCAAACCCTTCGTGAAAATCCTCAAATCGGGCTCGTATCCCGACACGCTTTTTGTCGCCAACACCAACCGCTGCGACATCGCCGCGTTCTACGACCCGCGCACTAAAAACCTCGTAATTTGCAGCGTTATCGACAACCTCGTCAAGGGCGCAAGCGGTCAGGCGGTGCAGATTATGAACCTCATCTTCGGCTTCGACGAAACGGCGGGGCTGCTCTAATTTTTCAAAAACAAACAATCTCAAATTTCTACAAAAATGGATAAGAATTATAAAATCGAAACAATCGAGGACGTTCCCGGACTCGGCGCGGTAAACGGTTTCAAAGTGGCGGGCGCGGCATGCGACATCCGCAACAAGGGCGACGAAAGCCGCCTCGACGTCGCGCTTATCGTCTCCGACACTCCCGCGACGGCGTCGGGCGTTTTCACCACAAACGACGTGAAGGCAGCTCCCGTCATGCTCGACATGGCGCACCTCGAAGCTTCGACGAAAGCAAAGGCGATAGTCGCAAACAGCGGCAACGCCAACGCGTGCACGGGCGACAGGGGCATGAAGGACGCCGCCGACACCTGCGCGTTCGTGGCCGAAATCTTCGGCGCGAAGCCCGAACAGGTTCTCGTCTGCTCGACGGGCAGAATCGGCGAATTCATGCCGATGGAAAAGCTCCGCAGGGGAATCAAAAAGGCGTCGGAAATCCTTTCGTCGTCGGACGAGTCGAGCGCGGCGGCGGCTTCGGCAATCATGACTTCCGACACGCGCCCGAAAACGGTTTTGGTCAACGTCGAAGTCGGCGGCAAAAAGTTCCGCGTGGCGGGCATGGCAAAGGGCGCGGGCATGATTGAGCCGAACATGGCGACAATGCTCGCGTTCCTCGCAAGCGATGTTTCGGTTTCGCAGAACCTCTTGAAGGAAACGCTTAAATCGGCGGCGAACAAGACTTTCAACCGCATTACCGTAGACGGCGACATGAGCACGAACGACACCGTGCTCTGCCTTTGCAACGGCGCAAGCGGCGTGGAGATTTCCGAAAAAGACGCCGACGCGATAGAGGCGTTCCGCGCGGCGGTCGTCGAGGCGTCGAGGGTTTTGGCGCGCAAAATCGTGGGCGACGGCGAGAAAATCACGAAAGTCGTGGAGGTGAAAGTTGTGGGCGCGCGCGACGAGGCGCAGGCCGAGAAAATCTGCCGCTCAATCGGCAATTCGCTTCTTGTGAAGTCGTCGTGGTTCGGCTGCGACCCCAACTGGGGACGCCTTACCGACGCCGCTGGATACGCGCGCACGGGTCTTGTTCTCGACAAGCTCGACCTCTTCTACGACGGCGTGGAAGTGCTCCGCAAGGGGCAGCCCGTAGACGAAAACAAGCCGCTTTGGAGGAAAATCGTCTCCAACAAAACGTTTACAATTCTCATGAACCTCAATCTCGGCACTGCGGAAGAGTCCATTCTCGCCGCCGACCTCACCGAGGGCTACGTCAACTTCAATAAGGGCGAATAATACCGCCCGATTGCCAACATCAAAAACGGTTAATTTGAAATGGAAAGTATTAACATAGACGAGGCCTCCAAAAAGGCGGGAATTTTGATTGAGGCCCTGCCGTACATCAGACGCTTCAAGGGTTCGATATTCGTCGTCAAATACGGCGGCGCGTTTATGGACGACCCCAATCCGCAGGTTCGCGCGTCGGTCGCGCAGGACATTTCGTTTCTGGCGGCGGCGGGCATAAACGTCGTCGTGGTCCACGGCGGCGGCAAGGCAATCAGCCGTGCAATGTCGAGCGCGGGGCTTCAGCCCGAATTCAAAAACGGCATGCGCATTACAGACGAAAAAACCGTCTCGATTGTCGAGGACGTTTTGAACAACGGCGTCAACGCCGAAATCGTCGAAATGCTCGAATCGCAGGGCTGCTCCGCCCGCGGAATACGCGGCAACGACGTCCTCCGCTGCGAAAAGCTCTTTTCGGCGGGCGAAAACGGCGAAAAAATCGACATTGGCTACGTCGGAAAAATTTCCTCCGTCATCGCCGCGCCTATCGAAAGGGCGATTGCCGAGGGGCGAACGCCCGTGGTATCGCCAATCGCGCTCGGCGCGGACTCGCACCCGTACAACACGAACGCGGACGTCGCGGCGTCGGCGGTCGCGGCGGCGTTGAAAGCCCGCAGGCTCGTGTTCCTCTGCGATGTCCCCGGCCTCATGCGCGACCCGAAAGACCGCTCGACGCTCATCTCGCACCTGAAAGTGGGCGAGGTCGAGGGGCTGAAAAAGTCGGGCGTAATCGGCGGCGGAATGATGCCGAAAGTCGACAGCGGCGTGGACGCCATCAACAGGGGCGTAAGGCGCGTGCACTTTGTGGACGGCTACATGCCGCACAGCCTGCTTCTCGAAATTTTCACCGATAGGGGAATCGGAACGGAAATCGTTGCGTCCTCCAAACAGGATTAACCATGACGACAAAAGAAAAAACCTACAAATACGCAATGCCCACTTTCGGCGACCGCGACTTCACCGTCGCCAAGGGCAAGGGTTGCAAACTTTACGACGAAGACGGAAACGAGTACCTCGACTTCGGCGCGGGAATCGCCGTGGACAGCATAGGGCACTGCCACCCGCGCTGGGTCAAGGCAATCGCAAAACAGGCGGAAACGCTCGCGCATTGCAGCAACCTCTACATGACAAAACCCAACGCCGACCTCTGCGAAAAACTGGTTTCGGAAATCGGCGCGGGCAAGATTTTCCTGTGCAACAGCGGCACGGAGGCGAACGAGGCGCTCATCAAGGCGGCGCGTCTGTACGGCCAGAAAGTGTCGGGCAAAGAGGGCGCGAAATGCAAAATCGTAACCGCCTACGACGGCTTCCACGGCAGGACGATGGGCTGCGTCGCCGCGACCGCCCAGAAGAAAATCCAGAAGGGCTTTGCGCCCATGCTCGGCGGCTTCGACTACGCCGTGTTCAACGATTTGGCTTCGTTCGAAAAGGTCGTTGACGACGACACCGCCGCGGTAATCGTAGAGCCTGTGCAGGGCGAGAGCGGCGTAACGCCCGCGTCTCCGAAGTTTTTGAAGGGTCTGAAAGCCCTCTGCAAAAAACACAAGGCGCTGCTTTTCTTCGACGAAGTGCAGTGCGGATTCGGCCGCTGCGGTGCGTTCCTTGCGTCGCAGAGAATCGGCGTGAAGCCCGACGGCGTCTCGATGGCTAAGGGCTTGGGCGGCGGATTCCCCATCGGCGCGATTTGGCTTTCCGCGCCCTACGCAAACATCTTCACCCCAGGCTCGCACGGCACGACTTTCGGCGGCAACGCCCTCGCGTGCGCGGCGGCTTTGGCGACGATTTCCGTCGTCGAAAAGGGGAAACTCGTTGAGAACGCCGCGAAGATGGGCGAACGCCTTTCGGACGGATTGCAGAAAATTGCCAAAAAGTATCCGAAAATCGTAAAACTTACGAGGGGATTGGGGCTTATGCGCGCCGCGCTCTTCAACGAGCCTTACACGAACGCGGACATCTGCAAAAAACTCAGGAACAACGGGCTGATTCTCATTCCCGCTGGCGCGAATGCGCTGCGCTTCCTGCCGCCGCTGAACGTAAAGGCGTCCGAAATAGACAAGGCGCTCAAAATTTTCGACAAAACATTGGGAGAACTCTAAAATGGTAAGATCATTTCTTAAAGACACCGACTTCACACCCGCGGAGGCGACCGAAGTTTTCGCCCTCGCCAACCGCTACAAGAAACTCCGCTCGGCGGGGCGTCTCGACGTTCTCAAAGGGCAGAGCTGGGGGCTGATTTTCTTCAAAAAGAGCACGCGCACGCGCCTTTCGTTCGAGGCTGGCGTCTACGAGCTTGGCGGCCACCCCATGATGATGAACGCAAACGACCTCCAACTCTCGCGCGGCGAGACTGTCGAGGACACCGCCCACATCATGGGAAGATTCCTGCACGGACTTGTAATCAGGACGTTCGAGCAGGAGATTGTCGAAAAGTTCGCCGAAAATTCGGGCCTGCCCGTCGTCAACGCGCTTACCGACCTGCTCCACCCCTGCCAGAGCTACACCGACATGTTCACGATGATGGAAGTTTTCAGCAAGGGCGAACCGAGCGTCGAGTCCCTCAAAGGCAAAAAGTTCGCGTTCTTCGGCGACACCGCGTGCAACATGGCGTACTCGCTCGCATTGGCGGGAAGCATGTTCGGCGTCGAGGTCGTGCTCTGCGGGCCGGAGGAATTCGCGCCCGAACCCGTGCTCGACAAGCTTTTCGATGACGCAAAACTGCCCAAAAACTACCGCTTTACAAGCGACCCCGCCGACGCCGCAAAGGGCGCGAACGTCATCTACACCGACGTTTGGGTCAGCATGGGCAAGGAGGACGAAAAGGCGGAACGCCTCAAAACGCTCGCGCCGTACCAAGTCAACGAAAAGCTGTTCGGCATGGCGGCGGACGACTCCGTTTTCATGCACTGCCTGCCCGCGCACTCGGGCGAGGAAGTCTCCGAGGGCGTCCTGCGCGGCAAACGCAGCGTGATTTTCGACCAGGCGGAAAACCGCCTCCACGTCCAAAAGGCTATCGTCAGCTACTTGGTGCAGAAAAACAGGGGCGACCTCTAATCCCGAACTTTTCGAACGCGCCCGCCGCAAACGGGCGCGTTTTTTTTGTCCGCTTATTGCGCGGTTTTATAGTAAGAAAAAGCTTCCATTGCGGAAAAATAGGGTTATAAAAGAGGAAATTTTTAAAAGGAAAATACAATGAAAGTAGTTCTCGCATATTCGGGAGGCCTCGATACCTCCGTTATCGTCAAGTGGATTAAAGACCGCTTCAACGCAGAAGTGGTTACATTCGCCGCAAACGTCGGTCAGGGCGAAGAGCTTTCGGGCTTGGCTGAAAAAGCCAAAGCCACGGGCGCGGTAGCTCACTACACCGTAGACTTGCAGGACGAATTTGTTGCCGACTTCATCTACCCGATGATTCGCGCAAACGCCATTTACGAAGGGCAGTACTACCTCGGCACTTCGATTGCGCGCCCGCTCATCGCAAAGGCGCAGGTCGAAATCGCCAAGGCCGAAAACGCCGACGCCGTCGCGCACGGCGCAACGGGCAAGGGCAACGACCAGTGCCGCTTCGAAATCTCCTACGCGGCTCTCGCTCCCGACTTGCAGATTATCTCGCCGTGGAGAATAGACGAATTCCGCGAAAAGTTCCCCGGCAGAAGCGAAATGATTGCCTATTGCCGCGAGCATAACATCAACGTGGAGGCGTCCTCAAAGAAGCCCTATTCGATGGACAGAAACATGCTCCACATCTCGTACGAAGCGGGCATTCTCGAAGACCCGTGGTTCGACCCGACCGTCCCCGAAAACAAGGACATGTTCAAGACCACGGTTTCGCCCGAAGACGCCCCCGACAAGCCCGTATACCTCGAACTCACTTTCGAAAAGGGAGACTGCGTCGCAATCGACGGCAAGCAGATGAAGCCCTCCGACATTCTCCGCGCGCTCAATAAAATCGGCGGCGAAAACGGCATCGGCCGCGTGGACATCGTCGAAAACCGCTTTGTCGGCATGAAGAGCCGCGGTGTGTACGAAACCCCCGGCGGCACGATTCTCGAATTCGCGCACCGCAACATGGAAACAATCACCATGGACAGGGAGCTTATGCACCTGCGCGACTCTCTTATCCCCAAGTACGCGGAACTCATCTACAACGGCTTCTGGTACGCGCCCGAACGCGAAGCTTTGCAGGCGTTCATCGACAAGAGTCAGGACACCGTAAGCGGCGTCGTGAGAATCAAGCTCTACAAGGGCAACATCACGTGCGTCGGCAGAAAGAGCCCGCTGAGCCTCTACGACGCGAACATCGCGAGCATGGAAGGCGTCAAGAGCGAATACAATCAGGACGACGCAACGGGCTTCATCAAGCTCCAGTCGCTGCGTCTGCGCCAGCGCGCGCGCAAGCAGGGCGTTTCGAAAGAGGCGTTCGCGAACAAGTCGAAACTCGTAAGAGAATAAGATGCGAATATGCTGCATTGGCGCGGGCTACGTTGGCGGCCCGACGATGACGATGATTGCCCGCAAATGTCCGGACATTCATGTGGACGTTGTCGACGTCAACGAGGCGCGCATTGCGGCGTGGAACTCCGACAACCTGCCCGTTTTCGAGCCGAATCTCGACGGGCTGGTCCGCGAGGTCAGGGGCAAAAACCTCTTTTTTACAACGGACATCGAGGGCGCGATTGACAAGGCGGACATCATTTTCATCTCCGTCAACACGCCCACGAAAACGTACGGCTACGGAGCGGGAAGCGCGTCCGACCTCAGCTATGTGGAGGCGTGCTCGCGCACGATAGCGCGTTCGGCAAAGAGCGGGAAAATAGTCGTGGAAAAATCGACGATGCCCGTGCGCACGGCGGACGTAATCAAGACGATTCTCGCCGCAACGGGGCGCGAATTTCAGGTGCTCTCCAACCCCGAATTTTTGGCTGAGGGCACGGCTGTGCGCGACTTGGAAAACCCCGACCGCGTGCTTATCGGCGGCGACGAAGACTCCGAGGCGGGGCGCAGGGCAATAGAAACGCTTGCGTCGATTTACGCTCGCTGGGTGCCGCGCGAAAGAATCATCACAACAAACCTTTGGTCGAGCGAGCTTAGCAAGCTCACGGCAAACGCGTTCTTGGCGCAGCGCATAAGCTCCATAAACGCAATCAGCGCGCTGTGCGAGGCTACGGGCGCGGACGTCGAACAGGTCGCAATGGCGGTCGGCAGCGACTCGCGCATAGGCTCGAAATTCCTGAGAAGCTCGATAGGCTACGGCGGCTCGTGCTTCCAGAAAGACCTGCTTAATTTGGTGTATCTTTGCGAGCACTTCAACCTGCCGAAAGTGGCGCAGTACTGGCGCGGCGTGGTCGAAATGAACGCATACCAAAAGAGGCGTTTTTCGTCGAACGTGGTGGAAAGCCTGTTCCGCAACATCTGCGGAAAACGCCTTGCGATTTTCGGGTTCGCGTTCAAGGAAAACACAAACGACACGCGCGAATCGCCCGCAATAGACATCTGCAAAGACTTTTTGAACGAGCACGCGCACTTGGCTTTCTACGACCCGAAAGTGTCGAAAACCCAAATCTGCGCCGACTTGGGCATTTCGGAGGACGACCCCCGCGTGGAATTTTGCGCGTCGCCCTACGAGGCGGCGGAAAACGCGCACGCGATTGTCCTGCTAACGCACTGGGACGAATTCAAAAAGCTCGACTACGCAAAAATCAGAAAGGCCATGGCAACCCCCGCGTGGATTTTCGACGGCAGAAACTGCCTCGACCACCGGCTTTTGCTTGAACTCGGATTCCTTGTGCGCGGCATAGGAAAGGGAAATCTGTCGTAGCGCGGCGCAATGCAGCCCCAGTCTTTTGTCGGGCTTGTGAAATCGGGCAAATAAGGGCGTTTCACTTTTCGTCGGCAGCGGTTGCGTATGTCTAATATGCTCGCGCCGCCGCCGAAACGCAAAGCCACCCTTCTTCACCCAATTTGACAAGCCTAAGCGGCTCGGCTTCGCCGAGCATGAAGTTTTTAAACTCGGTTTGCGGGCATTCGCAATTCTTCATGTCGGGCGTGTTTTTCCGATGGGGAATCGCGCTTGATTTTTTTGCGGAAGCGGAATAAATTTAACGTCAATATAAAATGAAAAATAGCGACATATTGAAATACAGACGTCGGTTCGACATCAAACTGCCCGACAGGCAGTGGCCCGACAAAAAAATAGAAGCTGCCCCCACATGGTGCAGCGTGGACTTGCGCGACGGCAATCAGGCTCTCGCAGTCCCGATGAACGTCGAGCAGAAACTCAAACTTTTCAAGACGCTTGTTGAAATAGGGTTCAAGGAAATCGAAGTCGGCTTCCCCGCCGCCAGCGAAACGGAGTACAATTTTATCCGCAGAATCATAGACGAAAACCTCGTGCCCGACGACGTGTCCTTGCAGGTGCTCACCCAAAGCCGCGAGCACTTAATCCGCAAGACTTTCGAAGCCCTCAAAGGCTGCAAAAACGCAATCGTGCACCTCTACAACAGCACGTCGGCGTTGCAGCGCAAGGTAACGTTCAAGATGTCGCGCGAAGAGATTATCGAAATCGCGCGGACGGGCGCGACGCTCGTAAAGCGGCTCGCCGACGAAGCCGAAAAGAACGGCACGCACGTCAGAATGGAGTACTCGCCCGAAAGCTTCAGCGACACCGAGCTTGATTTTGCGCTCGAAATCTGCGAGGCCGTCAAGGACATCTGGAAGCCGACCCCGCAGAACAAGCTGATTGTAAACCTGCCCGAAACCGTGCAGTACAACCAGCCCAACGTGTACGCCGACCAAATCGAATGGATTTGCCGCAATATCTCCGACCGCGACTGCGTCGAAATCAGCCTCCACACGCACAACGACCGCGGCACGGGCGTCGCGTCGACCGAGCTCGGCATTTTGGCGGGCGCGGACAGGGTTGAGGGCACGCTCTTCGGCAACGGCGAGCGCACGGGCAACCTCGACATCGTGACGGTCGCGCTCAACATGTTCGCGGAGGGCGTAGACCCCAAGCTCGACTTCACCGACCTGCCGAAAATCCGCGCGGTCTACGAAGAGTGCACGGGCATGAAAGTTCCGCCGCGCCAGCCCTACGCGGGCGACTTGGTTTTCACCGCGTTCAGCGGCTCGCACCAAGACGCCATCAAAAAGGGCATGGACATGATGCGCAAGGACGGCATCAAGGAATGGGAAGTTCCCTACCTGCTCATCGACCCCACAGACATCGGCTGCTCGTACGAGGCGATTATCCGCATAAACTCGCAGAGCGGCAAGGGCGGGGTTGCGTACATCTTGCAAAACGACTTCGGCTTCGACATTCCGCAGGCAATGCGCCAGCAGGTCGGAGACTATGTGAACGGCGTTGCCGACAAGCTCGGAAAGGAGCTTCAGCCGAACGAGATTTTCGAAATCTTCGCCGACGAGTTCGCCCGCCGCGAAAGCCCCGTGAAATTGGAGACGTACAAAATCGACACCGACGACAACAAGCCCGACGGCGACCCCAACAGGGTCTTCATCTCCGCCAAGTTGCGCGTCAACGGCGAGGAGAAAATTTTGTCGGCAACCGGCAACGGGCCGATTAACGCGCTTGTGATGGCGTTCGCCTCGAACGGAATGAAAGACTTCAAGCTTGTAGACTACCGCTCGCACGCAATCGGCAAAGGCTCGGCGACGAAGTCGGCGGCGTACATCTGCCTTGAATCGCAGGATGACGGCCGCAAGGTTTGGGGCGTCGGGGTAGACTCAAACATAGAGTCGGCGGGGCTGAAAGGCCTTGTCTGCGCCTACGACAGAATGCGCAAATAACGAGCCGCCGAAACGCGGACAAAAACGCCGAAACCTCTTGGGGCTTCGGCGTTTTTTTTTTGCGGCTCTTGCGGCGGGAATTTCGCGGCGCGGGGAGGGCGCATGGCTCGCGCGGCGGGAATTTGGCGAAATCCGTCGCCGGAGGGGGGATTAGTCGAGCAGCCAGACGATTGAGTCTTTGCCGCTTTTGCGTTCGGGGGCGGCGTGTTTTTCGGGCTTGTTAGACGGGTCTTTTAGAAGCAGGTTGGCGTCTATTCCCCAGTTGTTTACCAGATTTTTCAGCATTGAAATCGACAGCTGTCTTTTGCCCGACAGCACCTCGGAAACGCGCGAGCGCGAGCCTACCTGCGCCTCCAAATCTTTGCGCGTGAATCCGTTTTCCTTCATGAATTCTTCGAGTACCGTTATTTCGTGCGATTTTCTGCCGTCCATGCGCTCCCAATATGGGAGCTTTGCATGTCGTGTCAATTTTTTATTGCGTATTTTTATTTTTTGAAACTTTATTGCTTCGTCTGCGTTTTTTACCAGCGCACGGAGGAAATTTTTTGTATATAAAGGGAACATGAAAAAATTATTATTTGCAGCCGCAGTGCTCGCAGCCGCGGGCGCGGGCGTATATTTCGGATTTTTCGGGTCGTCGGAAGCCGCCGTACAATTCAAAACGGCAACAGCGCAGACGCGCGACGTCGTAAAGACAATAGACGCAACGGGCACTGTCGAACCCGAAGATCTGGTTGACGTAGCCGCCCGCGTTTCGGGCGAAATCATCGCGTTCGGAAAGGACAAGGACGGCAAGGAGGTCGATTACGGCTCGGAAATCCGCGAGGGCGACGTCATCGCGCTTATCGACGACCAAATCCAGCAGTCGAACTACCTCAGCGCGAACGCGAAGCTCGAAGCCGCAAAGGCGGCGCAGACGCAGGCGAACGCAAACCTCGTCGTGGCGCAAACCAACCTGCGTCAGGCTGAGCGCGACTGGAAACGCGCCGAGCGTCTGGGAGCGTCGGAAGCGCTCTCGCAGGCGTCGTACGACTCCTACCTTGCCGCGTGGGAAAAGGCGACCGCCGAAATCGACGTGGCAAAGGCAAAAATTTTGCAGGCAAACGCGGACGTCGTGCAGGCTGAGGCGAACATGAAAGAGGCAAAGCGCAACCTCGAATACTGCGTCATCAAAGCTCCCGTCAACGGCGTCGTCATCGACCGCAAGGTGAACGTGGGGCAGACGGTTGTTTCGAACATGAGCGCAAGCAGCCTGTTTTCCATCGCAAAAGACCTGCGCCGCATGGAGGTCTGGGCTTCGGTGAACGAAGCGGACATCGGCGGAATCCACAAGGGACAGCCCGTGTCGTTTACGGTTGACGCGTTCCCGTCGGAAAAATTCGCGGGCACAGTCGGGAAAATCCGCCTTAACGCCACGATGTCGCAAAACGTGGTGACGTACGTCGTGGAGGTTCTCACGGACAACTCCGACCTCAAACTTTTGCCCTATCTTTCGGCGAATCTGAGCTTCGAAACCGCCCGCAAAAACGGCGCGCTCGCCGTGCCGAACGCGGCTCTGCGCTTCTCGCCCGACGCAAAATACATAGCCGACGGCGAAGCCGCGCCCGAAAACTCGCGCTGCGTGTGGGTGCTTGCGGGCGAAAACAAAGTGCGCCCCGTGAAAGTCAAAACCCTTATCAACGATGGCGCGTGGACTGCGGTCGAAGCGTCGGAAATCAAGGCGGGCGACGTCCTCATAACGGGCGTCGAAACAGCCGCCGCAAAGTCCGCGGTGAGCACGCCGTTCATGCCGAAAATGCCGCAACGCAAAAAGGGCAACGCGCCCGCAAAAAAATGAGCCTGATTTCGCTTAAAAACATTCAAAAAACCTACTTCATGGGCGACATCTCGCTGCCCGTCTTGAAGGGCATTACCCTGAATGTGGAGCGCGGCGAAATGGTCGCGCTCACGGGGGTTTCGGGTTCGGGCAAAAGCACGCTGATGAACATTCTGGGCTGTCTCGACAGACCCACGGGCGGCGAGTACTGGCTCGACGGCAGGGAGATTTCCAAGCTCGACAACGACGGACGCGCGGACGTCAGAAACAAGAAAATCGGCTTCGTCTTCCAGAATTTCAACCTGCTCGCAAGGACGACCGCCCTCGAAAACGTCATAATGCCGCTCGGCTACACCGCGGCGCATTTGTCGGAAAAGAAGATGCTCGAAATGGGCAAGGCAATGCTCGAACGCGTCGGGCTTGCCGACCGCATGGATCACGAGCCGTCGCGGCTTTCGGGCGGACAGCAGCAGCGCGTGGCAATCGCCCGCGCGCTCGTCAACAAGCCGCAAATCGTCTTCGCCGACGAGCCGACGGGCAACCTCGACACGAAAATGAGCGAAGAAATCCTGCGGATTTTCAACGAAATCAACGAAAAGGACGGCGTGACAATCGTTCTTGTAACCCACGAAATGGACGTCGCGCAAAGCGCGAAACGCATTATCAAACTCAAAGACGGGGAAATTTCCTCCGACACCGTATTGCGAAAATGAGAAGACTGCGCGTATTGAAATGGGCGTTGAAGGCAATCTGCCGCAACCCCACCCGGACTTTCCTGACGACGCTCGGCATTGTCATCGGCATTGCCGCGGTTATCGCGCTGATGGAAATAGGCAACGGCGCGCGCGAGACGCTGGCGAAAAACATCGCCAACATGGGCGTGAACACAATCCGCGTCTGGCCCGGGACTATCACAAGAAGCGGCGTAAGCTCGGGGTCGAGCGGCAGGGCGAACATCACGCTCACCGACGTCGCCGCAATCAAAAAGGGCTGTCCGTCGGTCGTGTCTGTTTCGCCCGTGGTGAACGTGCGCGGGCAGATTATCTACGGCGGAAAAAATTGGAGCCCGTTCAGCATTATAGGCGTCAACGCCGACTACCTGAAAATCGCGAACTGGTACATAGAGGACGGCGAGCCGATAGACCCCGTGCACGTCGCGCGCGGCTCGAAGGTCTGCCTCGTGGGTTCTACGATTGTTCGCGAGCTTTTCGGCGGCGAAAATCCCGTCGGCAAGGATTTGCGCATTCAGAATGTCGTCTTCAAAATCATCGGCGTGCTCAAAACGAAGGGCGCAAACATGATGGGCTTCGACCAGGACGACACGGTAATCGCGCCGTGGACTACCGTGAAAATGCGCCTGCGCGGCGCGGGAAGCACTTCGCTTAGCTCGACTTCGACGACAAGCTCGACAAGCAGCGCGTCGAGCACGTCCGACTTCTACGTCGGAAGCCTCGACCTCTACCCGTCGTCGTCAAGCTCGAACCGCCCGCCCGTGCGCTTCGCAAACGTGGACTCTCTTATTCTCTCCGCGCCGAGTCAGGCGGAAGTGCCCCGTGCGGTGGAGGAAATCACCGCCGTCATGCGCGAAACCCACAGGCTTGCGCCCGAAAACGACGACGATTTCAGAATCCGCACCATGGCGGAATTCTCCGAATTTTTCACGTCGCAGACCGAGACTATTACGAATTTGCTCCTGTGCGTGGCGTTCGTTTCGCTGCTTGTAGGCGGCATAGGAATCATGAACATAATGCTCGTTTCTGTAACGGAGCGCACGCGCGAAATCGGGCTGCGCATGGCGGTCGGCGCGCGGGGCGGCGACATTCTCAAACAGTTTTTGGTGGAATCAATCGTGATTTGCATGCTCGGCGGGCTGTTGGGAATCGCGCTCGGGCACGGGCTGTCGGTTGCGATGTCGGTTCTTATGCACTGGCCGTCGTCTGTTTCGTACGGCGCGATAGTTTTGGCGGTGGGCGTTTCGGCTCTCGTGGGCGTGGTTTTCGGATACTACCCCGCGTGGAAGGCGGCGCGGCTCGACCCAATTGAGGCTCTTAGATATGAATAGAATTTGTCAGAAAATAATAACGGCTTTCGCGTGCGCCGCGCTGTGCGGCTGCATGGTCGGCCCCGACTTCGAAAAACCGAAAGCCGACGCGCTTCCCGAAAAATATTCGTCCGACGGCAAAAGCGTGGCGAACCCGCGCGAGCCGTCCGACGCCGAGCTTGCCGAATGGTGGGGCGTCTTCGGCGACGAAACGCTGTCGTCGCTTGTGCGCCGCGCGTTCGAAAAGAATTTCGATTTGGCTACGGCGGTCGCGAAAATCAAGCAGGCTCGCGCAACGCTCGGCATTACGCAAAGCGGCTTTTTCCCGTCGCTCGACGCCGACGCGGGCTTCAAGCAGGCGGGGAAGATTTCGGCGTCGAACCACTCGTTTTCGTGGGGCGCGGACGCGGCGTGGGAGGTCGATATTTTCGGCGGCACGCGTCGCGGCATAGAGGCGGCGGTGTCCGACTACAAGGCGGCTCTCGCCGACAAGTGCGCGACGAAGATTTCGGTCGCGGCGGAGGTCGCAAAAAATTATTTTCTGTACAGAGGCTATCAACAGGAGCTGATTATTACCAAGCGGAATCTCGAAGCCCAGCGCAAAACATACAACATAACCGTGAAACGCAAGTCCAACGGTTTTGTATCCGATTTGGACGTCGTGCGCGCCGCCGCGCAGCTCGACAGCACGTCCGCGCAGATTCCGCAGCTCGAAAGCAAAATGCTGCTCGCCCGCCACGCGCTCGAACTGCTTTTGGCTCTTCCCGCAGGCTCGCTCGAAAAGGAGCTTGAAGCCCCGCGCGTGCTTCCGATTTTGGAAAGCTTTGTGCCGACGGGCGTTCCCGCAAAGCTCGTGCGCCGCCGCCC
Source organism: Opitutia bacterium KCR 482 (assembly GCA_029269845.2). NCBI lineage: Bacteria > Pseudomonadati > Verrucomicrobiota > Opitutia > Opitutia bacterium KCR 482. The sequence goes on from CP149973.1 coordinate 1,564,022, forward strand.
CGACATTCTTTCGGCGGAAAACAAACTGCACGCGGCGGTCGCAAAAATCGGCAACGCAAAGTCGGACTTCTACCCCAAATTTTTCATAACGGGGCAGATTTCCTATCAGGCGCCCGACATCGGAAAGCTCGTGCAAAACCAGTACGGCACATGGTCGGCTGGGCCGAGCGCAAGCTGGAATCTCTTTCAGGCGGGCAAGACGTATTTCAACGTGAAACTCCAAAAGGCGGTCGCGGAGGCTGCGGGCGTTTCGTGGAATTCGGCGGTGCTTGCGGCGTTGAAGGAGGTTGAGGACGCAATCGTTTCGGCGCAGAAGGAGCGCGAGAGAATCGCCCACATAAACAAGCTTGTTGAGAGCAACAAAAAGGCGTTCGAGCTGTCGTCCAAACTCTATTCGGAGGGCGAAATCGAATTCCTCGATTTGCTCGACACACAGCGTTCCATGCTCTCTTCGGAGCAGAGCCAAGTTTCGAGCAGGCGGCAGTTCGTCTCGAACATAGTTTCGCTTTACGCCGCGCTCGGCGGCGGTTGGAGCGAGTCCGACTTGCAGGACACGGAGGAGGACTCCCAGTGGCTCTTCTTTAAGGAGGCTTTCGGCGACGGCGAAACTGCCGATTCCGCAAACACGCAATAGAAGCCTGCCGCGCGGACTCTCTCTTTCGGATTCGCCCTTTCTTCCGCATCGCAAAGTTTGAATTTTAGGCACCGCCCGCCGATTTTTTCTCGGCGGGCGTTTTTGCTTTTTAGGCGTCTTTCCCGAAATGGGCGGCGAATGTTTTGCGGTTAAACGCAGGCGTTTTAGCTTTCCTAAAATTCCGTTTTCCGCGCGAAATTCAAAGCGCGGGTTTTTGCCCGCGTCCGCATTTTTGTCCCGACGTGCCCGCGCGTCGCCTCTGGTTTTGCACGCGCCCGTCTTGAACCGCGCGGGCGGCGGTTTGCGGGGGTTCGGCAAGCCGTAAAAATGAGGCAAGGGGGGGGCGTCGGCTTTCCCGCTTTGCCCAATCACAAAAAAACCGACCGCTTGTTGCGTTCGGCATGAAAAAGGCGTGGATCGGAATCGAACCGATGATGAAGCTTTTGCAGAGCCTTGCCTTACCACTTGGCTACCACGCCGAATAAATTAAAGTTTTGCATTTAAGCGCACGCGCGCGCCCAATGCAAGCCTTTTTTTATTTGAGTGGGATTTTCAGCAGGATTTTTTTCACCGCGTGCTGTTTGCCTGTGTGCAGGCTTGGCTTGTGGGCGTCGTCGGGGAAAAACACCGCAAATTCGCCCGCCTTCAAGACCGACGCCTCCGCCGATTCCGACTTCTCGAAATCCGCGCTGTCGTAAAATTCAACGTCCTTTTCGGCGTTGTAGGGCTCGGTGATTTTGAAGATTTTTTTGTCGGCGAAAAAGAATTTTTCCTCGCCCTCGGCGACGTACTGAATGTCGATGTATTTTTCGTGCGCCTCCATGCGCTTTTCCGCCGCCGCGCGGGTTGTGTACGACTGCACCATGCGCTTTATGCCGTCGAATTCCGTCGCGCCGTCGGGTTGGTCGGCGGGCGTGTCGAGAATGATTTTGAAGGCTCTTTTGAATTCGGGGTGGGCGTTTTCGTAGAGCGACAGATTGCGGATATTGTCTTTTATCATGTTATTTTTTGCAGATTAAAAATCTTTCGCGCTTTGAGAGGTCGGGGAGGGCGCGGGCTTCCGAAAAGCCGAATTTTTCGACGGCCTCCCGCGCGAGGATTTGCGGCTGCCCAAGCCCGCATTCGCACGCGATGAATCCGCCGTCGAGCAGGTGCTCCCGCGCTTCGGATAGGATTTTCCTCAGGTCGCGTAGTCCGCCGTCGGGCGACGACAGCGCGGAGGGGGGGTCGTAGTTCCGCACTTCGGGCTGGGCTTCGCGCACTTCGGATTCGTCGAGGTAGGGCGGGTTCGCCAAAATCAGATTGTATGATTTTTTGATGTTTTCGAACCAGTCCGATTTTACGATGTTTATTTTTAGTTTGAGCGATTCCGCGTTTTCGGCCGCGAGCGAAATTGCGGCGTCGGAAATTTCCGCCGCGTCGACCGACGCGTTCGGACACGCAGACGCCATCGCCAGCGCGATTGCGCCCGACCCCGTGCCGAGGTCGAGAATTTCGGGCTTAGCGGAGGCGTCGGGGAGGAGTTTTTCGACCGCGATTTCGCAGAGCGTTTCGGTTTCGTGGCGCGGCACAAGGGCGCGGGCGTCGCATTTAAGCGTCAGCCCGAAGAAGTCTACCGAGCCTATTATGTGTTGCAGCGGCTCGCGCCTTGCGCGGCGTTTCGCCATTTCGCGGAAGGGCGCAAGCTTGGCTTCGGGGAGCGGCTCTTCGAAGCGCAGAAACAGTTCGAGCCTCTTGCAGCCGAGCGCGTGCGCAAGGAGCAGTTCGGCGTCGAGCTTGGGCGTCTCGATACCCTTTGCGGCGAAGTATCCCGCGCATTTTTGCAGAATTTCGAGAACGCTTTGCACGTCTTATTTTTCCGTCAGAGCCTTGACTTTTTGGACGTAGTCCGCCTCTTCAAGGGCGCGGATCATTTCGTCGATGTCGCCGTCCATGAACTGCGGCAGCGAGTGGATTGTCATGCCGATTCGGTGGTCGGTAATGCGGCTTTGCGGGTAGTTGTATGTTCTGATTCGCTCAGAGCGGTCGCCCGAGCCGATTTGTTCGCGGCGGTTTGCGGCGTATTTGTCGTGCTCTTCCTGCTGTTTCATTTCGAGCAGGCGCGAGCGCAGAACTTTGAGTGCCTTTGTCTTGTTTTTGAGCTGCGAGCGTTCGTCGGCGCATTTGACAATCATGCCCGTGGGCTTGTGGAGAATTTGAACGGCAGAGTCTGTCGTGTTGACGCCCTGCCCTCCGGGGCCGCTTGCGCGCGCGATTGAAATTTCGATGTCGTTGGGGTCTATGTGAATGTCGACCTCCTCGGCTTCCGGGAGAACCGCGACCGTCGCCGCCGACGTGTGGATTCTGCCGGCCGCCTCCGTCACGGGCACGCGCTGCACGCGGTGCGTTCCGCATTCGTATTTCATCGAGCGGTAGACGTCCGTTCCCGAAAGCAGGAAGCAGATTTCCTTGAAGCCGCCCGCGGGCGATTCGCTGGAGCTTAGGTTTTCAACCTTCCAGCCGCGCGAGTCGGCATAGCGGCAGTACATTCTGTAAAGGTCGGCGGCGAACAGCGACGCCTCGTCTCCGCCCGTGCCCGCGCGGATTTCCACGACAGTATTGCGCGAGTCGGTGGGGTCGGCGGGAATCATCATTTTGAGGATTTCGTTTTTCGTGGGTTCGAATTTCGCTTCAAGCTCGGCGATGTCCTCCCGCGCAAGCTCGACAAATTCGGGGTCGGCGTTTTCCTCGATGATTTTTTTGTTTTCCTCTATTTGTTCGCGCTCCTTTTCGAGCTGTTCGTAGAGGTCTTTCAGTTTGGAAAGTTGCTGGTGTTCTCGCGAGACCGCGCTTGCGGCGCGTTGGTCGTTATAGAAATCCGACTCCGCCATTTTTTTGTCCAAATCGGCGAGCCTGTCGAGAAAAGGTTTGATTGGTGGTATGCCTTCCATTGTCCGAATCTCTAAAAAAAAACCTCAACTTGCAAGAAAATACGCAGACTTCCGCCGCCCGCGTCCCAAAATAAACTTGTAAACGCGCCCCGATTTTTACGATAATGCCCGCATGGATAAAAAAGATTCCGAACAGTATTACGGCATTGTCCGCGAAGTCGCGCAGGCGGCGGGCGACAGGCTCAAAAAAATTTCCGAACGCCGCGTCAATTCGGACGCAGGCAACGACGTAAAACTTCAAGAGGACGTGGAAAGCGAACTGTTTATCCGCGAAAAGCTCGCGGCCACCGGCGTGCGCGTCGTGGGCGAGGAAAAGGGCGGCGACGCCTCTCTGCTTTCTTCGGGCGAATTGTACTGGGTTGTCGATCCCATCGACGGCACCTACAACTTTTTGCGCGGTATCCCAGGTGTGTGCGTGAGCATCGGGCTGATGTCGGGACTTACTCCCGTGGTCGGCGCGATTTACGATTTCACCCGCAACGAGCTGTTCTTAGGAGGCAAGGGCTTCCCGCTTACGGTAAACGGCGAAAAGGTCTCGCCGAAATGGGCGAAGAGCGTCTCGCAGGGAGTCCTCATGACGGGCTTCCCGAGCGCGACGGACTACTCGGACGACAATCTCAAACGCTTCGTCATGGCGGCGCAGAAGTTCAAGAAAGTCAGAATGTGCGGCAGCGCGGCGTGCGCAATGGCGTGGGTGGCGTCGGGACGCGCGGACTCGTACCATGAAGAGCGTCTGTATTTGTGGGACGTCGCGGGCGGGCTTTCGCTGATGGAGTCGGTCGGCGCGGCGTACGAAGTCGTTCCGCAGGGCATACCCGAAAAGCCTTTCTGCATTTCGATTCGCGCGGCGGCAAACAGGGAATTTTTTATCTAAAATGAAAAGCGAAAAATTTAAATCACACCTCGTCCGACGCCTCACTTGGGGCGACCTCGACGAAAAATATCTCGAAAATCTCGTCCGCACGGCTCGCGCCGAGGACATCGAAGGCGCGGGGCTGAAAGTAAAGCCCGCCCGCTGCGCCGACATCACGACGGCGACGATTACGCCGCGCTCCGAAATAAGGTCGTTTCTCGTCGCCCGACGCGAAATGATTATGTGCGGAATCAACATCATTCCGATTATCCTCAAAGTCTACGAATCGACGGTTGACGGCGAAACGTGCGCATTCACGCCCTTTGTCTCCGACGGCGACCGCGTTGAAAAGGGCGGGCAAATCGGGGAAATTTCGGGGTCTGCCCGCATTATTTTGCAGGCGGAGCGCATAATGCTCAATTTCATTCAGAGGCTTTCGGGCGTGGCGACGGTCACGGCGGAGTACGTCAAGGCTTTGGGAGATTCCAAGACGCGCCTGCTCGACACCCGCAAGACGACGCCCTGTCTGCGCGTTCTCGAAAAATACGCGTTCGCCTGCGGCGGCGGTTTCAACCACAGAATAGGGCTGTTCGACCGCGTAATGCTCAAAGACAACCACCTTGTCGCCGCCCGCGCCGTCACGGGCGACATGCTCGCGAACGCCGTAAGGCTTGCCAAAGACGAAAATCCCGACGTCGCGGTCGAAGTGGAGGTCGATTCGCTTTTGCAAATCCAGCCCGTTCTCGACGCCGACGCCGACGTAATCATGCTCGACAACTTCTCGTACGCCGATCTCAAAACCGCCGTCGATATGATTGGCGACAAGGCTTGGACGGAGGCTTCGGGGGGCGTCAAACTCGACAACATCGGCGCGATTGCCCGCATCGGGCCCGACTTCGTCTCGACCGCCGCGCCCGTGCATTCGGGTCGCTGGATTGACATCGGCTTGGACTCGTAGAATCTCCGCGCCTTAAACGCAAAAAACCGCGCGCCATGCGACGCGCGGTTTTTTTATGGGGCGGGGGAAATTTTAGCTGCGCTTGAAAACTACGAGCGCGAAGTATTCGGTGTAGTTTTGCTCGCGCTGCACGGAAACGGCAAGAGAGGCGCTCCTTATTTCGAGCTTGTTTTCGAGCGCGTACATTGCAATTTGCTCGTCGAGTTTTGTGGCGTCGGAGGCTACGAACGATTTTGCAAAAGTCGCCATGTTTTTCTGGGCGGCTTCGAGGTCGAATTTGCTTCCTTTTTTCATTGCCGCCGCGTCCGCGCAAAATGCGAAAGCGGGAAGCATGGCAAGTATAAGTAGAAAACGTTTCATTTTGTCATTGTCTGTTGCCCGCCGATTTTTTGCAAGACATATTTATTTGCGGCGGGCGTGTGCAAAAACGGCGGTTTGCAGTCCGTTTCGCGGGCTTGTTCCCATGCAAACGGTGGTTTGCTCCGCCGTTCGGGGGACGTTTTGTCGTGCGCGGCTTGCCGTCGGAAAATCGGCATTGCGGCGTTTTCTATCGGAGCTTTGCGTCTCGGTCTGGCGGTACGCCGTGTGCGCGGGCATTAGTTGCAGTTTGCGCGCAATGGCGTGGGCATTGCTTGCGCATTTCGCGTTTTTATTGGGTGCAAAAAAAACGGACTCCCTGCGGTGTCCGTTCCTTCGCGAAAATTTACGTTTCTTGTTATTTGTAGAATTCGGTGATTTGCATGAGCAGGTAGCTGTGCTCGTCGCGCGAAATCTTGCCGTCTTTTCTCAACTGGTCTACTTTCAAAATCGCGCCCGCCATGTCTTCGAAGGGCTTTACGCCTTTCGTCGCGGGGAGGAATGCGGGTTTGAGCGACTGGTTCACGGGGGCGGGCGTCAATTTCTTGTAGTAGCCCATGTCAACCAGAGGACCGAACTTTACGAGGGGATTGGCGCGAACCGAGGCGAGGCTGACCGTCTGGTCTTTATAGCCTTCCTTTACGAGCTTGATTTCGTAGACGCTTTTGGTGTCGAGCGAGAGGACTGTGGGGGTTTGTCCTGCAAGTTCGCCGTTGACGAACACTTTTGCGCCCGACGGAATGCTGTCTACCGAAACGTCTTCCGTGAACGTCATTGTGGAGCATGCCGAAAGAAGTGCTGCTGTAAACGAAAGAAGGAGTATTTTTTTCATAAAGGGTTTTGTTGTAGATTTATTGCGGTTGATTGGTTGACAATGTGCCATTCATTTTGTGTTCAGTCAAGCTTTTTGCTTAAAAAAACGCTAAAATGTCGGTTTTATTACAGTTTGGACAGCTCTTTTGAGCGTTTTTCTGCGGCTTTGAGCGCGTCGGCGACCGTTTTGCGGAAGCCGCTCTTTTCGAAAACGTCGAGAGCCGCGAGCGTCGTACCCCCCGGGCTTGACACCGCGATTCGCAGTTCGTCCGCGCTCAGGGGCGATTTTTCGAGCAACACCGCCGAGCCTAGGAGCGTGCGTTCGACGAGTTTTTTTGCCTCTTCGTCCGAAAAGCCTATTTCCCTTGCGCCGGCAATCATTGCCGCGGCGAATTCGAAGATGTAGCCCGGGCCGCTTCCCGAAAGCGCGGTTACGGCGTCGAGACGCGCCTCCTCTATTTCCATGTATTCGCCGATTGCAGAAAGCACCGTGTCTACCGTTTTCTTTTCGTCGTCCGCAAGGGGCGATTCGGGCGCGTAGCACGAGATTCCCAGCGAAATTTGCGCGGGCATGTTCGGCATTACCCTCACGATTTTCCCGACGTTCGGGAAGCACTCGCGCAGGCGGGCAATCGAAGTTCCCGCGAGAATCGACACAAGCACCTTGCTCTTTGCCGACTTCCCCGCCGCCGCAACGTCTTTGAGCTGCTGGGGCTTGCACGCGGCGACAATCGTTTCGGACTGCGCGAAGAGCGATTCGAGGCTGTCGGCGAGCGCAATCGACGTTTCCGCCGAGAGTTTTTTGCCCGTGTCGTCGTTGCCGCACGAGCACGCCACTTCGGCGGCGGACACCTTGCCGCTCGCCAAAATTCCGTGGATAATTGCGCCTGCCATTTTGCCTGCGCCTATGAAGCCGAATTTTTTCATTCTTTTATGCGATTAAAGTTGTTTTACAAATTCCTTCGCCAAGTGCGATAGGAATTTCGGCGCCCTGTTTTGCGCCTCAACGAGGTTCGGGGCGAGGGGCAGAATCTGCCCGATTTTCGCGTTGGGGATTCCCATTTCGTCGATGTCCTTTTGCGAGAGCGTGGAAGAGCCGCAGAAAATCCACACGGGTTTTTTGTGTTTCGCCGCGAGTTTCGCGAGCGCGTACGGGCCTTTGCCCTGCTTGTCGGTCGCGTCGAAGACGCCTTCGCCCGTGATTACGATGTTCGAGTTTTTCACCGCCGTTTCGAGGTCGGCGTATTTTGCGAACAGCTCGAAGCCGCTCACGCGCTTGGCGTTTAGAAAGGTCATCAAACCGTATCCGCAGCCGCCCGCCGAGCCTGCGCCCGCCTGTTCGTGCGCGCTTTTGCCGACGCATTTTTTTGCGACTTCCGTGAGGCGTTTCATGTTCCGTTCGAGAGCCTCCGCCTGTTCTTTCGTCGCGCCCTTTTGTTCTGCGTAGGCGAGAGCCGCGCCCGTCTTGCCGAGCAGCGGGTTGCCGACGTCGGTCGCAACGACGAACTTTGTTGAAAACTTCTTTTCGGGCGGCACGATTTTATCGAGCTTCGCAAGCCCCTCGCCAGTCGGTTCGATGTCTTTGCCGTCCTTGTCCAAAAATTTGAAGCCGAGGGGAATGAGAAGCCCTATGCCGCCGTCGTTTGTCGCGCTTCCGCCGACGCCCACGATAATCGTTTTGTAGCCGCGTTCGACGAGTTTTTCGAGAATCTGTCCCGAACCTATGTTCGTAAGCTTTGCGGGGTTGCGCTCCTGCTCCGAAACGAGGTTGATTCCCGACGCCTCCGTAAGCCCTACAAGAGCCGTGGATTCGTCAAGCAGGGCGCATTTTGCCGTGAGCACCTGCCCCGTGGGGTCGATAGTTTTGAGCCTTATGACCTTAGAGCCTTTTATTGCCTTCGAAACTGTGTCTACAAAGCCGTCGCCGCCGTCGGTGAGCGTGTATTCGGAAATCTGGGCGTCTTTCGATTCGGCGAGAATCCCCATTTTTATGGCGTGCGCAGCCTGACTCGCCGAGAGCGAGCCGCGGAATTTATCGGGTGCTACCAAGAATTTCAGTGTTTTGCTCATGATAAGTAATGCTGTAATTTTTTAGAATTATGGGAAATTCCAACTAACCGCCATTATTTCTATAATTTCAAAAAAATCACTTAAAGGCAATTATTTTTTTATCCGCGCGGTCATTTTTTTGAACAAGCGGCGGTTGCTTCGCGTCTCCCCGCGCCGAATCGCGGGCAAAGCGACGGGGCGGGACGCGGATAAAGGGCGTCGCCGAATTTGCGCCGCCGTTTGGGTTTTCGTCTGTTTTTGTTTAAAAACTTTAAAATATGCTTGCAATCGGCGCGGGGCTTCCTATGAATTTTTGTCATATGGCAAACACTTATAAAGACGCAAAAGAACAGTACGCCAAGTTCGGGGTAGACACCGAAAAGGCGATTCAAATTCTCGATTCCATTCCGCTTTCCATGCACTGCTGGCAGGGCGACGACGTGTGCGGCTTCGAAACTCCCGACGCGGGTCTTTCGGGCGACGGCATTCAGGCTACGGGCAACTACCCCGGCAAGGCTCGCAATCCCGACGAACTCCGCGCCGACATCGACGAAGCCGTAAAATATATCCCCGGAAAAATCCGTCTCAACCTACACGCAATCTACGGCGAATTCGGCGGCAAAAAGGTTGAGCGCAACAAAATCGGCTACGAAAATTTCAAGGGCTGGGTAGACTGGTGCAAGTCGCGCAAAATGGGCATAGACTTCAACCCGACGTATTTCTCGCACCCGCTCGTAAAAGACGGCATGACGCTTTCAAGCCCCGACAAGGGCGTGCGCCAGTACTGGGTTGAGCACGGCATTGCGTGCCGCAAAATCGCCGAAAGAATCGGCAAGGAACTCGGCGACACCGTAATCACGAACTTCTGGATGCCCGACGGCATGAAGGACATGCCCGCCGACAGGCTCGCGCCCCGCGAACGCATGGCGGACTCTCTCGACAAGATTTTCAAGGTCAAAATCTCGAAGAAATACAACAAGGATTCCTTCGAAAGCAAGCTCTTCGGCATCGGCAGCGAAAGCTACGTCGTAGGCTCGCACGAATTCGTAATGGGCTATGCGGTAAAGAACGGCATTCTCATCACTTTCGACTCCGGGCACTTCCACCCGACCGAAACGATTGCCGACAAAATCTCCTCGGCTCTCCTTTTCGTCCCCGAACTCCTCCTGCACGTCTCTCGCGGCGTAAGGTGGGACAGCGACCACGTCGTGCTTTTCGACGACAACACCACGGCAATCATGCAGGAAATCGTCCGCACGAACGCAATCGACAAGGTGCACATCGGCATGGACTACTTCGACGCGTCGATTAACCGCATTTTCGCGTGGGCTCTCGGCATGCGCGCCGCCCGCAAAGCTCTGCTCTACGCTCTGCTCGAGCCCGTAGCGATGATGCGCAAGGCGGAAAACGACGTCGATTTCGGCATGCGCCTCGCCCTCATGGAGGAATCGCGCACGCTTCCGTTCGCCGACGTTTGGGCGGAATACTGCAAGCGCAGCGGCAAGCCCTGCGGCTTGAAGATGGTTGAAGGCATCAAGAAGTACGAACAGAAAGTGCTTTCGAAGCGTTAATTGTCCGGATTTTCCGCGAACCGCCGACATTCTCGGCGGTTTGTTTTTTTCAACCCCGTGCGCCGCTTTCGGCGCGAAAACAAAAGGAGACAACAAATGGATTCGTTTTACGGAATTATGCTTTTTGCGCTCGCGGGCTTTGTGTCGGCGGCGTTCTACACACCGCTCAAATACGTCAAGTGGAAGTGGGAGGTAATGTGGATATTCTGGTCGCTTGCGGCTCTCATCATTTGCCCGACGCTTATCGCAAGCTTCGCAATCCCCAGCTGCTGGCAGGCGATAGGGGAGGTCGAGTTCGACACAATTATCTGGACATTCGTCTACGGCGCGCTTTGGGGCGTCGGCGGGCTTACGTTCGGGCTTTCGATGCGCTATTTGGGAATCGGCTTGGGCACGGCGGTCGCCCTCGGCTTCTGCGCGTTGGTGGGAACGCTAATTCCGCCGATTAAGTCGGGCAAGATTCTCGAAATCGCCTCCGACCGCGCGGGGCTTCTGGTGCTCATAGGCGTGTTCATTTGCGCGCTGGGAATAGCAATAAACGGCGTTGCGGGCATGATGAAAGAGCGCGACGCAAAGGCGGCGGGCGCGGACGGCGGCTCGTCGGAATTCAGCCTTGCGAAGGGCTTTGCCGTGGCGATTGTAGCGGGCTTTCTGAGCGCGTGCATGTCGCTTTCAATGGACGCGGGCAAGCCGATTGCCGAAAAGGCGAAGGCTCTTGCCGCGATAGACCCAGCGCAGGCGGAGCTTTTCAAAAACAGCGCAATCCTCATAATCACGCTCGTCGGCGGCTTTGCCACGAATTTCGCGTGGTGTCTGTTCCTTTCCTTTAAAAACAAAAGCTTTGCCGACGCCAAGGCGGCGGGCGCGGGCAGGGGGATTGTCTACATGCTTCTGTGCGCTCTGGGCGGTCTGCTCTGGTACTGCCAGTTCTTCCTCTACGGCATGGGGCAGACGAAACTTTCGGAGCAGTACGCGTTTGCAAGCTGGGCTATTCTGATGGCGTTTGTAATCGTGTTCGCGGGCGTAATCGGGCTGCTTATCGGCGAATGGAAAGGCTCGTCCAAGCTCACAAAGGCGGTGCTTTGGCTCGGCATTCTGGTTCTTGCTGCGTCCACGTTCGTGATGTCGATATAACGAAGTTAACACATTGACGCCCGACTCTTGTTCGTGGCTTGCGAAACTCGGCGCGGATACCTGTCCGCGCCTTTTTGTTTGCGGGCAAAAACGCGCTTTGCGGCGGCTTTGCGCGGGCGGGCTGTCCGACTTTCTCCGCGGACGGCTTCCGCTTTGCAATAGCCGAAATTTCAATGTGTTGTAAATTTATGGGAAAAATTTTTACGAATAGTGTTGCCATACCCGCTCCTTTCGGGTTTTTAATTAATCCCCGAAAATGAAGTATATTTTTATTACAGGCGGAGTAGTTTCATCTTTGGGTAAAGGGCTGACATCGGGCGCGCTCGGTGCCCTTCTCGAAACAAGAAAATTGAAGGTCAGAATACAGAAATTCGACCCTTATTTGAATGTCGACCCCGGAACGATGAGTCCGTTCCAGCACGGCGAAGTCTATGTGCTCGACGACGGCGCGGAAACCGACCTCGACTTGGGACACTACGAACGCTTTACGCACGGCAAACTCAGCCGCTTCAACAACCTTACGTCGGGGCAGATTTACGAGCATGTCCTCCAAAAGGAACGCCGCGGCGACTACCTCGGCAAGACCGTTCAAGTTATTCCGCACGTGACAAACGAAATCAAGGCGCGCATGTACGCGGCGGGCGAGGGCGTAGACGTCCTCATTACCGAAATCGGCGGAACTGTCGGCGACATCGAGGGACTGCCTTTCCTCGAAGCCCTGCGCCAGTTCTCGCTGGAAGTCGGCAAAAACAACGTGCTTTTCATTCACGTAACGCTTCTTCCCTACCTGCGGGCGGCGGGCGAACTCAAAACAAAGCCATCGCAGCAGAGCGTTGCAAAACTGCGCGAAATCGGCATTCAGCCCGACATTCTCGTATGTCGCACCGAACAGCCCATGTCGGAGGACATGCGCCAAAAGCTTTCAATGTTCTGCAATGTGGAGCAAAAGGCGGTTATCGAAGAGATGGACGTAAAACACTCCATCTACGAGCTTCCGCTCATTCTCGCGCAGGAGGGCATGGACAGCATCGTGGTTGAAAAGCTCGGCATCGACGCTCCCGAAAGCGACATGACCGCGTGGAACTCAATCGTCCGCAGGCTCATCTCGCCCAAGAGCGGCGAATGCAAAATCGCGGTAGTCGGCAAATACATTGATTTGCAGGACGCGTATAAATCTATTTACGAATCTCTTGCGCACGCAGGCGTGGGCAACGATTGCAAAGTGAACGTCCTGCGCGTCGATTCCGAAAGCATTGAGCGCGACGGCGCGGCGGCGCACCTCGACGGCGTCGACGGCATTCTTATCCCCGGCGGCTTCGGCGACAGGGGCATTGAAGGTAAAATTTTGGCGGCAAAATACGCGCGCGAAAACAAGATTCCCTACTTCGGAATCTGCCTCGGCATGCAGATTGCGGTAATCGAATACGCGCGCGACGTGCTCGGGCTCGACGGCGCAAACAGCGCGGAATTCAACGACAACACCCTTTACCCCGTAATCACGATTATGGACGAGCAAAAGAGCATTGTAGACAAGGGCGCGACAATGCGCCTCGGCTCCTACGAGTGCAGGCTTGTAGAGGGCACAAAGGCTCTCGCCGCCTACGGAGAGATGTCTGTCCGCGAACGCCACCGCCACCGCTACGAATTCAACAATATCTACCGCAAGCGTCTTGAAGACGCGGGATTGCGCGTGGCGGGCGTCAACCCGAAGCGCGACTTGGTCGAAATCGTGGAAGTCGTAGACCACCCGTGGATGGTCGGCGTACAGTTCCACCCCGAATTCCAGTCGAAGCCGTCGAAACCGCACCCGCTTTTCTGCGCGTTCGTGGGACAGGCGCTGGCTCGCGCAAAATCGAAAAAATAGATGATTTTTCAGGACGGAAAACTTCTTCTTATCGCGGGACCGTGCTCTCTGGAATGCAGGGAGCTTAGCTTCCGCGTGGCGGAGCGCGTGGCGGCGGTCGCCGAAAAATTCGCCGACTCGCTCACGGTTCTCTTCAAGGGCAGCTTCGACAAGGCAAACCGCACAAGCCTTTCAAGCCCGCGCGGGCCGGGAATCGACGAGGGGCTGAAAATCCTCGCCGATGTCCGCAAAACGTTCGGACTTCCCGTGATTACAGACGTTCACGAATCCGCCCAGTGCGCGAAAATCGGCGAAGTCTGCGACGCCCTCCAAATTCCCGCGTTCCTCTGCCGTCAGACCGACCTCCTTGTGGCGGCGGCAAAAACGGGCAAATGCGTGAACGTCAAAAAGGGGCAGTTCCTCTCGCCCTACGACATGAAATACGCCGTGGCGAAACTGCGCGACGCGGGGGCTTCGGAAGTCTGGCAGACAGAGCGCGGAACGACCTTCGGCTACGGAAACCTCGTGGTGGATATGCGCTCGTTCTCGATAATGGCGCAAAACGGAACGCCCACTATCATGGACGCAACGCATTCGACCCAGCTCCCCGGAGCGGGCAACGGCGTAAGCGGCGGCGAGCGCAAATACGCGGAAATCCTCGCGCGGGCGGCAGTAGCGGCGGGCGCGGACGGTCTGTTTATCGAAACGCACCCCGAACCCGAAAAAGCTCTTTCGGACGCGGCGACACAGCTCCCGCTCGACAGGCTCGAACACCTCGTGGAGTCGTGCCTTGCAATCCGCGCGGCATTGGGCAAAGCCTAAAAAAACGCCGAATTTTCTTTTCAACGCGCCCTGCGGAACTCCTTTCGCGGGGTATTTTTTTGTAGGCAAACTTCGACAGTTTCTGAAAGTAAACTGTTTACCAAATTTCTCCAAAAATATGTTGTAAAATGCGGGCGCGTCGAAAAAATAGCTTCATCAAAAGTCAACTCGATATAGCTATATATGAACGTGAAAAAACTCTCATCATTCGCCGCCCTTTCGCTCTTTGCCGCATCGCTTTTCGGCGCGCCCGCAAACGCCTCGGATAAAACCGCAAGACCCACGACGGAATTTTTCCAAAAGTCGGTCGTCTACCAAATCCTCCCCCAACACTTCACGCAGGAGGGAACTCTCGCAAAGGCGGCGGAATTTCTGCCGCACATCAAGTCGCTCGGAATGGACATCGTGTACCTCTGCCCGATTGTCGAGTCGGACGACGACGGCGACACCCGCTTTTGGAGCAAACGCCAAAAGGCGTCGGGGCTGAACAACCCCCGCAACCCCTACCGAATGAAGGACTATTTCAAAATCGACCCCCGCTTCGGCACGGACAAAGACCTTAAAAACTTCGTAGAGCAGGCGCACGCGCTCGGTTTGAAAGTCGTGCTCGACCTCGTTTACTACCACTGCGGGCCGAAAGCCGTCTTCATCGAAACCAACCCCGACTTCGTCGTGCGCGACGCCGACGGCAAAGTCAAGAACGGCCGCTGGAGTTTCCCCGAACTCAACTTCAAAAGCAGGGGACTTCGCGACTACCTCATCAAAAACATGGAGTACTTCGTCGAAAAATTCGACGTAGACGGCTACCGCACCGACGTAGAACCGTCTGTTCCCGCCGACTTCTGGGCGGAGGCGTACACCCGCATCGCAAAAATCAAGCCCGACGTCATCATGATTGCCGAGGGCGAACGCAAAGACGCGCAGGTTGACGCCTACGACGCAAATTACTCTTTCAAATGGGAATACGGAATCATTAACGTATTTCAGGGCAAAAAGCCCGCCGACTCGCTCCGCAAAATTTGGGAAGATCAGGACGCGGCGTTCGCAAAAGGCTCGCGCCTGCTCCGCGCCCTCGACAACCACGACACCGCAAGCGACGCCTGCCAACCCGACAAGGGCGGCGCGCGCTACGAAAAACAGTTCGGCAACCGCGGCATGGACGCAATCCAAGTGCTGAACTTTACAATCGACGGCATTCCCTTTGTCTATAACGGAAACGAATTCGCCGACGACGCGTACTTCTCGATGTTCGCCGACAACACGCACGGACGCACGTTCGTCGCGTGGGAGAATATCGCAACCCGCGAGGGTTGGAAGCGAATGCAGCTGATTCGCGCGCTTTCCAAAATGCGCAAGGAAAACACGGCATTGTGGAGCGGCGCTACGACGTGGGTCGATAACGGCGCCCCCGAAAGCGTGCTTTCGTTCACGCGCAACGCGAAGTGGGAAAACGTGCTCGTGGTGGTTAATACGCGGAACGCGGAAGTGGATACGGACGTGTTCCTGAAAGCGGACAAGTTTTCGACAATGCTCGCAGGCGGCGCGACATACAGAAAATACGGCGACGGCTTGAAGGCGAAGCTCGCGCCGTACGGCTATCTTGTTGTTAGGTATGAGTAATCCCTAATAGTATATAGTAAGTGATATGGTAAAGCGGGGCGCGAACCGTAAGGTTCGCGCCCCGTCCTGCGTTTTAATGCTTGCGGAATTTCTGTTTTGCGGCGGTTCGGGGAAATAATCTTGTTGACTTATTCGCCCGCATTTTTAGCTTTTAAGAATAATTATACACGAGTTATTATGAATAACATTAAAGTTGGAATTGTGGGCTGCGGTTTTATCGGCGGCGCATTGCGTAAATGGCTTGGAGAGCACAATAAAGACGTGGAAGTTTTTGTCTCCGACCCGCCGAAAGGCATGAACGATTCTTTGGACTGCGTAGACGTCGTGTTTGTTTCCATTCACATTCCGACGGAAGCCGACGGCTCGCAAAATTTGTCTTTGCTCAAAGACATAATCCGCGGACTGCCCGACAAGCCGATTTTTATCCGCACCACAATTCTTCCCGGAACAAGCGAAATGCTTTCGAAAGAGTGCGGCAAAAGCGTCTATTTCATGCCCGAATTTTTGACGGAACGCACGGCATACGAAGATTTCTCCCGCCAACCCATGGTATTTACCGCCGTCCCCGAATTGCTCGCCAAGATTTTCGTCGGCAAAAAATATATCGTGATGTCGTCGAAGGAGGCGGAAATTACAAAATACGCGCACAACGTGTTCGGCGCGTTGAAAGTCAGCTATTTCAACGGCATTTACGACATTTGCAAAAAACTCGGTCTCAGCTACGAGAACGTTCAAAAAGGCGTGCTGCTAAGCGGCTATATAAACGAACCGCACACGCAAGTTCCAGGGCCAGACGGAAAATTCGGCTACGGCGGAAAGTGCTTCCCGAAAGACGTCAACGCCTTTACCGAAATGTTTGCCGACTACCCGATACACGAGATTCTCAAATCTTTGAAACCCCTGAATATCCTGTTCAGAGGCGAGGATAAGTAGCAGCTTTTGCCAATCGACGCCATGAAAATTGTCCATCTTGTTTTGGGTGATAGGTTCAACGACGGTTGGCTGTACCAGCATAACTTGCTTGCTCTTCAAAACCGTTTGGACGGGCACGAAGTGTCGATAATCACGGGCTGCAATTCCTATTCGACAAACGCGGGGAAAGAGGGCGAATGCCCCGCAGGGCGTTATGTCGATTCAAACGGAATAACGGTGATAAGAATGGCGCGTCCGAAGCTTGTTCCGCCGTTTTTGCATTATTACAAAATCAGATATTACTCCGCATTGCCAAATATTTTGGAGGGCGAAAATCCGGATATAGTTTTCCTCCACGGCATTCAGACGTTTTCCCTAATTCCGCTTTCGAAATACGCAAAAAAACACCCGAACGTGCGCTTCTACGCGGACAACCACGCCGACGATTTCAACGTTTCCAAGAGCTTTGTCGGACGCCGCATTTTGCACGGAGTTGTCTACGCGCGGCTTTACAAATTGTTCGGCGGCTTTATCTCGAAGCTGTTTTATGTAACTCCCGAACGGCGCGATTTCCTCGTTTCCGTCTACGGGTTGGACGAAAAGAAAAACAAAATGGAGTTCCTGCCGCTCGGCGGGATTTCGTATTCCGATGAAAAGTACGCGGAAATTCGGAAATCGGAGCGCGAAAAATTGGGATTGCAGGACAGCGATGTAGCGTTTGTCCATTCGGGCAAACTCGAACCAAGAAAGCGCACGCTCGACGACATCAAGGCGTTTATCGACGCCGACGCGCCGAATGCAAAACTGTTTCTGGCGGGAAGCATAACCGATTCCATTCGCGGAGAGTTTGAAAAATTGGTGGCATCGTCGGACAAGGTCGAATACCTCGGCTGGAAGACGCCCGACGAATTGAACAATCTGCTTTGCGGGTGCGACGTTCTTTTGCAAACGGGGTCGCAGTCGGTAATTTTCGAACAGGGCATATGCTTCGGAATGGCGGCGATTTTGGACAGGGCGGACAACAACAAGTTTTTGCTTTCCGACGGGAACGGAATTTTTGCGGACAACCACGACGAAACCGTATCGGCAATCCGCAAATTAAGTTCTTCTCCCGCAATGCTTGCCGATATGAAGCAAAAATCGAAGGTATTTTCGAAACGCGAACTGCTTTATTCCTCACTTGTTAAAAAATTTTATTGATTTTTATCATTTTTTAGGCGGTTTTTTTTTTCATGAACATTTTGTTTTGCCAAAAATTTTTCAACCCATCAAAAGGCGGAATTGGAAAAGTCACTTGGGTTTTAATTCGCGCATTTAGACGATTGGGTATTAATGTTCATGTAATAGCGATAAAAAATACAGGTTATTTCGGGGAAAACGTCGTGTTTATGCCGTCGGGCAATTTCGACGATTCTTCCGAAAACAAATCATTTCTATCGAATTTCATTCGAGAAAACTCCATTGATGTTTTGATAAATCAGGAAGGTTTGGGGCGATATGGCTTTGATTTATTTCGCAAGGTATGTGCAAACAAATGCGCATTGGTGTCTGTTGTGCATTCCCAACCTTTGGGAGCTGTAAAGAATTTTATATATTCCAAACGCCTGAAATTCCAAAAATACAAGCTTGTTTGGCTTCTAAATTTGCTGTGGGTTCGCCCGCTTAGGGATATTGTTGTTTTTCTCTATAAGTTAAAATATGTCGGGCATTTTAGAAAGCTGTGTGAGTTTTCCGACAGGGTTGTGTTGTTGTCCGAGCTTCACAAGTCGGATATTGTAGAGTATTTGGGCAGATGTCCCGACAATGTGGTCGCAATTCCGAACCCAATCGATATTTCCGAGCCAGCTTTGAACTGCAAAAAAAAGAAACAGGTTTTGTGGGTAGGCCGTGTCGATTCGGGGAAGCGTCTCGACGTATTTATAAAAATTTGGGAACGTTTGTATTCGGAATTTCCGGACTGGGAGGCGTTTGTTTTGGGCGACGGAGTGTGTCTGCCCGCGCAGAAAGAGTATGTGCAAAATCGGAAAATTCCGCGCGTGAACTTTATGGGGTTTCAGCCGTCTAAAAAATATTTTGACGAATCCGAAATTTATTGCGCAACGACGTCGTTCGAGGGCTTCGGCATGACAATTCTCGAAGCGGTTTTGGCAAAGTGCGTTCCCGTTGCATTTAGGACGTTCGATTCCATTGAAGATTTGATTTTGGACGGGAAAAACGGCTTTCTTGTCCCGCCTTACGACATTGAAAAGTATGTCGGCACAATGCGCCGCCTCATGTCGGACTCCGAGTTGCGGGAATCTTTGCGCAAGAACATGGAATGCGTTTCAAACCGTTTCGACTCGGACGCCATTGCAAAAAGATGGTTCGATTTGTTGTCGCAAATCGTTAAGCGTTAGGTCCGAAAAGCCTTTTTGTTTTGGAGATAATTACCAAGACTATCATCATCAACGTAGCATCTTTTGTTCTGATGGTGAACAAGCCGCCTGCGATAATGTCGTACAACAGGTACAGCATTGCAAACAATGCCACCCAATATTCGGGGTATAATTCTTTGTGCCTTATTATATAAAATGTTTTAAGCCCCGCATAGGCGATAATCCAAATGAAAAATGCGCCTCCGATTATTCCGAAAAGTGCCAATGCGTCAATTATCGCAGTGTGGTATCCTGTAAGGGGGCTGACTGTTAATGTGAAATCTATCGTCGGTGTCCCCAATATAGGGCTTGATTTAAATTTGTCCCAGCCGGCCATGGCGATAATCGTGTGGGGGTTGTTGCCCGTATCCTCTATGAGTGCTTCCATTCTGTTTGCCGCAAATTGCGAAACTGTTGCGATAACTGAGACAATTGCGTGTTTGCAAATGTATGCTAAACCGCCCAAAAGTCCGACTCCCGCAAGTGCAAGTACGAAATTTTTGAAAAATGACGCAAAAAATATGATTGTGCAAATAAGCAAAACCACGATAGGCGAGCGGCTTCCCGAAAAAACCGTGATATAAAAGCCGAGAATTACTCCCAACGCGGCGGGGATTTTCCATATAAATTTTATTCTTTTATTGAATATGAGGGCGAGGCTAAGAAGGCAGAGCGAAGCTCCGGCATACCCGAAGCTGATTGAATTCATGCCGACTGCAACGGACTGTCGTTGGCGCGATATATCTATTAAGAGGTCGGTATCGGCAGTGTGTGAAAATCCGAGAGGTTTGAGCATGCAGACAAACGCCAGCATTAATAAAATAAGGGGCAGCGCCTTTTTGAAGTCGATTTTATTGAACGTAATCCATATCGAAATTGCGCTGAAAAACGCGTACAAAGTAAAAAACCAAGTTCTTGTTGTATCCAAAAAGAACGGTTCGTTTACAATATTCACAAATACTTTTAAAATATACGCTACGCAACAGCCGAACATTATATACATCGGCGTTGTTATTTTTTCCCTCGGGATTTCCTTTAAAAGGCATAATCCGCAAGCCGAAAAGAGCACAGCAAGCGAGAAAATTCTGTACGGAATGGATATCGTTTGCGAGTTTGAAAAGCCGAGCAATGTCGAGAAAGACGCCGCAAATTCGTATCCGGGAAGCATGCAAAGCAGGTTTAAGATGCACACGAATACGGTGAAATCGAGTTTTCTTTCCGAGTGGAATATAGGTTCTGGTGTAAATTGATTCATTGGAAAATGGTGATAGTTCAAAAAATCCGAACGGGTTTTATTTTACAAGCGATTTTCTGATATTTACGGCAACTTGTGTGATTCCCGTTTTGTTTAAAAATGCGCCGATATACGGCGTTCTATATGCCAGTCCATCGACAACTGCGAGTCCGTTCCGGAAGTTGAAAGTATGCAGTCCGTGTTTCCATTTTGCGTTGGACGGATATACGCGTTTGATTTCTTTAAAGCGGAAGAGTTTTCCGTCTTCTACTATTTGTTGAAATACAAGGCCTTTGCCGTATCCGTTGTTGCAGTCTTGGGCGGGGCGGACGATATGTCCATTCCTCTTAAAGAACGCGCCGGCATTTCTTGCGCACCTGTCTTTGAAAGAGACTTCCCCTATCTTTTCATATTTGCCAAGCGGACGGTCGGATTCATATATGTTTAATATTTTCCCGTTCGGATCTGCGGAGGTTGTCGAGAAAATCAGGTTTCTACCGCCGAAGTTTTTGCAGTCCACGACGGCGTCTGTAAGCGGCTCTTGTAATAGTTCCGCAACTTTTACAAGTTTGTTCCTCTCCAACAGGTATGCTGAGAATGTTCCCGATTTACAATTTTCGGGCAGAATGTAAGTGTTGTCTTTGTCTCTAAGTATATAGGGGAAAGACAGGTGGGTGGGCAGTTCCAAAATGGGGAAAGAGTCCTCCAATTTGAAGCCTTTTTGTGAAACGGTAAGAAGGGATATAACTCCCTTCTTTTTTGAGTCGAACCACTCTTCGGCGAGTATTTTTATTAAATCTCCGTCTGCCGACAATATAAACGGGTCGGCATACCATCTGTCTTTGCGGTTGTGTTTTAACCACGATACGGTTTCCCACTTCGGCATTTCGGTTTTGCCGTCGAATTGCAGAAAGCCGATGTTCCACTTTGTGTCGGTAAGGGTTCTTGCAATGTTTCTTAGCATGGCTTTGCGGGGTTGACTTGCTCGATGAGGGCGGAGACTCGTTTTGTGATTATGTCGCGCGAGTATTCCGTCTCGGCGAGTTTTCTGGCGTTTATTCCCATCTCTTTGCATGTTTCGGGATTGTCCGCAAGAAAGGCGAAGTTGTCGGCGAACGCATCGGCGTCGTGCGGTTCGGAGAACAGCCCGCATTTGTTGTCTTTTACTCCGTTTTCGACAAATCCCTTCATGTTCGTAAGCATTGGCAGCCCCGCCGCCAGAAATTCGAAGTACTTGTTCGGAGAATTTCCGTAATGGAAGAGGGGGATGTCGCTATTGACCATTAGCCCGACGTCGCACTTTGCGGTTATTTCGGCAATCCGCGTTTTTGGCATCGGCGGGTAGAACTTTACGTTGTCGAGATTTTCGGCTTTTGCGCGCCGCTCCAACTCGGGTTTTTCCCTGCCGTCTCCGATTAGGAGTATTGCGATGTCGGTTCTGCCTTTTTTCTTCAACGAAGCCGCAACGTCCAGCAAAAATCCGAGGTTGTTTACTTTGCCGTGCGCGCCCGCGAAAATCCCCGTAAAGAGGGAATCGTCGAGTCCGTCGAGATTTTTTGCGCGGTCCGACGTCGGCACGAACTGCCCGATATTAGACATGTTCGGCGCGAGGATTATCGGCTTTGCCTTATTCCGCGTGCGCTTCTTCATAATATCGACCATTCCCGACGAAAGTCCGACAAGCCCGTCCGCCAGATTGTATGCGCCCAGCTCCAAAATTTTCATCGGAAGAATGAACAGCGGATTTTTCACACCCATTGCAATCGGGACGTCGGGCCACGGGTCGCGGATTTCGAATACGAACTTTTTTGACGGTCTGAATATTTTTGCAAGTATTCCGGGGAATGCCGTCGAAATCGGTGTGCTTGTGGCAAAGAGTAGGTCGTATTTCTCGGTGAAGACAAGGGACGCGCTTCTGAGGGCGAATTTTGCGAACGCGACGGCGCGTTTGAACAGCCCCATTTTGTTGTCGTACGGAATGTCGAACGCAATTATTTTCAGCCCGTTCACCGCTCCTTCGTATCTGCCCTTGGCGGTTTCTTTCAATGTGGAGAAGGCCTTGTCGTATGAACATACCATCGTGACATTGTGCCCTCTCGAAATCAACTCAGACGCGATTTCAAAAGACCGCGTTCCGCCCGCCTGATAGGGAAATTTGAAATACTGGTGGTAGTATAATATGTTCATTCCCCCGAATCTTTCCATTTTGTCCGATGTTCGCAAGGAAATAAGTTGTTGTTGCTTGACAATGAACGCGGTATTTTTTTCGCTAGCGGCATGAATTTGTCGACGGGAGATTCGTTGAATGCGTACGAAAAATGCGGTGTTTGCTTGCTATGCTTCGCAGTGCTTGCTTCGACATGGTGCGCGTCGGGCACGCGTCCGGAATTTCTGATGCCGATACTGGCGGCTTCGATGCTTGCGGGGTTCATTCCCATGCTTTTTTGCCGGCATTTTCGGGGAAACAAAGGCGGGGTTGCGCTGTTTATGTTTTTTTTGCTTATGATTGTCGGGCTATTTCAGCCGTTCAATCATTGGGGAGTTTTTCATCGCAACGAATTCGGTTCGTTTGTAAAGCCGTGTGCGTATTTGCCTTTTTTGCCTGCTTCCGTAGATGCGCCGTTTCGGGAGGGAAACCCGTTTTCGGCTCTTGCAAGAATCGTGATTCTGACTTCCGTGTTTGCGGGAGCCCGCTTGGTATATTCGGCGCCGAAAGCGTTGCGGTACGTTTTGGCTTTCTTCTGTCTCAACGGTGTTGCGATGTCCGTGTTTGCGGTTTTGCAAAAATATTGCGGGGTTCAGGCTATGTACGGCGTTTTGTATTCTGCGTCCGAGATGTACGGAACTTTTTTTCTCTCGAATGCCGCCGCCGCATATTTGGTCTTGGCGATGTCCGCCAATTTTGCGATGTCGTTGGAGTGTTTTCGTCGGGGCAGCGTTGCTTCCGCGGCATTGTACTTTGCGGGAGCTGCGATTTGCGGCGTCGGCGCATGGTATTCCGAGAGTACGTTCGGTTTTGTCTCCGCGCTTGCGGTGTCGTCGCTGTTTGTTTTGATTTGCTTTTATTGCGCTTTGAAGAAGATTGTCGGCAATGTCTCTGTTTCGTCCGCGATAACGTTGGTAGTTGCCTCGCTCTGCGTCGCCATTGCATGGGGATACTCCGAAAGTGTCGGTGCCGAAAAATTAATATCGGAAAATGGGGGGTATTGCGACAGAATGTTGTTTTATCGTGAAACTGCGGGGTTTATCGCAAAAGCCCCCGTTTGGGGCTACGGCGGCGATTGTCTGCGCTACAAGCTTGCGCCGAGAATCGTCGAGTTGCAAAAGAAGTCGGGAAAAATTTCATACTCGGCTCCCGTGCACGCGCATAGCGATGTCTTGGAGCTTGTTGCCGAATACGGGGTTGTAGGCGCACTTTTTGTGGCCATTGCGCTTGTCTCCGTGCTTGCGGACGCGCTCTGCAACCGGCGCAATTTTAGTGCGGTAAATATGGTTGTCGTTGCGGGGCTTTTTGTATTTTTTGCGCATTCGGCGTTTGATATGAACATGTTGATTCCTTCGAATGTTGCGGCGTTTGCATTGCTGTTGCCGGTTTGCTTCTCGCGATTCGACGGAAAGGAGCCGCGCAGATGAAAAAATTTTTCGGAGTATTCGGGGCGGTACTTATTTTGCTTGCCGGCGCATTTGCCGCGTTCGACTGCTTGAATTGTCCCGATACCGACAGCGACATTGCGCGTGCCGTTCTTTGCGAAAAGCTTGCGGACGGCGGAAATTACGACGCGCTAAAATCGCAAATCGGGAAAATTCACGATGCGGAAATTCGGTGCGAACTCAATGCCGTGTATTCGGCATGCATCGGAGAAACGCCTTCGGAGTTTTCGGCTTCCGATGTGTATAAATTCTGGCGCATAAAAAAGCACCCCGCGCTTTCGAAGCGGGGCGAGTTTTACGGGCTTGTTGCGGAGGCTTCGACTATTTCGAATGGGGGTTTGCGGGCGCGCGCGATGCTCGAAATCGCCCGCTTGTCTAAGCCTGTGGTGTCGCGGCGGGAATTCGAAACCGTTTGTCAAAACGCGTTGTTTTTGCTGTCCAAATTGCGCTCGCCCGCTTTTGATATTGATAAAATCGAATGCTGCAAACTTTTGCTGACGATGGACGAGCCGTCGCTGCTTTCCGATTTTATTCCTCTGTTGGTGTTGGATTCAAATTCCGCGCTTTTTATTTACGGCGCAATTTCGAGCGATTCCGTAGTTGCGGAATATAAAAAGAAGATGAAATCGAAGACTGCAGATAGGAGGTTGAAAATGCGTTTGCGCTATGCCGTATATGCCGCTGAAAAAGGCGCGACGGATTCATACAAGGATATAGAAAAATTTTTATACTATATCCGCGCCGATTTTGGTTTTTCTTGGCGCATAAAAAACGAGCCGGCGTACAAGTATCCTGCGATTGCCTTTCTGATGAAAAAATGCGGGAACGAAGCCGCGTATTCCAAATACAGAAATCTGTCATTGTCGGAATCCCAATTAAAAGACATGGCGGGCGGGTACGAGAATTACATAACCTATGCCGTCTCGGTTTTTGCCGAATGCGGAGACTATTCCGCCGCCGCCCGACTACTCGATACGCTGTCGCCTGCAATGCGGGGCAGGGTTCTTAGGCGCACCGCAAGGCATTGGGATTGGCGGGAATTGGCTTCCGCCATTGATTAATCCGTCTTGCGCTTGCCGTCTTCCCTGAATTCTTCGGGCACGGGGTTTATGTTGAGAATTTTGCCTATGAGCAAAAGCCCCGCCACAGTGCAACCCAAAATTACATAGCCCGCGGCGTCGTGTACCGTGCCGCTTATTGAGTCGGGCCCGTTTTGATATGCCCAGAATGCGAGGAACAGCGCGCGGCACAGATTGAAAAAAAATGCCAGCGCCATTGATAAAATTACGAGCGTGACTTTTTTCCACGTCTTTTCGAAAAACACCGCCGCCAGAAAGCTTCCCGCAAAAATGCATGCGGTTAGCGAGCGTATACCGCTGCATGCGTCGGCGACGCCGATGCTTCCGCTCGGAAATTGTATCGTGTTGCCGTGCAATTCCGCCGCGAAGCCCAGTCCTGTCATTATATTGAAGACCACTTTTGCAACTATCGAAAGCAGAAAAAGGCTAACTCTGCTTTCCACAACCTGAAACAGCGGGGCTGCAATCAACCATATGAACGACGGGAAAACAAACATCGACACAAACGCAAGCCTTTCCGACGTTTTCGGGCGCATGCCGGAATTGTCTTTGCCCGAAAGCAAATATGCCGACGCAAAAATTGTGAACGAGAGCGCGAACGTCATTGTGAATCCAGGGACGCCGCGGTTTTGTGTGAGGTAAAAGAGGAACGCAAACGCCAAAAACGTGGCGATTCCGCATGCGAACATTCCGCCGAAGACGAAATCCGCCGCAAGCGAAGCCGCTCCGCGAGGGGCGGATTTTCCCCTGCGTTTTTCAAAAAATTCGGCTATTTTCTCCTTTCTGTCGAACAGTACGTACAGGACGAAAAGCGGGGTGAGGTATCCGAAAGAGTAGTCCTGCCGCTTGCTCCAAACGGGTATGAGAATTTTGCAGACCGATACCGCCATGAGCAAAAGCCCTGCGCCCGCAATTTTCACCTGCGCGGGAAGTGCCGAAAATGTAAACGGCTTTTGATTTCTGGATTCCATTGTTATTCCTTGTTTTTTGGATAGAGAACCATTGTTCCCAGCTTGTCCAGCAGTTCGAGAAAGTCTTTGTTGTTTATGAAATTTTCAAGGGGATATTCGCTGTCTATTCTGACAAAAAACTGTTCGGGCGAGCCTGCGAGCGCGTCGGAGAACGCGTGCCCCAAGTAGGAAATCGGATTCGAAATCAAAGCGTCCTGCCCGTATTCGTAGCGTTTGCCGTCTACGATAAACCAAAACCACACATTGCGGTGGTAGGTGCTGAACTCGGTTTTGAAATCGTATTCGCGGTAGTAGGCGGGGAAAAGTTTGCCGTTTTTTGCCGACAGAAAGTAGTCGTGCTTCTTTTTGTCGTGAAGGTTTGTCCAGCCGTTTTCCACCCAACATCTGTCGGGTGTGTGTAGCGAAGCGTAGCGGACGTCGAGCTTGTTCGGCGCCCAGTACGAAATGTAGAGCTGGAATGTTTTGCCGTCGGGGAGCGTGTATTCGCGGTTGAGCCACTCCGTTACCGAGAGCAGGCGTTCCGAGGCTCTTACAACTTCCTCCGTGCTGCCGAGCGGAAGGTCTTTCGACTTCGTTTGTCCGATTTCCGCGGGTATTGTCAGTTTGAGGTAGCCGTCGGGTTTTTTCTCGAAATCGCGCGTGTTTCTTTCGAATTTCACCGACACGAAGAATACCCCGAGTATTCCCGCAATCAGCGTTATGATTCCCAAAAAATATTTCATGGTTGTGTGATTTTGTGCTTTAAATTGTCCCGTTGTCGGCGTTGATTGTCTGCCCCGTGATTGCCGCCGCGCCGTCGGAGAGCAGGTAGGCTACCGTCTTTGCCACGGACTCCGCGCTTGTCGCGCTTTTGAGCGACGTTCTTGCGTAGATTTTCGCCCGCTGCTCCTCCGTTAGCGACGCGCTCATGTCGGTCTGCATGAAGCCCGCCGCAACCGCGTTCGAGCGTATCCCGCGGACGCCCCATTCCCTTGCGGTGTTTTTCGAGAACGCCTCCAACGCGCCCTTGCTTGCCGCATACATCGCAAGTCCCTTGTAGCCCGTGTGCACGCTCACCGACGAAATGTGGACAATAGCTCCGCGCGTTCCGTGCAGAATCATGTTGCGGATTGCGCATTTCGCAAGAATCATCGGCGCGAACGTGTTGACTTCGAACATTGCGCGGAGCTTGTCGGCGTTCATGTTTGTGATGATGTCGTCGTAGGCGGTCGCGGCGTTGTTGACGAACGCGCCGAGGACGGTTTCGGGCGAGACGAAGTCGGCTGCGAAAATTGCGCGCCGAGCGGCGTCGGCGTCGGAGAGGTCCGCGCTTTTGAAGCGGAGTTTGTCGGGGAATTGTTCGCCGAGTTTTTCCAGCGCGTCCGACTGCCTGCGGCTGACGGCGAAAACTTCGTCGCCCCGCGCAAGCAGCACTTCGCAAATTTTAAGCCCCAGTCCCCTCGACGCTCCCGTTAGAAGAATTTTCATGCGCGTTTTACCTTTCCAGTCCGCGTGGTTTCAAGTTTTTCGACGAATTTTACGATTCGCGGAATTTTGAATTGTTGCAATGATTCGGCAAGTTTTTTCCGCAGCGTCGGCTCGTCGATTTCCGCTCCGCGCTCGGCGACGATGTCGGCGCAGAGAATGTTGCCGAGAACCGAATTTTTTTTACCGAACACCGCGGCGTCGGCGATTCCCTCCACACCGCGCAGCGCGGCTTCGACCTCCGCGGGATTGACCTTGTAGCCCCCGACGTTCACCATGCCGTTTGCCCGCGCGACGATTCTGAATTTTGTCTTATCGGCGTCCGCCCATTCTATTTTGTCGCCCGTGCGGTAGAAGCCGTCGGCGTCGAAAGAAAAGCTTTCCGACGTTCCGAGAATGTCGCGGCGCAGGAGGATTTCGCCGTCGGAAATTTTCACGGAGTCCGCGATGTCGGGCGGAATCGAAAACGCGTCGCCGTCGCACGCGAAGAGCGCGCCCGCTTCGGTCGAAGCGTAGACGTTGTTGATTTTTGCCGACGGAAACATTTTTTCCACCCTGCGGCAGAGCGGCTCGTCAACGCGCTCGCCGCCGAAAGTCGCGCGGACGACGTTCGGAAATTCCGCACCAGCTCCCGCGAGCATGCGGTAAAAAGTGGGCGTCGCCGAGATGTGCGTGATTTTGTGGCGGGCGATTTTCCCCGCAACTTCCTCCGCCGACAGCCCGAACAAATTGACGAGCGGATTGCCGTTTGCCAGCGCCTGCAAGAGAACCTGAATGCCCGCCATGTGCGACGGATTGTACGCAAAGCCCCACACGTCGCCCGCGTGCTTGGGCGACACCCGTATGCGCTTTGAAATTGAGCGCATTGTGTGCGAGACGCTCTTGGGGCGTCCCGTCGTGCCCGACGTGAAAAGCGTGAGCGTTGCCGCCGAATTTTCCGCGGCGTCAAGCAGCCCGCCGAGCGAGCCGAACGAGGCGGGCGAAAGGGGAATTTCGGCGTCGGGAGCGGCTTGCGAAAGCGCGGCAAGCTCGTCCTCCGACATGTCGGAATCGACGATTTCGACCGACACCCCGCGCGAGAGCGCCGCAAGCAAATCGCGCGAAAATTCGAAAAGGCTTTTGCACTGTATGCGCCGACGAACAGAGGCCGCGCGGTTTGCCGCGTCGAGCAGTTCGGCGTACGAGACGGGGGCTTGGAGGTCGGGGAGAAACGGCTTATTCATCGGGGAGCTTTTTGAGAATTTCCCCGACGGTGTAGACAATGCCGTCTTCGAAAACATCGACTCCGAATTGCGCCTCGATTTTCACTGTAAGCTCGGCGAGCGCGAACGAGTCGAGGTGGAGGTCGTCGCGCAGAGACGTGTTTTCGGAAATCGGGACGTCTGCTTCGATTCCCTGATTTTCGAGAACCCCGCGTATAATGTCTCTTAGCTTGTCTATTTTCATGGGAAATATTTTCCTTTTTTACGCGAATGTGTCAATATGTACTTAACGCCGTTTGAATTTGAATATTCGGTTATTCTGACTTTTCCCGCGCGTTTTCGATTTCGCGTTTGCGTTCGTCGTCGAAAAAATCCCCTCCGCCTACGATTATATCCGAGCGTTTCAAGACTTTTTGCACTGTTTTCAGCACTATTTTTACGTCGCCTAAAAACGTGATGTTATCGACGTATTCGATGTCGTATGCAAATTTTGCCTTCCATGAAATGGCGTTTCTGCCGTTGACTTGGGCAAGTCCGGTTATCCCCGGCCTTACATTGTGTCTTCGCATTTCCTCTTTTGTGTAATATGGAAGGTATCTGACAAGGAGCGGACGCGGGCCTATGAACGACATGTCGCCTTTAAGCACGTTGAATAGCTGCGGGATTTCATCGAGGCTTGATTTTCTCAAAAGCCAGCCGAATTTTGTGAGGCGCTGCGCATCGGGCAGAAGGTTTCCGTCTTTGTCTGTCTCGTTTGTCATGGAGCGGAATTTCATGACACTGAATATTTTTCCGCCTTTCCCTGGACGTTCCTGCCTGAATATGGCGGGGCTGCCGAGAAATATTATTATCAAAATATAGAGCACAATGTAGACGGGCAGCAAAAGCATTATCAGCATTAATGCGCCGAGAAAATCAATCGGGCGTTTGAAAAATTTTTCGTACATATGTATTCGAATGTGGATATTGCGCGTTATCAGTCATAACAAAGCGCTTGTCGAGCCTATTTTGCGGCCGGAGAATGTTTGGGAAAGTGCCTTTTTTCTTGAAGTGGAATTTGCGGAATGCTTATATATAACAATGAACGTATTGCTGGCATGCGTGGGCAGACGGAATTACCTTGTCGCCTATTTCAAGGAAGCTCTTGGTCGGAACGGTTCGGTTTTCGGAGCCGATTCCAACCGCTATGCTTCGGCACTGTCGGAATGCGATGCGTCGTTTGTAGTTCCGTACTCGAATTCGTCCGATTATATCCCGCATCTCGTCGGTATTTGCAGGGACAACGGAGTCGATTTGCTGGTGTCTCTCAATGATTTGGACCTACCCGTGATTGCGCGCCATGCGGCGGATTTTAGCGCGGTGGGGACTTTTGCCGCCGTAAGCTCTACGCGCGTAGTCGATATTTGCTTCGACAAAATGAAATCCGCCGAATTTCTAAAATCAATCGGCGTCGGAACATTGCCGTCATATGTGTCGATAGAGTCGGCGAAGTCGGCTTTGGAACGCGGCGAAATTTCCTTTCCGTTCGTTGTAAAACCGCGCTGGGGTAGCGGTTCAATCATGGTCGAATGCGCGGAAAACATGCGGCAACTCGAAACTTCGTTCAATTACGTGCGGGAAAAGTTGCACGATACGATTCTGAAAAATGCGGGAGAACCCTCCTCCGACACTTCGGTGATTATCCAGCCGAAGCTCTCGCTTCCCGAATACGGGCTCGACATTGTAAACGACTTTAACGGAAAAAATGCCGCGGTTTTCGTTAAAAGAAAAATCCGCATGCGCGCGGGTGAAACGGACATTGCGGAAACCTGCCGCATTCCGGAGCTGTCGGCGTTGGGGGCGAAAATCGGCGGCGAACTCGGACATATCGGCAACTTGGATTGCGACATTTTCTTCGACGGCAAAAACGCCGTCGTATTGGAAATGAACCCGAGATTTGGCGGCGGGTATCCGTTTACGCATTCGGCGGGCGGAAATGTCCCGAAAGCATACTTGCAATGGGCGGGCGGCGAAACCGCATCTTCCGACTGTTTTTCCGCGTTCAGGGTCGGGGAAGTTTATTCAAAGTGCGAAAAACTTGTGAGGGCGTTTTGACGTGGCGGATTTTGAAGCCGAGTTTTTTGAAAAATCGCAGTCGTTGAAATCTGCCGTTTCGGAGATTTTGCGCCGTTCCGATTCCGACTTCTTTCCGCCGCTTTCGACGAGGGTCGAACTCGGCGCATATGCCGAAAAAATTGTCGATTCTCCCGATTCGTTTCTTGTCGGAGCGCGTTCGGCGGACCGCATTTGCGCCTTGTATGTCGGCTACGCAAACGCCGCGTTCGAGTACGCTTTTTCCCCGTTTATGTGGGTCGAGCCGGAATCGAGAACATCGTTCATCGGGCTGAAAATCCACATGGCGGCAGTCAAATATATAAGGGGACTTGGCATGCGGGGAATCCGCGCCAAGACGTGGCTTGAAAATAACGAAAAACTTTTGTCGTTCTACAAAAACTTGGGGTATAAAATTTCGACTCCGACTTACAACCCCAAACTCGACAGACACGATTTGAACTTGGAGCTGACGTTTAAGTGATTATTCTGCCATGATTAAAGTCGACAACATTTCATTTCGCGGGCTCGATTTTAAGATCGTGCGCGACGACCTTTTCCCCGAAATCGGCGGCGGCAACAAGGCTCGGAAAGCTCTGGAATACGAATCGGACGCACTCGCAAAAGGCGCGAATGCGCTGATAACGACAGGCGGGATACAGTCGAACCACTGCCGCGCAATCGCGATTCTATGCGCTCGCCGAGGCTGGAGATGCAAAATCGTCTACCACGGCACGCGCGAGCGATTCGAATCCGAAAAAGGAAACGCGTTGGTTGTCCGCTTGTGCGGCTCGGAAACGGAGTTTGTCGGGGAGTCCGAAATTTCGTCGGCAATGGACAACGCAATGCTCGATTTCCGTTCCCGCGGATTTTCGCCGTATTACGTCCGCGGCGGAGGGCACGATATTTGCGGCGGCATGGCATATGTTAAGGCTGTCGCCGAATTGGCGTCGTCGGGCTTCCCCGCGCCCGACTATATCTTCCACGCATCGGGCACGGGCTCGACACAGGCGGGAATTTTCGTCGGCTTGGAGAAAGCGGGCTGGAAAAATACAAAAGTTGTCGGCATTTCCGTGGCTCGAAACAAGGAGCGCGGGACGCGCGTGATTTCGGAATTTTCGGAAAAGTTGGCGGAACATTGCGGCGCGGATTTCGATTCGTCGAAAATAATTTTTACCGACAAATACACCTGCGGCGGGTACGAAAAATATCCGCCCGAATTGGAGTCGTTTGTAGCTTCCGCCGCAATGGAAACCGGAATACTTTTCGACACCACATACTCGGGCAAAGCCCTCCACGGAATGTTCGGGTATATTGCCGAAAACAATCTTTCCGCAGCCCGAATCCTCTTCTGGCACACCGGCGGAATTTTAAACATAATGGCGTGAAGCTTTGATTAATTTTATATGAACGTTTACATTTTAACTCTACCCATCGGAACCAATTACGGCGAAGTTATGCAGGCTTATGCTCTGCGTAAGTCTATAGAACAAATGGGGCATAATGCAATAACGATAAGGGCTGTTCAAAATGACACGCCATTTCTTTTGAAAATAATTCATTGGTTCGGAGTTGTTCGGGCAAATTTGATTTACGGGAAAAATTTATATCATGCGCTTCCGGAAGAACGATGCAAAATTTCATATCATAATTTGGAAACGTTTATTGATAAACACATAAAAACGACTAATTTTATACGAATACATAATGATCCGCAAAAGCTGTCTGACTTACCCGCCGATATTTTTGTAGTCGGAAGCGATCAAGTTTGGCGTCCGGGGCGTATATCGTGGAAAACGTATGATGCGTACTTTCTCGGATTTTTAAAATCCGACATAAAACGCATTTCCTATGCGGCGTCTTTCGGACATGATAATGTGAAGTTGCCTCCTTATGCCAAACGCAAATACGCAGTGCTGCTGAAAAAATTTTCTTTTGTCTCAGTTCGCGAATATTCCGGCGTCGAGATTTGCCGCCGCGAATTTGGGGTAGATGCAAAAGTGGTTCTTGACCCTACAATGCTTTTGCCGAGAACGGATTATGATGAAATTGCAGATTCGTATTCAAGCTCGGCGTCCGAAAAACCGTATTGCTTCGAATATGTTTTGGATAAAACGCAATTTAAGGATTCCGTTGTAAATGCGGTTTCGCAAAATTTGAAAGTGCCCCGCTTGTCCATTCTTCCAAAAGGGAATATATCGGATTCGTCATCAAAGGCGGAGGATTGCGTTTTGCCTCCTGTGGAAGAGTGGCTGAACGGTATCCGCAATGCAAAGTTTGTTGTCACAGATTCGTTCCATGGCACTGTTTTTTCCATACTTTTTCATACTCCGTTTTGCGTGTTGGGCAACAAGAGGCGCGGAGCAACAAGGATAAAATCGATTTTGGGAATGTTCGGCTTGGAATCGCGCTTTGTGGATTCCGCCGAACAAAATGTAATTGAAAGCGTCGTAAACGCCGAAATTGATTGGCAAAAGGTGGATTCTATCTTGGCTGAAAAACGGGAAATGTCGCTAACGTTGCTGCAAAACGCATTGGGGTAGTCTCTTCGAAATTTAGCGGACAAATTTTAGCAGTTTTTCAAAAATACCGCAAAATAGCGACTTCTCGTAGGCGTTGGTGCTCGTGAAATAGAACGCGGGAATGTAGACGCACGAGAACAGCGCGATTGCCGCCCCCAAGTCTGTCCACGAGTCTATTCGAAAATTGGACATAATACAGATTGTGCCGCAAACAATAAAAATCGGGCAGAGCGACATTTTTGCGATTTCCCTCCAAAACGCGGGAATGTCCAAATGTTGTACCCTGTAATAATATATGTTCATGATTATAACCTGCCCGACGACGAGCGCCGAGGCTATCGCCCACGCGCAGCCGATTTCCCCGTAGTGCTTTGTGAGTATTGCCTGCAAAAACACGCTTGCCGTTGCTATGCAAAGGTACAGTAGCGAGCGGAATTTCATCTGGTTTCGCGCCTGCAATATTGTGATTCCGATATTTTGTATGAGTGGCACCGTCAGCGCGGAGAAGAATATCAGCGCCGTGTAGTAAACCGAATCGAAGCTGTTTCCCACCCACAGCTCAATAAAATTCCGCCCGAAGCAGACGAAGCCCGACATTATGAACGCGAGCACCGCAAACTGTATGCGCCCCGTTTTTATAAAAATGTCCGAGATTTTTCTTTCGTCGTTTTCCACCGCGACGAGCGCCGTGATTTTCGGAAGGAAAACCGACGAAATCGCCGTCGAAAATTGCATGTACATGTTCTGGAATTGGATTGCCAGAGCAAAGACCGCTATCGCCGCGGCGCTTGCGTATATTCCCAAAATGAACGGGCCGGAATTCCAGTAGATTCTGTCCATTATCAAATTCAGGAATATCCAAAACGAAAATATGAAGATTTCGCGCAGTAAGTCGGTGTCGAATTTGCCGAATTTCAGCCTGATTTTAATCTTACGCTTGCAGTAGAAGTAATTCAGTGTGAAAACCGAAACGTTGAAAATCGTTGTTATGAGCAGAATCGCAACCGCCTTGTAGCCCAAATGGAGCATTGCGACAATCGCGAGCGTGTTCAAAATGGTTCGCGCTATCACAACAGATTTCAAAAACACGAAATTTTCGTAGGCTGTTATGATTCCGCCGAAAATGCTCATCGGGAACGCGAATGCGAGGTTCACCATTATGATGAGCATCATGATTTTCAGCTCGCCGATTTCCCCGCCCGTCAGCGATTCCGAGAAAAACAGATTCAGGTTGAAGTATATCGCCGCGCAAATCGCAACCACAATCAGCATTAAAACGATGTATATCGAAAAGAACATGCCGAAGAGTCTGTACTGCTTTTCGGTGTCGCCCTGCGCCCGATATTTTGCGGTGTAGCGCACGATTGCGTCGGAAAACCCGAAGTCGAGAATTTCGAGGTACGCCATGATTGACACCGCAAGCGAGTACAGACCGAACTCGCTTTTGCCGAGCATTCGCAACATGTACGGCGTGTAGAGCAAATAAACGGCTATGCGCAAAAAGATAATGGCATAGTTTAGAATTGCTCCCGCTTTTACTTGGTTTAAGCTCATTGTAGAAAAGTCTTACTATTAATTCTTCAAG
The DNA here is from genome assembly GCA_029269845.2 of Opitutia bacterium KCR 482. Taxonomy (NCBI): domain Bacteria; kingdom Pseudomonadati; phylum Verrucomicrobiota; class Opitutia; species Opitutia bacterium KCR 482. Next base: position 1,598,731 of record CP149973.1, read on the forward strand.
GATTGGCAAGTCAAGCGATAACGGAAATGCGCCGCATAGTGTAAAAATTTTTTCCGTCATTGCGTTTCATTTAACGGCATTGGAGATTGTTGACATTTTGTATCATTGTATTTTAGCGTTGAACTTACCTCCAAAAAATTTCATTCTAATCTTCAATGGTAAACCCTAAAACAAAGTCGGACTGTTGCGGTTGCGAGGCTTGCGGGCAGGTTTGCCCGAGGCGTTGCATTGATTTTTCCGCCGACGGCGAGGGCTTTTTGTACCCGAAGGTAAATCTCGAACTCTGCGTGAATTGCGGTTTGTGCGAGCGCGTTTGTCCCGTGATAAATCAGGCGAACCCCGTTTTGCCGCGCTCCGTTTTTGCGGCGAAGTCGAAGCTTTTGCCCGAGCGCATGGCAAGCTCTTCGGGCGGAATTTTCCCGCTGCTTGCAAAAAACGCAATCGCGCGGGGCGGCGCCGTTTTCGGGGCGGCGTTCGACGAAAATTTGAATGTCCGCCATTCCCATGCCGAAACCGAAGAGCAGTTGCGGGCGTTTTCGGGGAGCAAGTATGTGCAAAGCCGCATCGGCAATTCTTTCAGGCTTGCCGCCGATTTCTTGAAAGCGGGGCGTTTTGTGCTGTTTTCGGGCACTCCCTGTCAAATATCGGGTTTGAAGAAATTTCTTGGCAAAGACTACGAAAACTTGCTTGCGGTAGAAGTCGTTTGTCACGGCGCGCCGTCGCCGAAAGTTTTTGGCGACTACATCTCCGCCGTCCGCTCCGTAAAGCGCATATGTTTCAAGGACAAATCGACCGGCTGGAAGAAATATTCCGTGAGCATTGAATCGGCGGACGGAACGGAGTTTCGGCAGCCCATGCGCGACAACCCCTACATGCAGGGATTTTTGAAAGACCTGTACTTGCGGCCGTCGTGCCATGCGTGCCCCGCCCGCGAGGGCAAGAGCGGCGCGGACATCATTCTCGGCGACTTTTGGGGCGTGGGGAATTATTATCCAAAATTCGACGACGACAAGGGCATTAGCTTGGTTATTGTAAATTCGGAAAAGGGCGAAAAGTATTTCGGCGAGCTTGACGTCGAGAAAATCGAGACCTCCTACGAAAAGGCGTTGCGGGGGAATCCCGCGCTGAAAGTTTCGGCGAAAATCCCGAAGTTGCGCGGCGAATTTTGGAATCTGTACGAAGCTGAGGGCTTTTCGGCTGTCGAAAAGATTGTCGCCAAAATGCGCCCCACAAAATTGCAGAGGGCAATCGTTTTTGTGAAGCGGCGGATATTGTTTTTGAAAAACGCAATTTGCCGAATTGCGCGGCGCGGCGCGTAGGGCGTCGGGCGCGGCGGAAATTTCCGCCGCCTAACTCGCATTGTTTGGCGGCTTGCGCGGGATTTTTCCCCGTTTTCGGGGCGGGGCGGGACGCCAAAAAATGCTCGACAATTCGGCGTAATGTGAGATGTATATGATACTCGCGCGCGTTCGTCCGAATGTCCGCGGGGTGGTCGAACTTATTTACATCGTCGGGAAATGAATTTAAAATCCAAAAACGTATTCGTAACGGGCGCGGACGGCTTTATCGGCTCGCACCTCGTGGAGCTTCTCGTAAAGCGCGGCGCAAATGTCCGCGCGCTCTCGCAGTACAACTCCTTCAACAACTGGGGCTGGCTCGAAGACATTGACTGCAAAAAAGACGTGGAGGTCGTTTGCGGCGACATTCGCGACGCCCACTGCGTCAAAAAATTTTCCGAAAAGGCCGATGTGATTTTCCACCTCGCCGCCCTCATCGCCATTCCCTATTCCTACGTCGCTCCCGACAGCTATGTCGATACCAACGTTAAGGGCACTCTCAATGTCTGTCAGGCGGCTCTCGAAAACGGCGTTTCCAAGGTTGTCCACACTTCCACGAGCGAAGTTTACGGCACGGCGAAGTATGTCCCGATTGACGAAAAGCACCCGATTCAGCCGCAGTCGCCGTACTCCGCAACGAAAATCGGCGCGGACTGCATTGCCGAAAGTTTCCACAGGGCGTTCGGGTTGCCGCTTGCGACGGCGCGTCCGTTCAACGCCTACGGTCCGAGGCAGTCGGCGCGCGCGGTGATTCCGTCGATTATCACGCAGCTCGCGTCGGGGCGCAAACAAATAGAGCTTGGCGACACCACTCCCACGCGCGACTTCAACTTTGTCAAGGACACCTGCGCGGGCTTCGTCGCTATCGCCGAGGCTGACTCCACGATAGGCGAGGTCGTCAACATCGCTACCAACTGCGAAATTTCCATTGCCGACACTTTCGCGGTTATCAACGAAATCATGGGCGCGAACGCCGAAATAGTCCGCGACCCGAAGCGCATACGCCCGAAAAATTCGGAGGTCAACAGGCTTTGGGGCGACAACGCGAAGATAAAATCGCTCACGGATTTTTCGCCGAAATACGACATTCGCAAGGGGCTTGCCGAAACCGTCGAGTGGTTCTCGAAGCCCGAAAATCTCGCGAAATACAAGGCGGACATCTACAACATTTGACGAATGAAAGACCTGATTCTTTTCGGCGCGGGCGGGCATGCAAAGTCGTGCATTGACGTAATCGAGGCAAACGGCGGCTATCGGATTGTCGGGTTGTTTGATGTTCCCGAAAAGGTCGGGTCTTCGGTTTTGGGCTATCCCGTAATCGGGCACGACGAAATGCTGCCCGAATTTTGCGGGAAAGACGTAGAGTTTCTGATTACCGTGGGGCATGTGCGCTCGCACGAAGCGCGGTCGAGACTCTTCGCCCGCATTGGGGAGCTCGGCTTGAAGTCGGCGACGATAGTTTCGCCCTTGGCGCGGGTTTCGCGCTATGCCGAAATCGGCGCGGGCACAATCGTCATGCACTACGCGTTTGTGAACGCTGGCGCGAGGGTGGGCGCAAACTGCATAATAAACACGAAGGCTCTTGTCGAGCACGACGCGGAGGTCGGCGACACCTGCCACATTTCGACTGCCGCCGTCGTAAACGGCGCGGCGAAAATCGGCGGCGGGACGTTTGTCGGCAGCAACGCGACTGTCGCCAACGGCGCGGTTGTGCCGCCCGAAACGTTCGTCAAGGCGGGGAGCGTCGTAAAATGAGCGCGGTGTTTGTCATAGCCGAGGCCGGCGTAAACCACAACGGAAGCGCGGAGCTTGCCAAGCGGCTTATCGACGCCGCGGCGGACGCCGGCTGCGACGCCGTGAAATTCCAGACTTTCAAGGCCGCCGACTTGGTCGAGCCCGACGCCCCCAAGGCTGACTACCAAAAGCGGAACGCGAAAAACCGCGCGGAGAGCCAGTACGAAATGCTCAAAAAGCTCGAACTTTCGAAGTCCGACACGCGCATGCTTAAAGCCTACTGCCGAAAGCGCGGGATACTTTTCCTGTCGTCGCCGTTCGACTGCGACAGCGCGGATTTTCTCAGCAAGCTTGGCATGCCGATTTTCAAGATACCGTCGGGCGAAATCACGAACCTGCCGTATTTGCGCAAGATAAATTCGTTCGGGCGCGCGGTAATTCTCTCGACGGGAATGGCGACTCTTTCGGAGATTTCGGCTGCGCTGAAAGTTCTGCGCGACTGCAAAATATCGCTCCTGCACTGCACGACCGAATATCCGTGCCCCTTCGACGCCGTGAATCTGAACGCAATGCTTGCCATGAAGCGCCGCTTTCGCCTGCCCGTTGGGTATTCCGACCACACGCGCGGAATAGAGGTGTCGGTTGCGGCGGTCGCGCTTGGGGCGGAGATTATCGAAAAGCATTTTACGCTCTCGCGCGAAATGGACGGGCCGGACCACAAGGCGAGCCTCGAACCCGACGAGCTGAAACAGATGGTGTCGTCAATCCGCAACGTTTCGGCGGCGCTGGGCGACGGCGCAAAGCGTCCGTCGGCTGTGGAGGCGAAGAACGCGGCGGTTGCGCGGAAGTCAATCGTCGCAAAAAGGCGCATCAAAAAGGGCGAGCTTTTTAGCGACGCGAACCTTGCGACGAAACGCCCCGCCACGGGAATTTCGCCCATGAAGTGGGATTCGGTCGTCGGGAAACCCGCGCCGCGCGACTTCGAAAAAAACGAACGGATTGTCCTATGAAAATCTGCGTCATTACCGCCGCCCGCTCCGAATACGGACTTTTAAGGGGGCTGATTTTCGAGCTTCGCGCAAGAAAAAACGTCGAACTTTCGGTGCTTGCGACAGGTTCTCACCTCGAAAAAAGCTACGGGTACACCGTGCGCGAAATCGAGGGCGACGGCGTTGAAATCGCCGCCCGCGTGCGCATTTGCGCGGGCGACACAAAATTCGGAGTGCTCGACACCATGGCAAACGCGCTTTCGAAAGTCGGGCGCGCGGTCTCGAAAATAAAGCCCGACATCGCGGTGATTTTGGGCGACAGGTACGAGTCTCTTTCGATTGCCGCCGCGTGCTGCGCGCTCGGAGTGCCGATTGCGCACATTCACGGCGGCGAGCTTACATACGGGGCGTTCGACGACGCGTTCAGGCACGCGATTACGAAAATGGCGTCGCTGCATTTCGCTGCCTGCGCCCAGTACCGCAAAAGAATCATACAGCTCGGCGAGAATCCGAAAACCGTATTCGACGTCGGAGCTTTGGGCGTTGAGAATATCCGCAAAATTCCGCTGCTTTCGAAGCGCGAAATAGAGCGCGTTGCGGGGGTCGCCGAAGCGTCGAAAACGTTTCTTGCGACATTCCACCCCATAACCACGGAAACCGATTCGCAGGAGGCGCAGATGCGCGCGCTGCTCGACGCGCTTGTCGGGCGCGGTGGCTACACGTCGCTTTTCACGTATCCGAACGCCGATACAGGTTCGCGCAGGCTCAATGCGCTGCTTTCGCGCTACGCAAAAAAGTATCCCGACAAAATCAAAGTCGTCGGAAGCCTCGGCGCGCGGAACTATCTAAGCATGATGAAATATTGCGCGGCGGTTGTGGGCAATTCGTCGAGCGGGATAATAGAAGCGCCGTCTTTCAAACGCGCCACGGTGAACGTCGGCAGCAGGCAGGACGGGCGCGTGCGCACGCCCTCAATCATAGACTGCAAGCCCGACGCCGCGTCGATTTCCCGCGCTCTCGACACCGCTCTAAGCGCGGACTTCGCCGCAGTTCTTGCGAAAGTCAAAAGTCCCTACGGCGGCAAACCCACGGCAAAACTCATCGCCGACAAACTGCTTTCGGAAACGCCGAAGCTCGGCGGAAAGAAAATATTTTTCGACTTATGAACGAACTCGACTCACACCTCGTAGGCTCGAACGCCACAATTTTGGAGACGCTCGGCAAGATGAACAAAATCGCGGGCGGAATGCCGCTCGTGCTGTTTGTGGTCTCGCCCGACGGCAGGGTTCTCGGCAGCGTGACCGACGGCGACATTCGCCGCAACCTCGTGGCGGGGGCTACGCTCGACTCGAGCATAGACGGCGTGATGAACAAAAAATTCCACTACCTTTTGGACAAGCGCAACTACAAGAAAATCGGCGAGTTCAAGGCTCTCAACCTGCGCCTCATTCCGCACGTTTCGCCCGACGGCAAACTGCTGGGCATTCTCAACCTCAACGCCAAGCGCACGTGCCTGCCGGTTGACGCGGTAATCATGGCGGGCGGCAGGGGAATCCGCCTGCAACCCTACACGAACGACATTCCCAAGCCCATGCTTCCCCTGCGCGACAAGCCGATTATCGCCCACAACATAGAGCGGCTGGCGTCGTACGGCGTGGAGAATTTCCACATTTCCGTAAACCACTTGAAGGGGCAGATTATAGACTACCTTACCGACAGGTACGCCGATTTGAACATCGACTTCATCGAGGAGGACGCGCCGCTTGGCACAATCGGCTCGGTAAGGCTCGCAAAGGAGTTCCGCAACGACGACATTCTGGTGATTAACGCCGACATTCTGACGAACATAGACTTCGAGGACTTCTTTGCAAAATACAAGGAGAGCTTTGCCGACATGAGCGTTGCGGCGTTCACGATGAAAGTGGACATTCCCTACGCCGTTTTGGAAACGTCGGGGAACATGATTCGCGGCTTTACCGAAAAGCCCACATACAACTACTATTCGAACGCGGGGATATACCTGTTCGGCAGAAAACTCGTAGACTCCATTCCGCCCGATTCGCCCTACAACGCGACCGACATGATTGAAAAGCTCGTCGAGAACGGCGGCAAGGTCTCGTACTTCCCGATTGTCGGCTACTGGCTCGACATCGGCACGGCGCAGAATTATTCCAAGGCGAAAAACGACATAAACTATATAAAATTCTGACATGCTAAACGGGAAAAAAATAGCGGCAATCATTCCCGCAAGAAGCGGGTCGAAGGGGCTGAAAGACAAAAACATCAAGCCGCTCTGCGGCGTGCCGCTCCTCGCCCACACGGTGCGAGCCGCCCGCGAAAGCGGCGCGTTTGACGCCGTGCTGCTTTCGACCGACAGCCCAAAGTACGCGGAAATCGGGCGCGAATACGGCGCGGAAGTTCCGTTTCTGCGCTCGGCTGAAACGTCAACCGACGGCGCGTCGTCGTGGAGCGTCGTGGCTGAGACGCTCTCGAAGCTCGAAACGCGCTACGACATCGTCGCGCTTCTGCAACCCACTTCGCCCCTGCGCACGGCGGAGAATATCCGCGAAGCGTTCGGGCTGTTTTTCGAAAAACGCGCAGAGGCGGTCGTGGGGCTTTCCGAGTTCCCGCACTCGCTCAAATGGATTAACACGCTCCCCGAAAACCTCTCCACGCGCGGCTTCGTAAATTCGGAGTACGCAAACAAACCGCGCCAGAAAATAGAAAAATACTATACAATCAACGGCGCGATGTATATAGTCTGGACAAAATTCGTGGAGCCGAAGCTCGATTTGTTCTCGCTCGATTCCTACGCGTACATAATGCCCGCGGAGGAGTCGGTCGACATAGACACGGAAATCGACTTCGCCCTCGCCGAAACAATTTTAAAAAACAGGACAAAATGAAAAACATAATTCTCTGGGGGTTCAGCAACGAAATTGCCGAAGCCGTCGAAAAGCTCGGCAACGTCAAGGTTTCGCATTGCTTTTGCAGCCGCTCCGCGCTGAATAATTGCAGGATTCCCCTCGACTCCTACAAGCCCTACGACAAGCGCGTCTACGAGGAGGCGTACAAATACCTTCCGCAGTATTTCGCAAGTCGCAACCGCCCCAAGCAGATTTACCTGCGCCCCGAAAAATTCTACGACTACGTAGACTATTTCAACATCTACTTCCAGTATTTCTACAACCTCGTCAAGGACGAAAAGCCCGACGCAATTTTCTTCGACAACATTCCGCACATCGGCCCCGACATCGTCTTCTACGCAATCGCAAAGGCGATGGGCGTAAAAAACGTGCTCTTCCACCAGACGCTTTTCCCCAACCGCGTCATGTACTGCGATTCCGTCGAGAAACTCGGCGATCCCGCCCACATGATGAAAATGGGCGACGACACTTTCACCATCGAAAAGAAGTTCAAAAAGGACCTTTTCTACATGCGCAAAAACTACCTGCGCGTGGGGATTTTCAAGAATATCCGCGTGATAAGGCACCTGTACATGTCGGTTGTGAACCTCATAAAACTGCCGTACACGTTCATGTACCACAGGCGCATGGCGCGGGCGGTCTCGAAAGACATAGACTTGAAGGCGAACTTCGTCTACTTCCCGCTCCACCTCCAACCCGAAATGACGACCGATTCGCTCGGCGGCGTCTACCGCGACCAAATGCTGGCAATCGAGCGCGTGTCGGAGCTTCTGCCCGAAGGCTGGTTTGTGTACGTCAAGGAGAACCCCTATCAGGACGAATTCAGGCGCGGACGCTGTTTCTTCCAGCGTCTGAAAATGCTAAAAAACACAAAGCTCGTTCCGAACGAAACGTCCACCTACGAGCTTATCGCAAACTCGAAATTCGTCGCGACAATCACGGGCACGGCGGGCTGGGAGGCTCTCACGGGCGGCAGAAACGTGCTTACGTTCGGGCAGGCGTGGTATAAACGCTTCCCCGGCGCGTTCGTGTACTCTCCCGATTTCAAGATTGGCGACATTCTGAATTATAAAATAGACCACGCCGAATTGCAGCGCGAGTTCGACAAATTCTACAAATGCCTCGGCTACGGGGTTGTCGTCGACGACTACAAGAAAATGGTGAAAGACTTCGACCGCGAAAAGAACGTCGCGGCGGTCGCAAAACTGCTCGAAAAACTCACCCTCGAATGGCGGCCGCAATAGCGCGGCTTGCCTGCCCGCGGACTGGTTCGGCGCGATTCCGAAACGCGGAGTCCGCCTCCGCCGCCGCGACGACAAAGCAGGCGCGGTTGGCGCGTTGATTCCGCCGCGCGGGGCGTTTGCCGACCGAAATCGGGACGTCCGAACGCCGAAAATGCCAAGTTGCTGCGGGTGTTTAAGCCTTCGAAAAGGGGGCTTTTTTGCGGCTACTTGGCGGATTCTCCCGCCGCGATTTTTTTGAGCGATACCCCGTCTACTTCGATGTCTACCGTAATCGCGCGTCCGTTTTTTACGCGCAATACCGCGTAGTCTCTGCGGGATTTTTTGTCCGTCGATTCGCCGTATTTCTCCCCGATGTATTTTGCAATCCGCGCCGCCTGCTTTTTTGAAAATTCCATGCGCGAAAACGGTTGCTTGAACTCCAATTCGGGCTGCTCCAGCGGAATCTTTTTGCTGTTTTCGTAGCGGACAAAATTGCAGCTTTCAAGCGTCAGGTCGAGGTACGCGCCGCCTGCGGGTTTTTCCGAATACGAAACCGCGCGGGCAATTCCGTCAGAACCGCGCTCGAACGCAACGGCGACACGCACTTTGGGCTTGCCGAAAAAATCGATGTTAAACGGGAAGTCCTTGTCTTTGCGCCCGCGTTGCAGGCGCATTTCGACAATCGGAATTTCCGTTTTGTACGGCAGTGAAATCTGCTCGATTCTCGGCGAAAATTCCGTCGGGTCGAACTTTTCGAAGTCCGATTTTTTCACCTGTTTGATTGGGAGGCGAAGCTCCGTCCCCGTCTCCACGATGTCGGAAGCCTTGCCGATTGTGCGAAGCCCCACAAACGCTTCGGCGCACACGAGCACCGCGAATGCCGCCGCCAAAAGTTTAGTTTTCACGGTCGAGCCTCCTCTTCAAAAAGTAGTTCGCGCCTATCAACAGAATCCCGCAAAGCCCGAAAAACGCCGAGCGGAACAGAATGCCGCCGTCGCTTGCCGACACGCGGAGAATCCCCTGCCAGACAATCATTGCCACGCCCGCGTTAAGCAACAGAAAACTCCCCCGCCGCACTCCCGCAAAGGCGAGCGACGCGGCGGCGGCGAAAAACACGGCGTTTGAAAGAATCATGAACGGTATGTATCTGTTCCCGCAAAAAAGCCCCGCCGCAGCGTACAGCGGGAAGATGAAGCCCGCAAGCGCCGCGCCCGTCAGCCTCTCTTCGGACGCCAACGCGCGGAACGTCGCAACTCCCCAAGCGAGCACTGCAAGCGCAAGCGCCCCGACCAGAATGCACCCAGCCGCCGCCGAAAGCCCGAACAGGTCGGCAAGCGGCGGAAGAGAATACAAAAGTATCGCGTGCTCGCCGACGTAAGAGTTCGGCGCATTCAAAACGCACATCGCCCCGCACATTATCAAAAGCCCGACGAAAAGATGCGGAACTTTCAAGAAGCGGAAATCGCCCGACTTCGCCCCGACTGCAAGCATGGCCGCGCCGATTCCAACCGGGACGGCGGCGTAGAAGTGGTCGATGTCAGACAGTGCCTCCGAGGCGACCGGCGGACACATTCCGACAACAAGAATTTCGAGCGCATCGCCCGCCAAAATGGGGACGCATATGCATATAATCAGGCGCAACACGGCGTTGAGCGCGTTCGGTTCGGCGCGATTCCGAAACGCATGGATTCCGACGGCGGCAAAGCACGCGCAGGTGAATAGGGCGTCGAAAACGCCAGCATCGCGCGAGTAGGGATTTGCGAGCACCGCGCACCAAATGGCGGCGATTCCCGCCGCCGCCCGCGAGTTGAAAATGAAAACAAGCGGAAGAGCAAAGGAAATCATCGCAACGGAGAAATCGCGGAAATTTCCCTCCAAATTCAGAATGGCTGCAATCAGGCAAAGCATCGCGCCAGCCGCGAGAATGTTGGCGACGGCGGCGGCCTCGCGCAAAAGCGGGTGCAGACGCAGCAACAGCGCGCAAACCCCGAATGTCGCCGATATCACAAGCGGAACAAACGCAAGCAACAGCCGCATTCCGGCCGACAGCTCGTCCCAAATGTTTTGGACAAACAGGCAGGACGAAACAATCAAAAGAATCGCGCCCGCGAAATAGACGGCGTTGAAGAAAACGGGCTTTTTGCCTTCGAGCGACGCCCGCAAATGCGCCGACAGTTTCTCCGCCGCCGCGCGGTCAATCAGCCCGTCGGCCTCGTAGCGCGGAATTCTTTTTAGCAACTCGCGTTCGAATGACATGCGCCCATATTCGCGCCGCCGCCCCGAATGTCAATTAAAAGCCGATTTTTGTCTCTCTATGTTTTGTTTTCGGACATTGAGGTGCGTGCTAATATTTACATTTGAGTTCTATTTTTTGTTTTGCGCAGTATTCGTAGAAATTGTCGAGCAAATCGTTTTTTCCTCCGTTTGCGGTGGGGGACTTCCGAACGTGTAGCTCTTTAATCTTCGGCGTTGCGGTTTTTTTAATGAATAATTGTGGGGTTTCTTGCCGTTCGAAATTTCGCGTAAACAAATTTAAATCATAGCCGTCTTTCCCGACAAAAACGGAAACCTGCCCGTCCTTTAATGATTCCGAAATGTCAACGTTTCCCCGTTCATCTGTAAGGTAGATACTTGCGCCGTTGAACGGATAAAACATTTTGTGCTCGTAAACGTACACGAACGCGTTTGCGACAGGTTCTCTTGTTGTGAAATCGTAAACCGCCAGCCGACTGCATGCGCACCCTGACAACGCAAATATCAAGCTAAACAGAAGTATGTTGCAAACAGGTCTCATAAGATACACGCCTTTACCGAGGCGGAGATTAAAAATGTAAACTGCGTTGCGGGAGGAATGCAACGAATATATGCAAAAAAAGAGTCGCACTTCTAAAAAAAGAAATGCGACTCTTTTCAGTGGCTGTTCAGGTAGGGATCGAACCTACGACCAAGTGATTAACAGTCACCTGCTCTACCGCTGAGCTACTGAACATCAATCACTGAAATATATGCCTTGTAGTTTCTTTCTTTTCGACGGTTTGTCAATGCAAAATTTTATTTTTTTTATGCTTTTTTATCGCCGCGATTTCAACTCGCCCTCAACGCGCCGACCAACGATTTGATGTCGCTTTCGTAGCGTCTTTTTGCGGGCGCGATTTCCCGCCCGAATTTTACGAGCTTTATCAGCAGTTTTGGCGACTTCGCCAATGCCGCCGCCGTCCGCAATATCGAAATTTCGAGTCCGCCCGTTTCCATGTTCATTATGGACTGGAAAAATGACGGCGGTATGTCCGATTCGAGCGAGTCGCTCACCCAGCGGAGGTGCGAGAATTTTATGCCGCGTTCCTTTGCCGCATTTTCGAAAAGTGTGCCCTCCATATCGACTCCCGCGAAGCCGCTGTCGCCGAGTTCCAATTTGCGTTTTGTGTCGGCGATTCTCCCGACTGTCACGATTTCCGCCTCTCTGCCCCCGAATTTGCGGGCGAGCGTTTTTAATGTGTCGTCGTCGGTTTTGAAAATGAAGTCGCCGTTTTTCATATCCGTGCGGCACGCTCCGCAGAAGCCTGCGAGTATTACGTGTGTCGGGCGGAGTTCGTCGATTTTTTCCCGCACGCGTTCGGCCGCCGCCGCGCAGCCGACTCCCGACGCGAGCGCGGAGACGTTTCCGCGTGTCGCCGCCGCGCCCAATTTCGGCTTTCCCTTGTATCCGAGAGCCGCGAACACGGGCGCCGCCTCGAAAACCGTGGGCGATACAATCAGAAATTTCTCCATGGCTATATCTCGAAGTCTTGCGAGCTTTTCGCCGCCGATTCCATTGTGCACGGAAGTCCCGACTGAACCCAGTCGCCGCAGACGCGCATGTTTTCGAAGTCGGAGAAATCCGATGCCTTCGGGCGGGCGCGCTCGCTTTTCGTGTCGGCGGAAATCGTAGCTCCCACGAACGTAGACGGCAGGACGGCGGAGATTTCGACCTCCCCGAAAAACTTTTTCAGTTCCGTTTTCAGCAGTGTTTCCGCCGCCGCTTTTGTCGGCATGACCGAGCTTGCGCTGATTGTTATTCCGTAGACGTGTCCGTCGTTCGATGGCTTTCTGAAAATCCAGTGGAGGGGCGAGCCTATGAGGCACGCGTATTCGCCGTCGAGAAGTTCGCGGTTTGTTTCGAAGTATATGTTTGTGATGTCGGTTTCGGCGATGTCCGAGAGCCGCCGTTTTACGGCGGAGTTTTCGGGCAGAAGTTTTGCGAGCGTTTTAAAGCCGAGCGCGGACACGAAAACGTCGCACGCGGCGAAGTCGCACTTGTTTGTCGAGATTCCCGCGATTCTCTTTCCGTCGGAGTGCAGTTTTTCGACGGTTTCGTTTGTGAAGACGTTTCCGCCGACGCCTTTAATGTAGAGCGCGGCGGGCGCGAGCGCGTCGGCAATCGGCTTTTGCGGCAGGTAGAGCACGCCGTTGATTCCGCCGCCGAGCACCGATTTTTTCGCGGTGTCGAGCATGAGCGTTGCGTCGGTTTCGGCGAGCGGCGTGTTGAGCGCGGACACGCAGAACGGCTCCCAGAAGTTGGCGATTCCCTCCGCGCCGATTTTCATGCGTTCGAGGTACGCGAGCGCGGTTTCGCCGTCGCGGGCGTTTGCAAGACCGAGTTTGAGCTTGACGAAAAGCGGGAGGTTTTTGCGCATGCCGTCGAGCTTTCCGTAGGCGAGGCACGCGAGCGTTCTTTTAAGGAATCCTGCGCGTTTGTCGGGAAATTTGACGAGCGTTTTTTTGCCGCCGCCGAAGAGAAATTCCATCGATTTTGTCGGCGCGAAGAAGTCCGACGTGCCGAGGGTGTCGAGTATGCCGAAGAAGTTGAGGTAGCAGCCCATTGCGGCGTGGCTTGCGTTGTCGAGCCTGCTGCCGTTCCAGTCGAGCGCGGCGCATCTGCCGCCGATATGCGATTTTGCCTCGTACAGCGATACGTCGAAGCCTTCGAGCGCGAGCCGCAACGCCGCGCCGATTCCCGCGACACCCGCGCCCGCGACGATTGCGCGCCCGCACTTTTTGCCCGCCGGTTCGGGCTGTTTCGAGCGTCTTATTGCGCCGAGCGCGAGCGCGATTTTCCGCGGTTTGGAGATTTTCAGCGTTTCCCTCGCAAGCAGGAATCCGCGTTTTTTGATGGTTTCCAATATTTCCTCGTAGATTGCCCACATGACGAGCGCGGGCGCGAGGGCGCGTTTGTCCTCCGCTTGCAGCAGTCTGCGCGACTTGTTGAAAAAGTGTTTTGCGCGGAAGTACATGAACGCGAAAAGCCGCCGGCAGTTGTCGGCATGCGGGCGTTCGAGCAGGTCGGCGCGCGAGACTCCGAACGCCTCCATTTCGCTTGCCGGAATGTAGACGCGCCCGTGCGAGGCGATGTCGTCGAGCACGTCGCGGAGAATGTTCGTAAATTGCAGCGCGTAGCCGAGCGATTCGGCGAACTCCTTTGTTCGTTCGTTTTTGAAGCCGAAGATGTATATCGACACAAGCCCCACTGCCGACGCCACGCCGTAGCAGTATTTGCGCACGTCTTCGAAAGTTTCGAAAGGGTCGTCGTAGGTGTCGCGCAGGACGCCGTCGATGATGTCGAGCACGTACTGGCGCGGAATGTTTCTGCGGCGCACGAGCGACCTCATTTCCTCGCCGAGCGGGGAGATTGGGGCGTCGGAGTCGTACGCGGCGTCTATTTCGCGCTTCCAGTCGCCGAGGATTTTCCTGCGCTCGTCTTTGGGGCGCACCTCTTCGTCGGCGATGTCGTCCATGAGGCGGCAGAAGGCGTAGAATGTTTCCATGTCGCGCGCGCGGTCTTTTTCCATGCAGAAAAACGCGAATGCGAGGTTCGATTTTTTGCGCTCGCGCACGTGGTACGCGCTTTCGGAGTTTTCGGCGTCCATTTTAAAAGAGTGCGGACATTAAAAGTTTGACCTTGTCGGCGGCGTTGAGCGACGGGCGTTTCGAGAGCGTGTCGTAGTTTTGCGACGCTATTTTTTTGAGAATCGCGCGTCCGCCCTCCACCGTGATTTTTATTTCGAGGCTCAGCGGGAACGGCAGGTGTTTGATGAGCCGCTCGCCCGACTTGAACATTTTTTCCGTCCTTTCGCATTCGAATTTCACGATGTCCTTCACGCGCGCGCTTGCGGAGTCTGCGAAGATTTCGGCTTCTTCCGCGCCGCGCCAGTCGGACTGCGGAACGTAGATTCTGTTTTTTGCGCGGTCCACCGACATGTCCTGCCAGAAGTTCGCAAGTTGCAGCGCCGAGCAGATGTCGTCGGAGTATCCGAATAGCTCGTCGTTGCGGATTCCGTGCAGAATGAGCACGAGGCGTCCGACGGGGTTTGCGCTGCGGCGGCAGTAGTCGAGGAGTTCGGGGAAGTCGGCGTAGCGTTTTTTCACGACGTCCTGCTTGAACGCGCTCACGAGGTCGCGCAGAAGCTGTACGGGAATGCCGAATTTCCGCACGGTGTCGGCGACCGCCGCGAATATCCAGCTCCACTTGGGGTCGAGCGCGTCGGGGGCGGCGTCGAGCTGGGCTTCGAATTTTTCGAGATTTTCAATTCTTACGGGGTCGTCTGCTGCGATTGATTCGTGCTCTTCGTCGGCGATGTCGTCGGCGGTGCGGGCGAACGCGTAGATTGCTGCGACGTGCGGGCGGATTTTCTTCGGCACCATTTTTGCGACGGGAAAATTCTCGTAGTGGCTGTCTGCGAGCTCCCGACACTTGCGGTACGACTCCTCTAAATTCGGAACTTGTGGCATTTGCGTTAAGGTATTAAATTTTTGCTGGGCGTGTCGAGCAAAATGGACTACGCCATTTCGCGCGAGGATTCTATTTTAAGCGCGCCGTTTTCGCTTTCGGCGAGCGTGGACGGGTCGAAGAACGCGGAGAAGGCAATCATTGCGGCGTTGTCGCCCCTGTATTCGCGGGGGGCGACGAGGAACTTTGCCCCGCGCGTTTTTGCGAGCTTTTCGAACGCCTCCACGAACGCGCCGTTGTTCGACACTCCGCCCGAAATTCCCACGCTTGCGTAGTTCCCGCGTTTTGCGAAGAAGTCGGCGCGGCGTTTCAGCTGCTCGACGACCGCGAACTGGTAGCTTGCGCAGATGTCGGGCTTGCGAAGCCCGATTTCTTCGGGCGAAAGTTTTTGCAGGTGGTAGCGCAGACTTGTTTTCAGCCCCGAAAAGCTGAAATCGGGGTCGTCTTCAATCTTCCTGTTCTGCCCGTAGGGGAAGAGCGTTTTGTCTATTTTCCCTCCGTGTGCGGTTTTCTCCAAAATCGGCGCTCCGGGGTAGGGCATGCCGAGCAGTTTTGCGCCCTTGTCGAGAGCCTCTCCCGCGGCGTCGTCAACGGTTTCGGCGAGGACGCGCATTTTTTTGTTTTCGTCAAGCTCGAACAGCACCGTGTTGCCGCCCGACACCGTAAGCCCCAAGTGGGGCAGGAGGTCGGCGAGGTTTTTCCCGAAATTTTCGGGGTCCTGCGCGTGGACGGGTATGAACGGCGAATACGCGTGCCCGCGCAGGTGGTTTGCGCCGAAAAGCGGAATTTTAAGCATCGCCGCCGCCGCGGACGCGCAGGCGACGCCCATGGCAAGGCAGTTCGGAAGCCCCGGCCCCGACGTCGCGGCAATCATGTCCACGCCCTTGAAGTGCTCCGACTTCGAGATTTTCGAAATCAGCGCGGGCAGTTTTTTTAGGTGCTCCGAGCTTGCCAAGTCGGGCACGACGCCCCCGTAGAGCGCGTGCAGGTCTATCTGCGAGTGAATCAGGCTTTCGAGCACGCCGATTTTCGGGTCGAAAATGGCGACCGCCGATTCGTCGCAGGAGCTTTCTATTCCCAAAATCCTCATTTTGCCGCCCTCCGTTTCGGCTCTTTGCACGCGCCGCGCAGGCGGCCCTCCATGAGCGATTCGTCGTAGAGGCAGTCGAAGCGTCCGTCGCGCCTGAACGAGAAGCACGCTTTTTTGCCGACCACGACGTGCTCGATAAGGCTCAGGTGTATCGGCTTGCACGCCTCCGAAAGGCGCATTGTAAGGCGTATGTCTTCGAGCGACGGCGTGGGGTCTCCGCTCGGGTGGTTGTGGGCTACGGCGATGCTCGCCGCGCCGTGCTTGATTGCGGTTTCTATGATTTTGCGCACGTCGATGCTCGTTGACGACACGCTTCCCTCGAAAATCCTGACCGAGCCGTTCGGGATAATTTTTAGCTTTGCGTCGAAGCATACAAGCTCGAAGACTTCGGACGGCTCGGAGGCGATTTTCGATTTGAAATATTTTACGAGCTTTGCGATTGTCCCGATTTCGTCGGTCGGCGATTCAAGCTCGTTTTCGTGGTAGAGCGTGATGAGGTTTTTGAGGAGCGAAATTCCGAGCGCGGAGGATTCGCCTATCCCCTTTTCAGCGCGGAGTTCCTCGACGGGCGCGTCTATGATTCCGCGTATGTTGCCGAATTTGTGCAGGAGCGATTTCGCCACGGGCTTTACGTCTATTCGCGGCACGAAGTATGTGAGAAGCAGCTCCACGCGCTCGTAGTCGGCAAGCGACGCTATTCCGCCCGCCGCGTAGCGCGAGCGCAGCCGCTGGCGGTGTCCGTCCTTCGAGGCGAAGTCTTCGTTTTTTTCGGCGTTCGTCATGATTCGGGGAAATGGTTTATAAATTTTCCGCCCGCCGTTTCAAGCGGATTTTTCATGCAGGCGAGTATGTATTTCTGCGCGTTTTTGCAGGCGTCGGCGAGGCTTTCTCCCTTCGCCAAATTTGCGGCAATCGCCGCGCTCAGGGTGCAGCCGCTTCCGTGGGTGTTCACGCCAGAGACGCGTTTGGATTTTATCTCGATAGTTTCGCCGCCGACGCTTGCGAGAATGTCGGAGATGTCGTCGCCCGCGCCGTGTCCGCCTTTGAGCAAAACGGAAGTTCCGAACATGTCGCGGAGCTTCCGCGCGGCGTCGGCGGCGTTTGCGATTTTCCCCGCGCCGAGCAGAGCCGCGCCCTCGTCGAGGTTCGGGGTAATGAGCGCCGCAATCGGCAGAAGCCGTTTTTTCAGCGATTTCACCGCGTCGTCTTTAAGCAGTTTTGCGCCGCTTGTGGAAATCATCACGGGGTCGGCCACGAGCGAAATTTCGGGGTGTTCGGAAAAGAAGTCGGCGGCTGTCGCAACTATATCGGCGTCGAAAAGCATGCCCGTTTTCGCCGCCTGCGGTTTGTAAAAGCGGCAAACGGCGTCGAGCTGGGCGCGGAGCATGGGGGCGTCGGGCGAGCTTGCGGCGTAGACGCCGCCGGGGTTCTGCGCGGTAAGCGCGGCTATTGCCGTGCAGCCGTAGACGCCGTTTGCGGCAAAGGTCAGCAAATCGGCCTGTATTCCCGCGCCGCCGCCCGAATCGCTTCCCGCCACGCTCAACGCGCACGCGTGTTTTGTTCTTTCCTTTGACATTTTTATTCCGCAATATTGCATTGTTTGACAATTTTTTCAAGAATGCTTTGATACATTTAAGAAAGGGCGGAAACAGCTCCGCCCGCAAATCGCCGATATGCCGGACAACTCAATAGACCTGCCCTTCGACACCCCCGCCGAAAAAGCTGCGGAGGACTCCGTGCCCGTGTCCGCGCCGCTTGCGGTGCGCATGCGTCCGCGCGCGCTGTCGGAGGTCGTGGGGCACGCGCACATACTTGGCAAAGGCTGCCTGTTGCCGCGGCTGATAGAGTCGGACAATTTCGGCTCGCTGATTTTCTACGGGCCGCCCGGCTGCGGAAAAACGACCCTTGCGGGGGTCATAGCGCGGGAGACGAAATCGCGCTTCGTGAAAATAAACGCGGTGCTTTCGAACGTTGCGCAGCTGCGCGACATTCTCTCCGAAGCCCGCTACCGCAGGCGCGAGCGCACGATTCTTTTCATCGACGAAATCCACCGCTTCAACAAGTCGCAGCAAGACCTTCTTCTGCCCGACGTGGAGGAGGGCAACGTGAGGCTTATCGGCGCGACAACCCAAAACCCCGGCTTTTACATCAACGCGCCGCTGCTTTCGCGTAGCCACCTGTTCAAGCTCGATCCGCTCGGCTTGGACGACATCGTGGCGGTGCTCCGCCGCGCGCTTTCCGACCGCGCGAGGGGGCTGGGCGAAATGGAGATTTCCGCCGAAGATTCGGTGCTTTCGGGCATAGCGTCCGTTTGCGACGGCGACCTACGCCGCGCCCTCAACGCGCTCGAAACGATAGCGTTTGCCGTCGGCGGGCGCGGAACGATAGGCGAGCCGGACATCGAGGTTTTCGCGAAGGAGCGGCGCGTGCGCTACGACGCCGACGAAGACGAGCACTACGACACGATTTCGGCGTTCATCAAAAGCGTCCGCGGTTGCGACCCCGACGCGGCGATGTACTGGCTTGCAAAAATGCTCGTCGGCGGCGAAGACCCGCGGTTTATCGCCCGCAGGCTGCTGATTTTGGCGAGCGAAGACGTAGGTCTTGCGGACTCGCGCGGAATTCTTGTCGCAAACGCGGCGTTCGACGCATGCGAGCGCGTGGGGCAGCCCGAATGCGAGCTTAACCTTGCCCACGCCACGCTTTTTCTGGCGACCGCCCCCAAGAGCAATTCCGCAACGAACGCGCTTTTCGCCGCAAAGGCGGAGGTCAAAAACAAGCCCGTTCAGCCCGTTCCGCTCCATTTGCGCGACGCCCACACTTCGACGAACCGCAAGTTCGGCAACGGCGCAGAATACGTCTACAACCACGACTGCCCCGATTTCATCAGCGGGCAGGATTATCTTGAAAAAAACGTAAAATTGTACAACCCTACAAACTACGGTTCCGAAAAACAAATCGCCGAACGCCTGCAAGGCTTTCGCGAAATAAAACGAAGGATACAAAATGCGGGAAAATCTAAACGATAGCGGAGAACCCCAAACCTCCACAATGCGGATAACAAGAAGGGTGGAGCTTAACTTCTGGCGCACCTGCCTGCTCAACGCGGCGGGGCTGTCGCTGGCGTGGCTTACGACGCCGTCGATTCAGTTCCACAACATTCTCGCGTTCGGGCTGCTTGTGGTGCTCATATGGTTTCTGAACTGGATTCTCAAACCCGTGCTCGTGCTTTTTGCGCTGCCGTTTATAATTTTTACAATCGGCGTCGGAATGCTTTTCATCAACGCGTTCATCATATATTTCGCCGCGCGGCTTATCCCCGGCGACGACATAATAGTAGGCTCGTACTGGGCGGCGTTGTGGGCTTCGTTTCTCGTGTCCGTGCTCTCGTGGGGGTTTGCGCTTGCGCGGAGCGAGCGCATAACGGTGCGCACTTTTGTGCAGAACAAAAAAGACCCCGAAAAGTCGGATAACGACGACGTTATCGATGTCTAATAAAACCATGTTCGGAAAATCGGCATTTTTTACGGTATTGGCGGCGTGCGCGTGCGCGTCGGGGCTTTGGGCGCAGTCGTTCGGCGACGCTCCGAAAACAAAATATTCGGCGTTCTCGCAGGTGTTTGCGGACGTCGTATTCTTCTCGCCCGAGCAGGCTCTCGAAGCGTATTCGGGCAGTTGGGGCGGAACGCAGTCGATTTCCGTCGGCGACAGGCAGGTCGCGACGGCGGTCGTGGAGCAGAACTACTACCCGTCGCGCGACGTTTCGATGCTCAAACTCGTCGGAAGCGGCAAGCTCATGGGCGCGGGCGCGACAGTCCCGACCCGCTGCTACATGTACGTCGAAAACGGCAAACTGCGCCTCGACATTAAAACCGCCGACGACTTGGTCGTGCCCTATTCGGGAATCGTCGAAGACAACAGGGTAATCTGGGTTCCGTACTACGGCTTTTTCCTCTACGACGTGCAGACCGACACTTTCTCGAACTCGCCCGACGGGCTTCGCATAGACTCGCGCGGCGAGAAATTCGTATCGCTGCCCGTGTTCACGGGAATCATGGAGATTGACTCTGTGCTTGTGCGCAGCGCGTCCGCGTACTCGGCAAACAAGGTCAGAACTTCGCGCAACGCAAAGTTCGAGTTCCCGACCTCCAAAATGCAGGACTGATTCGTTTCCCGCTTTCAACGCGTCCGCCACCATGCGCGAGCTTCCCGTAGATTCGCTGAAACCCGCCCTCCAAGCCGCGCTTGCGCGGGGCGGGCGAAGGCTTGTCGTGTCCGCGCCGACGGGTTCGGGCAAATCAACGCGCCTGCCCGTAATGCTTCTCGAAAGCCTCGGCGGGCGCGTGCTTGTCTTGCAGCCTCGGCGCGTGGCGGCGCGAATGCTCGCAAAGGGCGTTTCGTCGATTTTCGGCATGGGCGATTCCGTCGGCTGGCACGTCAGGTTCGACAAACACTACGGCGACGACACGAAAATCGTCTTCCTCACCGAGGGCATTCTCGCTCGAATGCTGCTTTCGGACCCCGAATTGCGGGGCGTTTCCGCCGTGTTTTTCGACGAATTCCACGAGCGCAACATCTACGCCGACGTGTCGCTTGCGCTCGCGCTGAGAACGCAGAAAAACCTGCGCCCCGACTTGGCGATAGCGGTCTGCTCCGCCTCGATGGATTCCGACGCGATTTCCGCGTATTTGGGAGGCGCGGAAAAATTCGAGTGCGGCACGCGGCTTTTCCCCGTCGAGACCGAATACGCGCCGCCGAAGGACAGGGACTCCAAAATTTGGGACTGCGCCGCCCGCGAGTTCGACAGGCTTGCGCGGGAGGAGTCCGACGGCAGTTTTCTTATTTTCATGCCGGGGGTTTACGAGATAAACAAGACCGTCGCGAAAATTTCGGCAAGCCCGCGCTCGAAGGGCTTTGACGTGTTCGCGCTCCACGGCGATTTGCCGCCCGAACGGCAGGACAGAATCCTCGCCGACACGGGCAGGCGCAAGGTGATTGTGGCGACAAACGTCGCCGAGACATCGCTTACGATAGAGGGCGTGCGCTTCGTCATAGATTCGGGGCTTGCGCGCGTGGCGCGGTTCGACCCGAACAGGGGCGTCAACACCCTGCTGTGCGAGCGCATAAGCCTTGCGAGCGCGACGCAGCGGGCGGGGCGCGCGGGCAGAACGGCGGCTGGGCGCGTCGTCAAGCTTTGGCGGAAGGGAGACGAGGAGTATTTCGAAAAATACACGCCGTCGGAAATCTCGCGGCTCGACATCTCGCAGATTCTGCTCTGGCTTTCGGCGGCGGGCGTCTCGCTCGACTCCCTCGACCTCTTCGAAAAACCGCCGACGGAGTCGCTAATCCGCGCGGCGGCGACGCTCAAAACACTCGGCGCAACCGACTCGCTCGGGCGCATTACAAAGCTCGGCCGCGACATGGCGTCGTTCCCGACCGAGCCGCGCTACGCAAAGCTTTTGATTGACGGCGCGCGCTCGAACTGCCTGCGCAAAACCGCGCTCATCGCGGCTCTTACGGACGTCGGGCGCGTGAAGATTCAGCTTTCCGACGCGTTCGCCGAGGCGGAGCGCGACGCGCTTGTGGGCGACGCAAAAAGCGAGCCCGAGGAAAACGCGCGGCTTTGCGAAATCGCAAAGGAAAACTCCTTTGCGGAGGATTTTTGCAGGCGGCTCGGAATCCACTCCGCGAACGCCCGCAAGGCTTTTTACGTGGCCTCCGACTTGGCGCGGCTCGCCCGCAGGTTCGAAAATCCCGACGGCGCGGGCGATTTCGAAATCGCCAAATGCGTGCTCGGCGCGTTCTCCGACATGGTTGGCGTGCGCCTCAACAAGGGCACTCTCGCGTGCAGGTTTTCGGGCGGCAGGCGAGGCGAAATTTGCAGGGAAAGCCGCGCGTACGCCTCCGACGTGTTCGTCGCCCTCGACATGAGCGAGCGCAACGTCGCGGGGGGAGTTTCGATAATGGCGTCGTCTGTCGTGCCGGTTTCGCGCGGGCTTCTCGCCGAGCTTTTCCCCGACGATTTTTCCGAGACTGTGGAAACGAAATTCGACGAAATCCACAAGCGCGTGGTGTCGTCGTCTTCCGTGAAATTTCGCGACTTGGTTTTGTCGGAATCGTCGTGCGGGCGCGTCGACGCGGACGCCGCGGCGAAGATTCTGCGCGGGGAAATAGAGTCGGGGCGTCTGCGCCTCAAAAACATGGACGAGGGCGCGGAGGAGTTCATTGAGCGCGTGAATTTTGCGGCGGCGGTCTGCCCCGAAAGCGGAATCGCGCCGATAGACGACGCGGCGAAGTCGGAGATAATTTTGCAGATGTGCTGCGGGCTTACGTCCTACGCGGAGGTCAAAAACGCCGACGTCCACGCCGCCCTGCGCGACTGGCTTTCGGCGGGACAGCTTGCGCTGCTGAAATACCTCGTCCCGAAGACCGTCGAATTTCCGCGCAGAAAAAGGCCGTGCCAGATACGCTACGACGCGTCCGCGCGCCGCGCGACGGTGTCGTCGTTTTTCAGGGATTTCTTCGATTTCGACCCCAAGAAAATCAAAATCTGCGACGGCAAAATAAAGCCCACTTTCGAGCTTCTCGCACCGAGCGGGCGTCCAGTGCAGACTACGCAGAACTTGGAGGAGTTTTGGCAGACTTCGTGGGCTGCCGTCAAAAAGGAGCTGAAAGCCCGCTACCCCAAGCATTTTAAGCCCGACGACCCCCACTGAGCATTTCGGCGCATGCGGGTTTCCGCCAAAATTTCGGCGCGGAATGGGCTACGAGAGCGCGACAAACAGGCACATGACCACGAATATCAGCCACGTGGTTCTGCGTATTTCCCCTGCGCGTTTTTTCGCCACAAGAATGAGCGTGTAGGCTATGATTCCGAACGCGAAGCCCTCCGAAATTTTAAAGGTCAACGCCATTATCATCATGCAAAAAAACGTGGGGATAACTTCGTCGAGGTCGTCGAATTTCAGGTCTTTTAGCCCCTGCATCATCATGATTCCAACGAGCACGAGCGCGGGGGCGGTCGCCGCGGCGGGGATTGCGTTTATGAGCGGCGATATGAACAGCGAAAGCAGGAAGAGCGCGGCTACGACAAGCGGCACAATTCCCGTGCGCCCGCCCGCCTCTATGCCCGCGGCGGACTCGACATACGCGCCCGTCGTGGAAGTTCCCAGCATCGCGCCGCCGATTGTCGCGGTTGCGTCGGCTACGAGCGCGCGCCCTATGTTTTTCATATGCCCGTCCTCCGACATCATTCCGGAGCGGCGTCCCAGCGCGACGACCGTCGCGATTGTGTCGAAGAGGTCGAGGAAAAGCAGCATGAGGATTACGGGCATTGCGCGGCGGAAGTCGCGGAACGGATACGCCCAGTCGAGCTGCATGAAAGTTTCGGAAATTCCGTGCGGGAGCGAGAATATTGCGTCGGGAATCTGCGCCATTTTGCGCCCCTGCGAGTCCGTCGCAAAGAACGCCACAAGCGTCATGAGCGCGATTGTAGAGATTATCGCGGGTCTGAATTTTTTGCATGTAAGAATCGAAACCAGCGCGATTCCGCAGAGCGCGAAAAGGCATTCGGGAGAGGTGATGTCTCCCGCCGTCACAAGCGTGTTCGGGTTGCCAACTATTATTCCCGCGCTTTTCAGCCCGAAGAACGCGATGAACATTCCTATCCCAGCCTGCAAGCCTATTTGAAGCGCGCGTGGAACGCCCGCTATGATTTTCTCGCGCACGCCCGTAATCGAAATCAGCAGGAAGAAAAGCCCGTTGTAGAACACGAGCGCGAGGGCCTCGCGCCAGTCCATTCCCATTCCAACGCAAACGAGAACCGCAAAATACGTGTTCGAGCCCATCGCGGGGGCTACTGCGATTGGCATGTTTGTGAGCAGCGCCATCACGACGCAGCCGAATGCGGTCGCGAGCGCGGTCACCGTGACGAGCGCCGCCTTGTCCATGCCCGCAAGACCGAGAATCGCGGGGTTTACCGCGAGTATGTACGACATCGTCGCGAATGTCGTAAAGCCCGCCGCGATTTCGCGCGGAAGCGTCGTTTTGCGGTCGCGGAGTTTGAAGAATTTTTCGGCAGGGGTTGTCATGCGGTTCTGTCGAGGGAGCGGTAGTTGATTGCCTCGAAAAGGTGGTGGGTTTGGATTTTTTCGGACGAGTCGAGGTCGGCGATTGTGCGCGAGACTTTCAGTATTCTGTCCCACGCCCTCGCCGACAGGTTAAGCTCTTCCATTGCCGCCGAGAGAATCGACGCCTGTTCGTCGTCGAGGGCGCAGTATTTGCGAATGTCGGCGGCGTCCATCGACGCGTTGATTTTCGACGGCCTGCGGCTTCCCGCAAAACGCTCCGCCTGAATCCTCCGCGCCGCCGCGACCCTCTTGCGGATTTCCGCCGACGGCTCTCCCTCGCCCTTCGAGCGTAGCTCGTCTACGGGCAGGGCGGACGCCTCAACGTGAATGTCGATTCTGTCGAGCAGCGGGCCCGAGAGCCTTGCGCGGTAGTCCTGAATTTGGCGCGGCGAGCACCTGCACTTGTGGCGCGGGTCGCCGAGGTATCCGCATTTGCACGGGTTCATCGCCGCAACGAGCATGAATTTGCACGGGAGCGTGGTTTTGCCCGCCGCGCGGGAAATCGTGATTTTCCCGTCCTCGATGGGCTGGCGGAGGTTGTCGAGAATGCTCCCGAATTCGGGAAGCTCATCGAGAAACAGCACCCCGTTGTGCGCAAGCGAGACCTCCCCAGGCTTCGGGTTTGGCCCGCCGCCCGCAAGCCCGACGCGGCTTATCGTGTGGTGCGGGGCGCGGAACGGACGCCGGAAGCACTTGTTTTCGCCCGACTGCGTAAGCCCCGCCGCCGAGTATATTCCGAGGATTTCGAGAAATTCTTCGAGCGTCGGCGCGGGCATGATTGACGGAATCCGCTTTGCTATCATGCTCTTCCCCGAACCGGGAGGGCCGACCATCAGAATGTTGTGCCCGCCTGCGACGGCGACTTCCACGGCGCGGCGCACAGCCTGCTGTCCCTTGACGTCGCGGAAGTCGGGCATGGCGGAGTCGTCAAATTCGCGGCGGAACGGAGAGTCCTCCGCGCGGACGGGTTTGAGTTGGGCGTTGCCGTTGAGGAAATCGACAAGCTCGCGCAGGTTCTTCGCCGTGTAGACTTCTATTCCCTCCACGAGCGCGGCCTCCGCGGCGGAGTCGGGCGGAAGAATCACGCCGCGCATTTTCTTCGACCTTGCCAAAAGCGCGAGCGACACCCCGCCGCAAATCGCGCGGAGGTCTCCCGAAAGGCTAAGCTCTCCCGCGACGACGAACTCGCGCAGCTTTGCGTCGTCCACAACCCCCGTGGAGGCGAGGATTCCCAGCGAAATCGGGAGGTCGTAAATGGGACCCTCCTTTTTGATGTCCCCCGGCGCGAGGTTTACCGTCATCTTCGTCATGGGCATCGCAAAACCGCTGTTTGCCATCGCCGACGAAACCCTGTTTACCGACTCCTTTACGGCGGCGTCGGGCAGCCCCACCACGAACGTTCGCGGCTCTCCGCGCTCGCCCGAATTTACTTCGACCTCCACGGGCAGAGCCTCCACCCCTATCAACGCGCCTGAATTTACTTTGGAAAGCATGTGAAAAAATTTATCCGCGTTATAATTTCAATATTTCGAATTGTCAATTTATACTTGAAAGCCGCCGCCGCGGGGGTAGTTTTGCGCGTATGGATTCCGAATTGCAAAACGCAGCGCAAAGGCTTCTCGAAAAATGTACGCGGGCGGGCTTGACCGTCTGCGCGGCGGAGTCGTGCACGGGCGGTCTTGTTGCGTCGTCGATAGTTTCGGTGCCGCATGCGAGCGGGTTTTTTCTCGGCTCGTCGGTGGTCTACTGCGACGCCGCAAAGGAGAACGTGCTCGGCGTTCGCCGCGAAACCGTCGAAAAATATTTCGCCGAAAGCCCCCAGTGCGCCGACGAAATGGCGGAATGCGCCGCGCGCGCGTTCCGCGCCGACATCGCCGTTTCCGCGACGGGCTTTCTCGACTCCAACGTGGGCGGCAAGCCCGCGGCGCTCGCGGGGCGCGTGTTCATCTCGCTTTTCCTGCGCGGAGGCTTCGACAGGCTCGCGCTGTCGCTCGACGTTTCGCGCGGACGCGCCGAAAACCGAAAGGCGGCGGCTCTCTCCGCGCTCAATCTTATTCTGTCAAAATTGGACAAAATTTCATGAAGTATATCATATCGTTTCTCGGCAGCCTTGCGGCGAACCTGCTTTCGCTTGCGGTTTTCTTTCTGATTGTGCCCGCGTTTGCGGTCGCGGCGATTTTCGCGTTTTTGATGGCGCAGCTCGGTCTTGCGCCGTCGGGAACTTTCGACAACGCGGCGATTGTCCTCAACCTCTCCGACTCCGTGTGCGAGTTTGCGCCGCCCACCGACGCGCTCTCGAACCTCAAACGCGGCGGGGCGGCGTCGAGCGTGCTTTCCATTTGCTCAAAAATAGAGGCTGCGGCGCGGGACGACTCGAATAAGCTGGTTTTCATTTCGGGTTCTTTCGACTGTGCCGCCGAGGACGTCTCATACGCGCAGATTGCCGAGCTTCGCGCGGCTTTGCGCAAGTACGCGGAGTCGGGCAAGGAGGTTGTCGCGTACCTCGAAAATCCGTCCACGCGCGACTATTTCCTCGCAAGCGCGGCGACCACCGTCTTCCTCAACCCGTTCTCCGAACTCGAATTCAAGGGCTTGGGCGGCAACGCGGCGTTCTTCGGCAACGCGCTGAAAAAATACGGCGTCGAAGTCGAGGTCGTGAAAGTCGGCGCGCTCAAAAGCTTCGGCGAAATGTTCACCTCCGACAAAATGTCCGAACCCGTGCGCGAAAACTACGCGGGGCTTCTCGATTCCGTGTGGAATTCCGTCCTCGAAAGCGTCGCAAAATCGCGCAAGATTTCCGCCGCCGCGCTTGCTGGCGTCGCCGAAAAAAAGGCGGTGCTCTCC
The DNA here is from genome assembly GCA_029269845.2 of Opitutia bacterium KCR 482. Lineage (NCBI taxonomy): Bacteria > Pseudomonadati > Verrucomicrobiota > Opitutia > Opitutia bacterium KCR 482. The sequence goes on from CP149973.1 coordinate 1,625,767, forward strand.
GCCGCCGACGCGCTGGCGGCGCGGCTTGTGGACAGGCTCGCATACCGCGACGAAGTTATAGACTACATTTCCGAAAAAGTAGGCGCGGACGGGGTTTCGTTCGCCCAGATTTCCGTTGCGGACTACGAATTCCCCGAGTGCGGCCCCGATTGCGGCGGCGTTGTGGCGGTAGTATATCTTAACGGCGAAATCTCCGCCGCAAAACCCGCAAACGACATCGTGGACGCCGCGACGTACTGCGTGCTCTTGCGCGAATTGCGCTTCGACGAAAACGTCAAGGCGGTGGTTTTGCGCGTCAACAGCGGCGGCGGCTCGGCCTACGAGTCGGAATCAATCAGGCGCGAGGTCGAACTGCTCGCAAAGGCCAAGCCCGTTGTGGCGTCGTTCGGCGGAATTTCCGCAAGCGGCGCGTACTGGATTTCCACCGCCGCAAACAAAATCTACGCCGACGCCGAAAGCATTACGGGGTCCATCGGCGTGTTTTCGCTTTTGTTCTCCGCCGAGAAACTCGCGGCGGATTTCGGCATAACCTTCGACGGCGCAAAAACCGCGCCCATGTCGGACATCGGAACGTTCTCGCGCCGCCCGACCAACGCGGAAATTGCGCGGATACGCGCGGCGACCGACACGGTCTATTCGAAATTCGTATCGCTCGTTTCGTCGTCGAGGAAAATCCCGCGCGATGCCGTTTTGAAGCTCGCCGACGGCCGCGTGTTTTCGGGAGCGGCGGCGAAAAAATTGAAGCTTCTGGACGAAATCGGCGGACTTTCCGAAGCCGTCGAATACGCAAAAAAGGCGTCGAAATGCGAAAGCGCGTGCGTGGCGGAATGCCCGCAGCGCGACGCCGTGCGCGATTTGCTCGACATGGTTTCGGAGGGCGGCGCGCCGTTCGCAAAATCCGTGCCGATAAAAACGCTTGAAAGATTTAAAAAGCTGGCGGAAACAAAACGCCGCTCCGCCGTCTACACAAGGATCCCCCTCGATTTCCACATCAGATAACACGGCGCGAGACGGCGCGTGAAAGCACTTCCCTAAGGGCGTTTCCCTGTGCCCGCAGACCGCTCGCGTACGAAAGTACGCCACGCACACGGGGCGTGAAAGCACCAGTCTAAGGGCGTTTCACGCGCGTCCCAGACCGCTTACATACGCCAAGTATGCTACGCGCCCTGTGCCGCGCGTAAAGCCGCCCTTATACAGGCACTTTGACGCCCCTAAAATTACACGGCGGGAAAGCCACCGTCTGAACGGCACTCTAACGCGCCTAATATTACAGCGCACGGCGCAGAAGATTTTTAAAATGCGCTGGGATAAAAGTGGAGCTAATCAGTTAGCGGAGAATCCATGTTAGCGGATTTCCGCTTTTTGTTTATCCGCGCAACGCGCGTCTATTTTATATATATTTCTTGCAAACGTTCGACAATCCCAACGCCAGTAATTGGCGAAGCCAATACGGACTAATAGAGGAAAGCGGCAAGTAATTTGCCGCGCATTACCACAGAAAGGAACGAAGTTCCGTAGGGAGGCGCACCTTGCGCCCGAGTGGCGCGGCTCGCGTCGGGGGAGTGGGTGGAGAATTTCGCAACGCGAAATCCACCCCTGGGGGCGCAAGCCCCCAAGTTTCGAGTGGCGCGGCTCGCGCCCTAGGAGAGGAGTTCGAGGGCTTCGCGGCCAGTCATGCCTACTGCGACGCCTTTGGCTTGGGCGGCTTTTGAGACGGCGACGACATTTTTTGCGAACATGTCGTCGTAGGAGTTCACGCCGGTGACGATTGCGAGGGCGTCGCCGAGTTTGTCGGCGGTTTCGACCTTGACGTATCCGCAGGCGAGCATGCCGTTTGCGGCGGTTATCGCAAGAAGCGAGGCGTTTGTGGTGGGGATAGTGTAGCCTTTGTATGTTTTTCTGTTGAATGTGATTTCGTCCATAAAAAAATCGATTCTGTCGACATTGAAGTATATTTTTCGCTCCGTGTGAAGAATAATAGTGTTGGAATTCGGGAAAAAACCTGTCAACATGCGGACAGGAAAATGGAAGGAATCATGAAAAGATTTTTAATATTCGCATTGGGCGTCGTTTTGTGTACCGCGTGCAATTCGACAACACGGAAGGAGGCTGCTAGGCAGCTGAGGGAGACCGCGGCGCAGCCGCTGGCGAACGAGGCGGCGGTCGCGAGGGCGGCGGAGGAGGCGTGCACGGTCTCCGAGCCGTTCAAGTCGGACCTTGCCGACACGACGTGGGTTCCCGTATTTTTGGCGGGGCAGGGCGAAGCCAAAATGCCGAAATCGGAAAACGAATTCGTCTACCTGCGCTTTGCGCCCGACCTCAAAGTCAGCGGAATGTCGGGCAACAACCTGTTCGGCGGCAGCTTCGTAATAGGGCAGAACGGCTCGTTCGGGGCGGCGAACATGTTCTCGACGCGCCGCATGGGCCCGTACGGCGAGTACGAATATAAATTCATGCAGGCGCTTCAAAAGGCGGACAGAATCTCGATTTCGTCGGACGGCAAAAAGCTCAGGCTTATGCGCGACAAGGACGTTCTGCTCGATTTCAGGAAAATCCCCAACAACACAGTCAAACAATGAGTCCGAAAACGATTATAGTTTGGGCGGGGCTTCGCGTGAAGCCCGAAGCCGCGGAGGAGTTTAAGAGACGCGCGTTGGAGGTTGTGGAAAAAACGCGGCTTGAAGAAAAATGCCTGCGCTACGACCTTCTTCAAGACGCCACAAACCCCGCCACATTCTACTTCTTCGAAGAGTACACCGACGACGAAGGCTACGCCGCGCACCGAGCAATGTCCTACATGCCGCCGTTCCGCGACTTCCGCGGCACGGTCGTCGAGGAATACCTCGGCATACGCGTGCTTGACGAAATAGCTTCGCACTAAGCCGAGCTACGGTATCGAGTTATTGCGCCGTCCGCGCCGCCCGACGTTTTGCCAAGCTCGTCCGTTGCCGTAGCAACCGCAGATTTCGGCGCGTCCGTTTTTGCTTGCGGAAAACGCGCAAAGGGCTTGAATACACAACCGCAACCGGCAAATACCCGCCGGCTGTTTTTGAAAATTTCAACCAAACAACAAACAATACAAGGAAAATTATGTCGTTAATACTCCGCTCTAAATTGAGCATTATGATGTTCCTGCAATTCATGCTGGTGGCGTCCTTCTGGGTTCAGCTGTCGAGCTATCTCGATAAAATGCACGTCGAAGGTATAATGTTCGCGCTGATTATGTCCACAATGGCAATCGGCTCGATTTTCTCGCCGCTGGTCGGCATGTTCGCCGACAGGGTTGCAAACAGCGAAAAGGTTTTGTTCGTGCTGAACGCGCTCGTGGCGGTTTTGCTGCTCGCCGCGTATTTTACGGTCAACCCGACCATGATTTTCGTATGGCTCGTTTTGGCGATGTGCGCGTACATGCCCACATGGGGTCTTACGTCGTCGATTGCCATGGCAAACAGCACGCCGGAAGCGTTCCCGCTTATCCGCGTGTTCGGCTCGCTGGGCTGGGTTTGCGCGGCGGTTTTCGCGTTCGGGGCAAAATTCTTCTTCGATGCTGTTATCGACGGCACGGCGGTTCCGCTCGCATGCGGCGCGGCGGTTGCGGCGGTTGCGGCGGTTTTCGCGCTCTTCCTCCCAGCGACTCCCCCGAAGGCGAAAGGTGAACCGATGTCCGTTGCCGACGCGCTCGGACTTCGCGCGTTTGCAATGCTCAAAGACCGCAACGTTGCGATTTTCATGGTTTGCGTAATCGTCTGGACGGTGGCGTTCACAATTTACTGGATGTACGGTTCGTTCCTCGCGAGCCTCGGCGTAAAGAACATTACGCCCACGTTGAACGTGGGTCAGGTTTCGGAACTGCTTTTCATGGTTCTCATTCCCGTCGCCATTAAATGCATAGGCTTCAAGAACACGATGGGCTTGGGCATCTTGGCGATGTTCCTTCGCTACGTCATGAGCGCGTTCGCGCCCGAAGTCGGCGGACTCTACTGGGGCGCGATTGCAGTTCACGGCATAATCTTCGGCTTCTTCTTCGTAGCCGCGCAGATGTACATCGACAAAAAGGCGTCCGACGACATCAAGGCTCAGGCGCAGGGCTTGTACTTCTTCTTCTACGGCATCGCGCAGATTTTCGGCACGTTCTTCTCGACATGGCTGATTTCGCACTACACAAGCAACGCAATCGTCGCCGACGCCGTTCAGGCGAGCACAAGCTGGCAGTCGATTTTCTGGGTTGAAGCGGCAATTTCGGGCGCGCTGCTCGTGTTCTTCTACCTGTTCTTCAAGGACGACACGAAAAAGGCGTAATTTGCGTATTTTGAATAGAAGAGCCTTCTCCTTTTGGGGGAGGCTCTTTTTTTGTTGCATTGACAGCCCGATTTGGTAAATTCGGCATTTTCATTAAAACAAGGAGAAGTACTTTGAGAGACGATTACATCAAAGAAGCACAGAAAATCATTCCCGACCCCAACATTCTCATCAATGTGGTATCGCGCCGCGTAAAACAGCTCAAAGCGGGGAGCGAGCCTACGGTTAATTCGTTGGAAAAGCTTGAGCTTGAAGATATTGCGCTGCTTGAAATAATCAGGGGCAATATAAGCTACGAACTCTTCTCGCCGCGCACGGATTCCGTAGAATAGGCTTCGTCGGCATTCGGATTGCGGCTGAATCCGCGCGGCATTGCAAATTGCGGCGCGGTTTTTTGTTCGGACAACATGGCAAAGAAAGAATCGGAAAGAAAGGCAGTAGAGATTCGCAACCGCAAGGCGAGTCGCGACTTTTTCATAGGCGAAACTTTCGAGGCGGGCATCGCGCTTTCTGGCACGGAAATCAAGAGCCTGCGCGGCGCGCACGCCCAGATAAACGACGCCTTTGTGCGCGTAGACAACGGCGAGGCAATTCTCTATCAGGCGCACATTTCCGAATACGATTTCGGCAACATCAACAACCACAATCCGACCCGCCCGCGCAAACTGCTCCTCCACAAAAAGGAGATTCTCAAATTGAAGTCGGCGACCGATTCGGGGGGAACCGCGATTATCCCGCTTAAAATCTATTTCAAAAAGTCGCTCGCAAAGGTGCTGATAGCGGTCTGCACGGGCAAAAAACTCTTCGACAAGCGCGAGGCAATCAAGAAAAGCGAGGCGCAAAAGGAAGCGCGGCGGGCGATGTCGAACTTCAAACGCCGATGAAAAGCGAGAATCCGCCCGTACATATAATATTGCACAACCCGAAAATCCCGCAAAACACGGGGAATATCGGCAGAATGTGCTCGATAATCGGCGCGCGCCTGCACCTGATACACCCGCTCGGCTTCATCATTACGGACTCCAAATTGAAGCGCAGCGGCATGGACTATTGGTACGAGCTTGACGTTGTGCACCATAAAGACTGGGAGAGCTTCAAGGCGTCGCCGCTCGCGCCCGATTTGTCGCGCATCTGGCTTTTTACGACAAAGGGCGACAAATGCCTTTGGGACGCAAAATTCGAACACGGCGACGGGCTTCTGTTCGGCGCGGAGGATTGCGGCTGCCCGCAGCGCGTCCACGACGACCTCGACGGACGCCGCCTGAAAATTCCGCAGTTCGCGCCCAAACTGCGCTCGCTGAACCTTTCAACCTCCGCAGGAATCGCCGCATACGAGGCAATGCGGCAAATTACGCACGGAAACGGCGGCGTTTGATTTCGGCTTCGCATTTTTTTCAATTCAGCCGATTTTTTTCGGCAAAACCAGAGTCGCGCGGCGGCAATTTGCCCATACATTCTCGCGCGATTTTGCGCGGATTTTCGCAATTTTGCCCGCATTCACGGCTGGTTTTTTTGTTGTGCGTTCGGAGTGCGGGCGCAAAAAAAGGCGCGTCGGGGAGACGCGCCTATGTTCGGTTCGTTGCCGTGTTCGGGCTAATCCAAGCCGATAAAGATGAAGTTGGGGTCGAATTTAAGCCCCCTGCCGTTCGACAGCTCGATTTCGTAGCCCTTTGCGTCTTTTTCAATCTTTACAATCGGCAGTCCCTTGAAGTTTTCCTTGACGTACTGCCTGATTTTTTCGGGCACGAGGTCGGCGGGAACTGCCGATGTCTTCGCCTTGATTTCCTTCCAGTTGCCGTCGGCGTCGAATTCGATTTCCGTGCCGTCGGTATAGACGATGTTATAGCCCTCGGTGATTGCGCCGAAGAGCATTGTATCGACCTGCGTCGACGCGAGCTGTTTGCCCTTGAAGTTTGCGTTTGCGAACTGTTGCGCCGCCTGCGGTATCGAGCCGAACGCCACTACTTTCTTTTCGGCGTTCGCGCAGACTGCGGCGAGGACGATTGCCAGAATTGCGGTTGTCTTTTTCATTGCGGTGTCTTTCCTTTCTTGAATTAAAGTTCGGTTATGATTCCGTCGGCGAGTCCGTAGTCTACGGCTTCCTGCGCGGTCATGAAGAAGTCGCGGTCGGTGTCGGCGGCGATTTTTTCGAGCGGCTGTCCCGACGCTTCGGCGAGGATTTTATTCAGCTCTTCGCGCATGCGTTCAAGCTCCATCGCCTGAATGTGCATGTCTACCGCCGTTCCGCTCATTTCGCCCATAATCAGCGGCTGGTGAATCATCACGCGCGCGCTGGGGAAGAGGAAGCGTCTGCCTTTGGGGGCTGCGGAAAGCAGTATCGAGCCCATGCTCATGGCGATTCCCACGACCACCACCTTGACGGGAGCTTTGATGAGTTTCATGGTGTCGTAGACCGCCATGCCCGCGCTGATTGAGCCGCCGGGGGTGCTCATGTAGAGGGTGATTTCCTTATCGTGGTCGAGCATGTCGAGGTAGAGCAGCTTGCGCACTATGTCCGCCGAGCTTTCGTCGCTGACTTCGTCCCAAAGGAATATTTTGCGCTCTTCAAGAAAACGCTTGTTGATTTCGTTGGCGAGCGGGTTTTTCTGCCCGTCGTTTTTTGTTTCGCATTCTTTTTCGTTCATTGTTTTTTGTCTTTTAAAATTTCGAATATCGCGTAGCCCGACAGCAGATTCGGCAGGAGGGCGCATGGCGTTTCCCAGTCTCCCCTCAGAAAGTGGGAACGCGCTATGGTAATATCGTTTTCTTTGCAGAATTCTTTAAACGAATTTATGGAAATGGGATTCATGGGGCGGGCGGTGTCCCACCTTTCGGGGAAGACGTCGTTTACTATGCGCGAGCCTGTGAGCGCCATGTAGAGCCTGTTCCGCCAATAGGCGTGGTTGACGAAGCCCACGGCGACGCGCCTGCCCACCCTCAACGCTTCGAACACGACTTCCCTTGCGTTTTCGAGTTCGGGGAGCGTGCGCGAGCAGATAATCCAGTCGAAGGAATCGTCGTCAAAGGCGGAGAGCAAATCCATTATGTCTCCGTGGTAGGCGTTGACGCCGCGCTTTATTGCGCGCGAGATTTTGTCGAAATCCGAATCGACCCCGACGCCGTAGATGTTCTTTTTCCGAGCAAGTTCGCTCAGCAGGATTCCCCTGCCGCAGCCGAGGTCGAGCACGCGTTCGCCGTCGGCAATCCATTCGCCGATTGCTTTAAGCTCTATCTTGCGCTTCGAGAGCGATTTTGTGTTTTTATTCTCCGACATTCAAAAACGATTCCACCAAGTTGTAAAGTTTAGGAGAGTGAATCAGGAACGAGTCGTGCCCCAAGTCGCTCTTGATTTCCGCGTATGACGCCGTTTTGCCTATGCGCAGCAGCGCCTTGACTATCTCGCGGTTCTGTTTCGGCGGGAAGAGCCAGTCAGACGTGAAGCCGACAACGAGCGTCCGCGCCTCGACGTTTTTAAACGCCGCCTCCAAGCTTCCGCCGTTTGTGCGCAGGTCGAAGAGGTCGAGGGCGCGGGTGAAGTAGAGGTATGTGTTGGCGTCGAACCTGTTGACGAAGCTTTGCCCTTGATAGTGCAGGTAGTTTTCTATCTCGAAAGACGGCTTGAAAATTTCGTCGCCCGCGATTTTTTTGTGTTCGCGCCCGAATTTGTCGTCAAGCCCCTTGTCGGAAAGGTAGGTGATGTGCGCCATCATGCGGGCGATTCCAAGCCCTACGCTGGGCACGCGGGCAAGCTCGTAGTTGCCGCCGTTCCAGACGGGGTCCTGCATAATCGCCGAACGCCCGACTTCGTTGAAGGCTATCGCCTGCGCGTTTTGGCGCGATGTCGTGGCGAGGGCGCAGATTTTTTCCATGCGGTCGGGAAAGTCAATCGCCCATTGTAGCGTTTGCATGCCGCCCATCGAGCCGCCGATAATCATTGCAAGCTTTTTTATGCCCAAGTGCGACACAAGCCGCTCCTCCACCGCGACCATGTCGCGGATTGTGATTGCGGGGAATGTCAGGTTGTAGCGTTCGCCCGTTTGGGGGTTTATCGACGACGGCCCCGTCGTGCCGCGGCAGCCGCCTATGCAGTTCGAGCAGATGATGAAATATTTGTTTGTGTCGAGCGGCTTTTCCGGGCCTATGATGTTGTTCCACCAGCCCGATTTTCTGTCGAGCAGCGAATAGACGCCCGCGCAGTGGTGGTCTCCCGTGAGCGCGTGGCACACGAGAATCGCGTTCGACTTGTCCTCGTTGAGTCTGCCGTAGGTTTCGTAGCGGACGTTGAACGAGTCGAGCTGGCCGCCCAACTCGAAGTCGAGCGGGGTGTCGCAAAAGAAGTCGGCGCATTCGACAATACCGACGTCGCCGCCGTATTTTTCCCGATGAATGCCTGTGTCGGAGTCGTTCATATTATTGCCATACATACTTCCGATTTTTTCGAAAGCTTCAACACTTATTTATCGACATTATGGAACGAATTTTGCGCTTCCGCAAGCCGCCTTTTTTTGCCTTTTTGCGCAAGCTCGCGGAGGTCGGCTTGCAATTTCTTCAACTTGCGGCACATGCAAAAGCTACTCAGGACGGGACTCGAACCCGTACGACCGTAAAGTCAGCGGATTTTAAGTCCGCTGCGTCTACCATTCCGCCACCTGAGCAAAATTTCCCTCCGCCTGTCGCGGGGATTTTCCCGTAGCCGAAATTGCGGAGTAAACGCCGTATCGCGAAAAAATCGCCGTTTCGCGGGCTTCGGTGTCCGCCCGCAAGCCGCTTTTCGCAACATTCGGCATTGTCTGCTTCAAAAAATACGCCCTTGGTCTTGGGGCGTATCGTTCGAAATTATAAAAAAACTGCGGCAATGGGGATACTCGGACTCGAACCGAGGACCCTCTGCGTGTGATGCAGATGCTCTAACCAACTGAGCTATATCCCCTGACTATCCGCCCATTCTTTCACATCGGCTTTGCGTTTGTCAAGTATCTTGATTGGCTTTGGCGCATTTTTTCGGCGCGGGGGCGGAAATTTTTGTGTTGAAATCGCGGCGCGGCGGCTCATTATCGTCGGGTATGAGTAAAGAAATAGAAGAAGGTCTCAATTTGCAGCTCGATTTCACGAAGCTTAAAAAAATCGCGCAATGCTCCGAGGACGTAATCCCCGCAATCGCGCAATGCGCCGACACGGGCGAAGTTCTCATCGTCGGATACGTCAACAAGCTCGCCCTCGAAACGGCATTCAAAGAAGGCATGGCTACTTTTTGGAGCACTTCCAGAAACGAACTCTGGATTAAGGGCAAAACCAGCGGCGACTTCCTCAAACTCGTAGACGTTCTTGTGAACTGCGAGCAGAATTCGGTTGTCTATAAAGTCCGCATGGTCGGAAAAGGCTCGTGCCACACCAAGGACAAGTCCGGCAATCCCCGCCGCGGCTGCTACTACCGCAGAATAAAATTCGCCGACGGCAAGATTCAGGGACTTGAATTTCTCGACGGCATGGAATAAATTTTAGCTGGATTTTTCCGCATTTGCATACTATAAAGGGGGCAGTTTTTATGTCCGATACGTTTCGGATTTAAGCCCCGCAAAAACAACCACCAAACAGATATGAAGTTCAAAATCAACAAGGAACATTTTGTGACGGGTTTGCGTCAGGTCGCAAACGTCGTAAGCTCCAAACCGCCGAACGCAGTTCTCAACAACGTGCTCATCAAGGCAGAGGGCGACGTAGTGACCCTCACCACAACAAACCTCGATTTGGGCATTCGCTGCTCAATCAAGGCGGAAGTCGAAAACGGCGGCGAAATTACGCTTCCCGTCAAGAAATTCGCGCAGATTGTGGGCGCGGCTCCCCAGCAGGAAATCACTTTCGAAAGCGACGACGGACAGACCGCAAAGGTGAAGTCGGGCGGCTTCTCCACAAAGCTCAACGGCCTCCGCGCGGAGGAATTCCCCGCGCTGCCGAGCTTCGTAGACCAGCACAGCTACGAGCTTCCCCCGCAGGAGCTTTTTAACATGCTCCGCTCCGTTTCCTACGCGAAAAGCTCCGACGAAAACCGCTACATCTTAAACAGCGTGTATTTCAACTTCTCCGAAGGAAAGCTCACTCTCGTTGCGACGGACGGCAAGCGCATGGCTCTCGTCTCGCGCGACATGAAGATAGAGCAGGAGGACGAAGGCAACGTCATTCTCCCCGCAAAGACCGTCGGCGAGCTTGAAAAGCTCCTCTCGCAGGGCAAGGTCGCAAAAATCAGCTTCAACGAACGTCAGGTTGCGTTCGACATCGACGTCGGCGGCGACGCCTCCGAAAACGGGCTTGTTGGGTCAATCTACCTCGTTTCGAAAATCGTGGAGGGCAGCTACCCGAATTACAAGCAGGTAATTCCCAAAGAGGCGGAGCACAGAATCAAGGTTGACCGCGAGCTCATGCTCGAAACCGTCAACCGCGTTGCGATTCTCACGAGCGACAAGCAGAATTCGGTAAAGCTTACGATGTCCGAAAACTCGCTCGAAATCTCGACGCGCAGCGCGGAGGGCGACGCAAAGCAGGCTATCGAAATCGAATATTCGGGTCCCGAAGTACAAATCGGCTTCAACCCCGAATTCCTCAAACAGCCGCTTGGCAGCATTTCGAAAGACGAAGTTTTCTTCGAATTCAAGGACGAAATGAGCCCCGGAGTTTTCAAGACGCTCGACAACTTTATGTGCGTCGTAATGCCGCTTAGAATCTAATGCGGATATTCGAAAACCCCGTTTACTTGGCAATCATCGCGCTTTTCGGCGCGATGATTTTCGTTGGCGGGGTCAACGCGCGCTGGTTCGGCTCGGCAAAGCTTGTGCTTTTGCGTCGCTGGATTCGCGCGGCGTGCTTTTCGCTCGCGGTTTTTGTCTGCCTGCGGCATTTTCTCGACGACCGCCCCGTTTGGGTCTTGGGGGCGAGTTCGGTTTTGCTTTTTCTGCTGCTCGAATCGGCGTTTTACTGGGCGGGAATTTCGCTTGAAAACACCGACGAGGACATCGAAATGTTCCCGAAGTTCGAGCCTACCGAAAGCGCGTGGAGCACCCTCGAACGCCACGCAAAACTGCGCGGGCGCATTCTTGCGGCGGGCTTTTGCGAGAGCGGCAAATTCAAGCTGCCCGTTGACGACGAGCTTGGGGTGTCGGTTTTTGCGACAACTTTCGATTCCGCCGACGGGCTTTCGCGCATGTGCGTGATGTTTCCGTTCGGGGGGACGTCGTTTGCGATGGCTTCGGTGAAATCGCGGCTTGCCGACGGGCGGGTAATGCTCACCGAGTCGCGCTTCATTCCGAACGGCTTGGACTATCCCGAAAACTACGACGCGCGGAATTTTCCGCTGGATTCGAATCCGCTTTCGGTCTACGCAAGGCATTTGAAGAGGCTTGCGGCGTGCGGTTCGAGCGCGGTCGCCGTTTCGGAAGACCCGCTTGCCGACCTCAACGGCACGATAGACGCGGAGCTTGCGGCGAACATCAAGAGCGGTCTGATAAACCTTCCGTCGGCTTGGGACGAAGACGGCGTCTACACGGACGAGGGAAAATACCGCATCTGGATTTCGACGATGAAAATGTCGTACATTCCGTTCGTTTAGTCGGCGGAATTTTGCGGGGCGTCGTCGCTTTCGCGCTTTGGGAAGCAGATTTTCTCGACGGCGGACTCGAAGTCTTCCTCGCCGCGGAGAATGTCTATTTCAAGCTTTGTGTAGTAGAACGGGATTTCCGTTTTCAGGTCGGGGCGAATGCGCACGGCGTCCTTTTCGGTGCAGACGGCAAGCTGCGCGCCCGCGTTTTTTGCGGCGTCGAAAAACGCGTCTAGTTCGGCGTCGTCGAACCTGTGGTGGTCGAGAAAGCGTTTTTTGTAGACGATTTCCCCACCGAGCTCCACAAGGAATTTTTCGAAGCCTTCGGGCACTGCGATTGCCGAAAAACACGCGACTTTCGCGCCTTTAAGTATTTCAAGCCCGACCCTTTCGTTCGTCGAAAATTCCGCAAGGCACGTCGGTCTGTGGGCGCATTCGATTATTTCGACCGACGGGTTGTATTTGCGTATTGTGCGCTCCAATTCCGGGTCGCGCCTGCCGTCGGATTTTGTGAGGAAGATGTACGACGCGCGTTTGAGGTGCGAGACAGGCTCGCGCAAAATTCCGCGCGGGAGCAGGCTGAAATTGCCGAAGGGGTTTGTCTTGTCGACAAGCAGCAGTTGCAGCTGCCCGCGCAGGGGCAGGTATTGGAAGCCGTCGTCGAGCACGAGGGTGTCGGCGCCGAATTCCGTTATTGCGTAGTGCCCCGCGCGTACGCGGTTTTTGTCTACAATTACAATTACCCCGGGGAGGTTGCGGGCGAGCATGTAGGGTTCGTCGCCCGCGAATTCGGAGTCGAGCAGAATCCGCTTGCCGTCGGAGACCACTTTCGGCTTGGGGGCTTCGCCGTGGGTGAGCCATCGGACGAATTTTTTCAGCGCGCCGTCCGACTTGCTTTTGTAGCCGCGGCTTAAAATTGCGACTTTTCTGCCGCGCTCGTTGAGGGAGCGCGCGAACTTTTCGACAATCGGCGTTTTGCCCGTGCCGCCCACCGTCAAATTTCCGACGACGACCACAAGGCAGCCGAGCGGGGCGTCGCGCATGATTCGTTTTTCGTACATGGCGTAGCGCGTCCGCGCGATTGCCTCGAACACAAACGAGAGCGTTTTCAGAACCGCCGCGTAGACGGAAATCCAGAAGCCCTCGCGGCGGTCGTAGATTACGTCGGCGGTCAGGTGTGCGAAGTCCTCGCCGAACTTCGACAGCCTGCGTTTCATGCGTTTGAGAAAGCCCAAGTTATTCCTCCCCCTTTTCGGGCTTCGCCTTTTTCGGCGGGGTCAGCGTTTCGCGCAGTTTTTCAGCCCTCGCTTTCGACAGTTCGTCGCGCGAGGCGCTTACGAACATCGACACCACCTTGTTCGCGCTTCGGTAGTCTTCGACCGACACGAAAAGTTTTGCAAGCGGCATCGTTATTTTGCGCAGGCACTCGTCGGGGCAGGAGGTCGAGTTTCTCACGATATCCTGATATGCGGGCAGGATTTCCGTTTTGTCTTCGGCGCGGGCGAACATGTCGGAAATCTGGTTCGCGTAGATGTCGATGCCAAGCCCCGTGTCGGAGCGCATTACGCCGCGCATTTCGGCGGTGAGCAGCCTGTCCGCCTCTTTGCCGCGCCTGAGGGCGATGAGGTTTTGGCGGTAGAAATTGAGCATTGCAATGCACATGTCGGGGTAGCGGCGGAACGCTTCGTAGCTTTTGCGCCAGTAAGAGTCAAGCTCGCCCTGCGACGCCCCGAAGCGCGCGCGCGCCGAGATGAACGCGATGTACGCCTCCCAGTTTTCGGGATTTTCCTTGCGGGCTTTGTCGGCGAAAACGGCGGCATCGTTGTTTTTGCCCGCGTCGTAGAGCATGCGCGAAATTTCGAGGAACACGCGCGAGAAGATTCCCGCCTCCGTCGTGATGTGGCGGCGGGCGAGCATGTCGATGTCGAACTTCTGCGATGTCCTCCATGTTTGCGGGTCGAGCGGGCGTCCGAAGAGGTGTTTTGCCTTTTCGCTGCGGGCGACGTCGTGCTTCCAGACCCCCGGCCGCGACATGTACGCAAGCCACGCCTGTTTGCCCTCGCGGAAGAAAAGGCAGGGTATGCCGTTGGCGTTTGCGATTCTCCACGCGCAGTAGACTTTTTCCGCCTCCGTGCCGCCGTATTTGAGGATATTTTTCGGGGTGAATTCGCGCTCCGACGCGTCCCAGTCGGCAACGACTCCGTTTGCGTAGCGCGACTTGTCGGTCTTTATCGAGTGCGCAAGCTTTTCTATCGCGAACGGCGCAATGCTCGTGTTTTTCAGTCCGCGCAGCTCGTCGAGCGGCCCGCCGATTCCGAACACCCAGATAAGTTCGCCGACCGTCAGCCTGTCCATCGGGAACACGAACGTATGCGGGTCTTCCGTGAAAATGTTGAAGGTTTCCTCCGCCTGAAACATCGGGACGGGGTCGGACGGCGTTCCGCAGTTCGGCCAGCCGCCGGGGGGCGGAACGTCGTAGACGAGCGAGACCGCGAACGCGCTCCTCAGGTATTTTTTGAAATTGTCGGGGTAGACTTGGTGGATTTGCGCGAGCGTTTTGCAGACGCCTTCGAGGTTGTCTTCGGGCTTCATTGTCTCGAAAAAGTCGCAGAGCGCGGGAATGTCGGATAGCATTGCGCGTTTTACCGCCGTGTGCAAAGACGTCCCCTCCTTCGAGAAGAGGTCCGCCGCCTTGTAGACGTAGAGCCAGCCCGCGGCTTCGGGGTAGAGCTGTTTGAGGGCGAGGTCGAGGGTTGTCGCGCGGGTCTTTTCGGCGTATTCGCCCCACGCCTGCGCGCTGTCGTTTTCGAGCAGTTTGTCTATGTCCGACTGCGAAATCGGCGAAACGGGAAGCTTGGGCAGTTCGGGCACTGCGTGTTGCGCCGACGCCGCGACCGCCGAAATGCAAAAAATTATTGCGCTAAAAAACCTCATAAATCCATATTTATTCCGCAGTTTTAAATGTCAAGATATGAAAGCGCGGACTGCCCCAAAAATGCAAAACCGAGCGCGGAGTCGGAAGCGGTGCGCGGTGTGGAAAAGGGGCGCGGATAGGCGAGGGTTGCGAATGCGCGCGCAGGAAGTTGCGCGGAGATAGAAGCATGCGCATAGCGCGTCGTTGCGTCGCCGCTTTGCGTTTGGCGTGTTGCCGCGCGGGTCATTTTGCGCGTTGCGTTGAATGTCCGCAAAAAACGCCCGACCTTGCGGCGCGGGCGTCCGAAATCCGAAATTCGGGGCTTATGCTGCGGGCTGTTCTTCCGCGGCGGGGGCAACCTTTGCCGCCTTTGTCTTGCGGCGGCGGCGTTTCGCCTTGGGCTTTTCCTCCGCGGGCGCGGCGGCTTCGCCAGATTCCGCGGCAAGTTCGCGTTCGGCGATGATGTCTTCAATCTTTTCTTTGAGCGTCGCGAGCTCTTCGACGGACATATTGTTCAACGGCTTGTTTTCGTTGACGGGAATGTCCATTCCGTGCGAACGCAGGATTTCGTCGATTTTATCCTGATTCTTTTTGTAGAGGTAGAAGCCTGTCGCTGCGATGCCGATGCCGAGCGCGGCTCCGATTATATGGTCTCTTGTCATGTTTGTTCCTTTCGGTTTTGATTTAAAGTTATTTTAGCGAAGGCGGACGCCCCATATCGTAAAACAATATTCTCATACTGTTGGCTACAACCAGAATTGTCGAGGAATTATGCATCACCGCTCCGAAAATTACGGGAATTGTTCCGAGCGCGCCCAGCATAAGCCCGAGTGTGTTTATGCCGACCGCCGCTATCAGGTTCTGCCGCACGACGTCCATCGTATACTTTGAAAGCCCGTAGATTCCGGGGAGCATGAGGGCGTTGTCGCCTGCTATCGTGATGTCGGAAGCCTCCATTGCGACGTCCGTGCGCGTCTTGCCGAGCGCGATTCCAACGTCGGCGTAGGCGAGGGCGGGGGCGTCGTTTATGCCGTCGCCTACCATCACCACCTTGTTCCCGCGAGCCTGCATGCCGAGCACCACGCGCGCCTTGTCTTCGGGCAGAAGCTCGTACTCGTAGCTGTCTATTCCGAGTCTGCGAGCCACGACGTCCGCCTGCTGTTCGAGGTCTCCCGTAAGCAGAACGATGTCGTCCACCCCCACGTTGCGCAGGCGGTTGAGAGCCTTTTTCATGTTCTCGCGCAGGGGGTCTCTAATTCCGATAAGCCCCGCGATTTCGTCGTCCTTCGAGACGAACACCACGTTTTCGCCCTTTGCGAAAAGCGCGGACGCCTGTTCGCGCATGGAGTGCGTGTGGATTCCGCTTTCGTTGAGGAATTTCTTGTTGCCCACGCGGATTGTAGAGCCGCCTACCGTGGTGTACACGCCGCGCCCGACAATCGTATTGACGTCGCCGTGCTGCGGAATGCGGACGCCCTCACGCGTGGCGGCGTCGAGAATCGCCGACGCCATAGGGTGTTTCGAGGTTTCCTCCGCCGCCGCCGCGTAGCAGACGATGTCTTTTTGCGTAAATTTTTTCGACTGCGGCACTATGCTTTCCACGCACGGTTTGCCCTCTGTGAGAGTGCCCGTCTTGTCGAGAATGAGCGTGTCCGCCTTGCTCATGGACTCAATCACGCCGCTTCCCTTGATGAGCACGCCCTGCCGCGCCGCAGTGTTGATTGCCGCCGACAGCGCCGCCGCCGTCGAAAGCTTTATGCCGCAGGAGTAGTCTATGATGAGCATGTTCAACGCCCTGTTCATGTCGCGCGTGAGCGCGTAGACCAAGCCCGCAAGAACTATGTTGAGCGGCACGAGGGCGGACGAAAATTTGTCGGCGTAGTTTTGTACCTCCGCCTTTTTGCCGCCCGCGTCCTCGACCATTTTTATGATTTTCGAGACCGCCGTGTTCTCGCCCGCAGACTCCACTTTGCAGGTTATTGTGCCCTCCACCACGAGCGTTCCCGCGAACACCCTGCCGCCCGTCTTGCGCGAGACGGGTTCGAATTCGCCCGTAATCGACGACTGGTTGATTACCGCGTGCCCCGAGACAATCTCGCCGTCGGCGCAGATTTTTTCGCCAGAATGCACCACGATTATGTCGCCCGATTTCAGGCTCTTTGCGGGGATTTTTTCGAGCGGGCTGCCGATTTTGTTTTTCAGCGGGTGCCAGACCGTTTCGTTTTCGACCGAAAGCATGTCGCGGATTGCGTTGCGCGTGCGGTTCATCGTGTAGACCGTCATCGACTCCGCCAAGTCGTGCAGGAATAGCACCGTCAGCGCCGACGCCGTTTTGCCCGAAAGCACGCTCGAAAGCACCGCCATTGCGCTCAGCGTGTCGGCGTTGGGAAGCATCGACCTTTTGAACGCGCCGATTCCGCTCTTGAAAAGCGGGTATGCGAGCGCGAGCGCGCCGATTCCCGGAAAGCCGAAAAGTCTGCCCGCGATTGTCGCAGGCACCGTCTTCTTTGCGAGCCACGAGCCGAGCAGTAGCGACGCCGAAACCGCGCTCCGCGTAATGAGCGTCGAAAGCGGTTCTTCGTGCAAATCGCGCTCCTCCACCAAAAGCCTGTTCTTTTCCTCCCGCTCCCTTTGAAGTATGCCGAGCGAGTGCGCGGCGATGATTTCCTCGACCGCCGACATGATTCTGTCGGGCGTAGTTTTTTCGGCGTCGAACTTCACCACGACGGACTCCGCCGCGGGGTTTATCCTCACCGATTCCACGCCTTCCAAAATCTGGAAGTGCGAAAGCAGGTGTTCGCGCTCGCCGCCTTTCCCGACGTAGCGCAACCCCCTGCATGTAATCCTTATTCTTCCGCGTAATTCGTGGGCGCGGAAGCATTTCAACAGAGGCGTTTTTTTCTTGAACATATCCTTATTTTAAATTGTCGAGCGCGGATTTTATCCGTTTTGCCAGCGTTTTTTCGTCGGCTTCGGCGGCGTCGGGCGAGCACGCAATTTCAAGCGTAGCGTTCCACGCGCCGCGAATCCACGCCATTACGGCGTCCTCCGACGTCTCGTTCGGATTGTAGGATACAAGCAGATTTCCCGTGATTTTGCAAAGCGAAACTTCCGTAATTCCGACCCTCTTTTTGAGGGCGTTCAGAAACATCGGCGCGTATTTTTCCGCGTATTCGGGGTACGACTTTATGCCGCCGACGTTGATTCGCAGGCGTCCGCGTATGCTGTGGAGCACTTTCAGGCTTCCGACAAACGAAAGCGCGATTTTTTTCAGCGGGTTCATTTGCAGATGTTCACGCTTTGGAAGAGCCACCAGAGCAGGTTCGTGGGGAACGACGGCGTTGTTGTCTGTATCTTGAATGTCCTGCGGAGAATCGGTACGGTTTTGAGGAGTTGGAGAATCAGCAGAATCGTCATGAGTGCGCGGAGGTCGAAAAGTCCCTTTGTGCGCTGCATGAGAGCCTGATTGAACGCGTAGCCTATTGTGGTAAGCTCGCTTGCAAGCAGCGATTTCCTCGACTTCACCTGCGCCTCGAAGTCGAAGCAATAGGTGAGGGCGGATACCACGATTACGGGCGAAAGCGTCTTGGCGTCGTATTCCACAAGCACCGTTCCGAGCATCGGGTTTGCCGATATTTTCCTTATGCCGCCCACTCCCGACAGCGTTTTTACGATTCGCTCCGCAATGGCGCGGTTCGACTTCATCGACGGTATGCGCACGCGCATTCTGCCCGCTATCGAGTGTTTTACTTCGAGAACTCCCTGAAACGACGGCGCGCGCATGGCGGCGTCCAAAATACTGTTGCCTTGTATATTCATTGAAATGTTGCCTCTTGGTTGGGGGCGTTTGCGCCCATTGTTGAAAAGTTAATTTAGTCTAACTTTTCCGTTTCCCATTGTCAAGTTTTTTGGGGGGCGTGGCGGTTTGGGGTGCAAAAAAAAGCCCGCCGCATTGCGCGTCGGACTCGTATACTTCATATTTTTCGCGGAATGTCCACTCTTTATTCGAACGGCTTTGAGCCGTCGAGCGAGCCGAAGAGCGCGGAGCTCCCAAGCTCCTCCTCTATGCGCATGAGGCGGTTGTATTTTGCGGTGCGGTCGCTGCGGCTAAGCGAGCCTGTTTTTATCTGCCCCGCGTTCGTCGCCACGGCGAGGTCGGCGATTGTCGTGTCTTCGGTTTCTCCCGACCTGTGCGAGACCACCGCCGCGTAGCCCGTGCGTTTTGCGATTTCCACGGTTTCGAGCGTTTCGGTAAGCGTGCCAATCTGGTTTACCTTCACGAGAACTGCGTTTGCGATTCCCGCCGCTATCCCCTTTTTGAGAATGCGCGGGTTTGTTGCAAAAAGGTCGTCGCCGACAAGCTGCGTGGATTTCCCGAGGGTTTCGGTCAGGAGTTTCCAGCCGTTCCAGTCGTCTTCGGCGCAGCCGTCCTCAATGGAGACAACGGGGAATTTTCGTTTCAGGCCGGAGAGGTAGGCGACCATGTCGGAGGCGGTTTTTACGGATTTGTCGGACTTCTCGAAAACGTAGCGTCCTCGCTTGGCATCGTAAAATTCGCTCGACGCAACGTCGAGGGCAACGAAAATGTCTTTGCCGAATTTGTAGCCCGCTTTGAGGGTTGCGTCGGCAATGGCGGAGAGCGCGTCGTCGGAGCTTGCGAATCTGGGGGCGAAGCCGCCCTCGTCGCCCACCGCCGTGGAAAGCCCGCGCGATTTCAGCACGTCTCTGAGCGCGTGGAATATCTCCGCGCCCGCCCGCACCGCCTCGCGCAGGCTTTTTGCTCCCGCTGGGACAATCATGAACTCCTGAATGTCTATCGGCGCGTCGGAGTGCGCCCCGCCGTTTACGATGTTCATCATCGGCACGGGCAGAACGCGGGCGTTTGCGCCGCCCAGATATTTGTAGAGCGGAAGCCCCGCAGCGTCCGCCGCAGCCTTTGCGCAGGCGAGCGAAACCGCGAGAATCGCGTTTGCGCCGAGCTTTGACTTGTTCGGCGTGCCGTCAAGCTCAATCATGGCGGCGTCCACTTTCGGCTGGTCGAGCGCGTCTATGCCGCGCAGCGCGCGGGCGATTTTCCCCTCGGCGTTTTCGACCGCTTTGAGCACTCCGTTGCCGCCGAAGCGCGAATGGTCGGCGTGCTTCGCGTTTTTGTCGCGCAGTTCGACGGCCTCCGCCTCTCCCGTAGACGCCCCCGAAGGAACCGACGCGCGTCCGAAAGCCCCGCATTCGAGAACTACGTCCGCCTCGACCGTCGGATTCCCGCGCGAGTCCAGAATTTCCCTTGCCTTTATTTTCGAAATTGCCGTTTGCATATCCGAACGAATCGGCACAAACGCGGCGCGTCTTAAATCGGCGGGCGGATTGCGGAAAATCGTTGAAAAAAATGGTTGAAAGAAAGGGGCGGCGTTGTAATCTGCCTTTTCGTAAAAACGTCGTCCGCGCGGTGGAAAAAAGACTTCGGAACAGCGTTCCGTCCGTTTTTTGTATGGGATTGCCGTACGGTTCGACGCGATTTTATCAACTATATATAAAAGGAAAAATCATGTCAAAAAGACCTCTAAACGTCGGATTAATCGGCGGCGGTTGCGGCGCGTTCATCGCGCAACCCCACCAAAAGGCAATATTCTCGGACGGCACCCGCAGAGTCGCCGCCGGGGCGCTCCACCCGAATCCCGAAGTCGCGATGAAGGAAGCCGAAAATTGGCCGTACCCCATCAAGGGCTATCCGTCGTACGTCGAAATGATTGAGGACCAGAAGAACCTCCCCGAAGACCAGCGTCTCGACTACGTCCTCATCGTAACCCCAAACTTTGTGCACTTCGACCCCGCAATGAAGGCAATCGAGGCGGGAATTCCGGTCATGTGCGAAAAGCCCCTTACAATCAACCTCGAACAGGCGGACGCGCTCGTTGCAGCCGCCACCGCAAAGGGTCTGCCGTTTGCCGTAGCGCACACATACCTAGGCCACTGGTCGTCGTGGTTCTCGCGCTTCGTGGTGACAAGCGGTTTGCTCGGCGACGTTCGCTGGGTGGATTCGTCCTACATTCAGGGTTGGCTCGCGAAGAAGATTGAACAACAGGGCGGCGAAAGCGGCGCGGACTGGCGCACAGACCCCAAGCGTTCGGGCGGCTCGCTCTGCTGCGGCGACATCGGCACTCACGCGCTCATGCAGCTGCGCTTCGTGACGGGTCTCGACGTAACCCGCGTTTCGGCGCACTTCGAAACTTTCGTAAAGAGCCGTCTGCTCGACGACCACGCAACCGTCTACTGCGAACTCTCCAACGGCGGCAGGGGCATGGTCAGAGCCTCGCAGGTTTGCATCGGCCACAAGAACGACATGGCAATCGAAGTCGCGGGCACTAAGGGCACGCTTGTATGGCGTCAGGAAGAGCCCGAAAAGGTCGTCATCATGCTGGCGGGACAGCCCGACCGCGTTTACTGGCGCGGCGACGTCCAGCCCAACGACGGCTTCCTCGGCGACGTTCCCGAATGGCTGCTCAAAGAACCGCGCATTCCGTCGGGACACCCCGAAGGCTTCCACGACGCCTACGCGCGTCTGCACCGCGAGTTCGAAAAGGACATTCGCGCATGGAAGGAAGGCAAGCCCTTCTCGTACGAACACACCCGCTACGCCACCGTCCTCGACGGCAGAATGGGCTTGGCGTTCGTAGACGCGTCCATCAAGAGCAACGCCAAGGAAGGCGCTTGGGAACCCGTCAAGCTCAGCTAATAAAACTTGCATACTCCGACTCCGCGCGGGCAAAACGCCCACGCGGCGTCGCTGTTTTTTGGACAAAAAAGCGGTGCTGGACAGGAAAGTTGAGAAAATTTCGAAATTCTTAGAAAATCGCGTTTTAATTTTGTTGACATTCCCGCAGGCTAAATAAGCTTTTACGCCTTGTAATTGATTTCGGGCATGCGTACGCGCTCCGCAGGCGGGGTTCGGAAAAATTTGCCCGGGGCATCTATTTCACAACAATAAAATATATCAAACCATGCAAAATCTTACTAAAAGAGAAATTGTGCAAAGAATTTATCAGGACAAAGAGGAATGCCGCCGCGGCGACATTCTCCAAAACGATGTAAAAGACATCGTCCAGCGCACGCTCGACATTCTTTCGGAATCGCTCGCGCAGGGCAAAAACGTAGAGCTTAGAAACTTCGGCGTGCTCGAAGTTCAGGTTCGCAAGCCCCGCGTCGGCAGAAACCCCACGAAGCCCGACCACGACGTCGTTATTCCCAAGCGCGCAATCGTCAAGTTCAAGGCGGGCAAGGAATTGAAGGCGGCCCTCAAAAACCTCGACCTTTCGCTCGTCGAGGAAAGCAAGGCCGCCCGCGCCAGAAAGTAGGCTTTTATGTTTAAAACGCTGCCGGGGTTCAGGGAGTTTTATCCCGAAGATTGCGCCAAAAAGAACTATATTTTCGGCGTCTGGCGGCGCGCGGCGCGCTCGTTCGGCTTTTCCGAGTTCGAGCCGCCCGTTCTCGAACAGCTCGACCTCTTCACCGAAAAAAGCGGCGAGGAAATCAAGTCGCAGCTGTTCGAATTTGTGGACAAGGGCGGCAGGGCGGTTTCGCTCCGTCCCGAAATGACGCCGTCGCTCGCCCGCATGGTCGGCGCGAAGGCGGCGGGAATCAGACGCCCAGTAAAGTGGTTTGCGATAGGCGAGAACTACCGCTACGAACGCCAGCAAAAGGGCAGGCTCCGCGCGTTCTTCCAGTACAACGCCGACATTCTCGGAGAGGAGTCTCTCGATGCCGACGCCGAGGTTATCGCGCTTCTGATAGAATCGCTCCGCGGCTTCGGGCTGACGGAAAACGAGTTCAAACTGCGCCTCGGCGACAGAACCCTCTGGGTGCTTTTCCTCGAAAGCGCGGGCGTTCCCGACGCGAAAATCATTTCCGTGCTTTCGGTAATCGACAAGCTCGAAAAGGTTTCGCCCGAAGCCCTGCGCGAAATGACGGTCGCCGCGCTCGACGGCACGGGGCTTGACGCCGACGCGCTTGTCGGCAAAATCAAAAATTTCATTTCGCTTCGTGATTTGGACTCGATGCGGGCGGCATTCGACGCCGACGGCGAACTCGCCGAACGCGTCGACGCAAGAATAGCCGACTGGCGCAAGCTTGTGTCGATTCTCGAATCGCTCGGCGTGGGCGCGTTCATCTCGCCCGATTTGGGCATTGTGCGCGGCTTGGCGTACTACACGGGCTTCGTGTTCGAGGCGTTCCAGACGGCCGGCACGGGGCGCGCGCTCGCGGGCGGCGGACGCTACGACAACCTCGTAAAAAAACTCGGCTATCAGGACATGCCGGCAGTCGGTTTCGGCATGGGCGACGTCACGGTTTCCGATTTGCTCGAACTCGTCGGCAAGTCGGGCGAATTGCGCGACGCCCCCGACGCGTATTTCGTGATAGGCTCGGAAAACGTCCGCCCGAAGGCTTTGGAGATAATCTCCGCGCTCCGCAGGTCGGGCGTCAAGACCGACTACCCGCTCAAACAGGCGTCGTTCGGCAAGCAGTTCAAGCAGGCGGACGCCGTGGGTGCGGCAAAGGCGTACATTTTGGGCGACGACGAACTCGCGCAGGGAATCGTAAAAATCAAGGATTTGAAATCGGGCGAAACGTCCGCTGTTGCGCTAAGCTCGCTGCTTTGAGCTTCGGCGCACGCGCCGTTTTACAGGACACTCCGCGCCGACAGGTTGCGGAGTTTTTTTTCGCCGCAAATTTGGCGCGGGGCCATGCTCGGGCGCGGGGAGGGCGGCGCGGAGGAAAGAGCTGCGATTCTTTTAATTTTTCATGCTTGCTTTTCTTTGTCCGTTTATTATAAATTATAGAGCATTAGATGAAGATTGATTTAAACAAAAAAACGCTTCTTGCGCTGTCGGCAATTTCCGCGCTTTTCCTTTGCGGGTGCGATTTCGGCGGCGCGGACGCCGCTGGCAAGTCCGCCGATTCGGCGGAGTCGGCGAAAATTTCGGCGGCGGCGAAAAAATATTTTCCCGACAGCCCCGAACTCCAATCGGAGTGGATTCGCAGACAGACCGACGCGCGCGCGGAGCTGTCGCGCTTTCTGCCGAACATATCGGTTGCGGACTTCGCGGAAATCCGCGACAGGGCGGCGGCAAAGTTTCCCGACAACTACGCGGAGAGACTCGCCTACACGGTTGAGCAGTGCGACTATTGCGCGGCGGCGGCTTCGGCGTATTCCGCGCTTTCGCAAAGCGACGCCGCGTTTGTGCGCAAGCTCGCCGAAGCCCGCTACCCCGACGACTACAAGGGGCGGTGCGCCTACGCTGCGGGCTGGCGCGAGGCGTTGTCCGAGCTTGACTACAAACTGAAACAGTTCCCGTCGGAGGAGTTCGAGCCTCTGCGCGCGCGGGCGATTGCCGCGGCTGGCGGAGACTCCGCAAAAGCCGTAAAACTGCTGGAAGCGCAGGCGAGGGCAAAGCGCGAGTTCGACTCGTTCCGTCCGCGCAGCATCTCGGTTGCGACGCTCGAAAATTTGAAGAGCGCGGCGATGTCGGAATCCGCCGACTATGCGGAGCGGCTCGCATCTCTCAAACGCGCGGTTGTAGGGGCGGCGAACCCGAAGCGGGATTCGGGCGCGTCGGATTCTGAAAGCGCGCCGCCGCTCTCCCGTGCGGAGAGGATTTTCGCAAAGTCGCTCTTCACAAAACGAGGCGTCGAAAACGAAATCCACGCGGCGGTGCTCGCAAAATTCAAGGGCAGGACGGTCGTGCTGTGCACAAAGGAATTCATGCCCGAAAAATTCCCCGTGGTGTTCGCAAACGCGGCGGGAAAAGTGTCGTGCTCGCGCGCGTTCGTTTCGGACGAGCTTCCGCTGCTAATGCTCGTGCCCGATTCCGTGCCGCAGTCGCTCGAAGCCTTGGAGATTGCCGACGACTCCGAAGTCCGCATGGGCGCGGAGCTTCTGGCGGTCGCCCCCGACGGCGGCGGATTCCGCTCTCTGGGAGTTTCGGTGTTTTCGGCGGACGAAAAATACCTCAACCTCACCGCCGACACGAACCCGCGCGTTTCGCATAAAATCGACGTAAAACACGTCGGCAGGGACGCAAAGACTTTCGTTTCGGTCTCGGAAATTTCGGAGGTCGGTGACGACGCCGTGGCGGTTGACGCGAAGACGGGGAAGCTTGTCTCGTTCTCGGTCAGGATATACAATCCGGGGGTGCTGTCGCACCACGGAAAGACGGGGTCAATCATCGGGCACGAAAATTCGCCCATTCCCGACTTCACGACTTTCGTAAGGCAGTTCGACGGCAGCGTGAACAAGACTTTCGTTCCGTTCAGCTCGATACGCTTCGTCCGCATGGGTGCGTTGGAAAAATGGAAGCCGCTCGACATCGCAAAATTCGCCCGCCAGAAAAACGAAATCAGGATTCTTACCGACGAAAACAACGACTTCATGATGTTTTTCAAAAACAACACATTCGGCGAGGCGTTGCGGTCGCGCAGGCTCGGCACAATCGCGGAGCGGTACAAAAAGCCGTTTCTGCACGACAGGCTCAGCCGCGAGTCCTACGAACGCTCTTACAGAAACTACATGATTGAAGTTTCGTTCGCGCTCAAACGCGAGCTTCAGCACTACGCCAATCCCGACGCATTCTACTCGATTTACAGGCAGGAGCTTCTCTACCAGCTGAAACTCCGCCGCTCGATGTACGAATACCTCGCGGAGGGAGTCAAGGACACGAACATCGTAAACATTCTCCACACGGACCTCGCAACCCGATACGACAACTGCGGCGTGAACACCGAGCGCGTCGGCGGTTCCATCGGGGGCGGATATTGAGGGCAAATCCATGAAAAATCTGCTGTTGATTCTTCTGCTCGCCGCAATCGGCGGCTGGTACTGCTACGACAAATACGGAAAAACCGCCGCCCCGCGGGGCGACTCCGCCGAGGTCTCCGACCCGCTCGCCGCCGAAATCCGCGCCCGCGCAAAAACGCTCTTCCCGACGAGGGAGGGCGACCGAAACGCTTGGATTTCGCGCCAAGTTGCGGCAATGCATGCGCTGGAATCCCGCGCGGAGGGGCTGTCGAAAAAGGATTTCGACTCAATCATGGACGCCGCCCGCCAACGCTACGGCGCGGACTACGAAAAACGGCTCGAATACGTTTCAAAGCAGAGAACCGCGGCAATCGACGTTGCGAACATCGAGGCGTCGCTCAAAATTCCGCCCGACGCGCTCGCCGAGCTTTCCGCGCGTTTCAGGGAGGCGTGCGAAGGCGACTTCTGCGCCATGCGCTCGGCGTATTCGGAGGTGTCTTCCGCGCTTTCGGAAATCGCGCGGAAGTCGGCGTCGCTGCCGGCGTCCGACGCGAAGAAACTCGCGGCAAAAACCGTTCCGCTGCTGCTGAAAAATCCCGTCCGCGCCGTGGAATTTTTCGACGCGCAGGCTTTGGCGCGGCACAACTTTCTTTCAAAACAAGTGCCCGAAGCCCTCGCAAACGCAAAGGCGGAAATAGAGCAGTCGCTGCCCGACGACTACGCCGCGCAGCTCGCCGCGCTCGACTCCAAATTGGACGGGTACATGCGCTCTGGCGGCGGGTTTGCAAGCTTTGCCGCAGACAAAATTTCGAAGCTCGGACGCGACTACTTCGCAAAATACATCTACGTTGCCGACATCGCCGGCGAGTCCCACCCCGCGTTTTTCGCGGAGGTTCGCGGCAGGGTGTTCGCGGTGTTCCCGAGCGAATATCTGGCGACGCTTCCGAAGTCGTTTTCGCTCGACGTCGGCGCGGGCGAAAAATTTTCGTCCGACAAAATCTACCTTTCTAAAACGTCGGCGTTCGCGATTGTCGCGCCGCCCGCGTCCGCCAACCCAGACCCGATTCCGACGGGCAAAATTTCCTCCGACGACGTCGCGGTGGAAATCGTGGGAATTTCCCGCGCGGGCGCAAAGCTTTCCGTTCCCGCCCGTCTGAAATACGGCAAAAAAATAGAGGCAAACTCCGAAAACGCTTCGCTGCTTGCCGAAAAAATGCGCTCCGGCGCGTTGGTGGTGGAATCGGAAACGGGGAAAGTCGTTGCGCTCTTCGAGGCTGTCCCCGCGCCCGACGCCGCAATCTACGCAAGGTTCGACGACCCCTCGGCGTCGGCTCTCGCAAAAATCGGCGAGCGCATTCCGCGCTGGCGCGGGCTTGACGAAGTGATGCGGACGGCGCGCGCGCGCATGGTATCCGACGGGCGGCGCGAGTTCGCCGCGGTCGCGCTGTCGTCGCTCGGCGACGTGTCCGCCTACGTTCCGTCGAAGTATTCCGCCCAACGCGCGAACCTCGAAAAAATCTGCGTCTCCAACTTTTCCGCGCTCCGCTTCATGCTGATAGGCGGCTACGCCGAAGACGTCGAAACACCGGTTATTTCCGACGTCGCCGAGAAGTACAGGCCGTTTTTCATCACGGGCTCTCGCGTGGGAACTCCCGCGCTATACTCCAAATTTTCGGCGTATATGAACGACGTCAAAAACGCTCTCGTCCGCAACGCGGCGTTCGCCCGCGGCGGCTTCTACTCCGAATACTACTACGATTTTTCCGAAGCCGCAAAGCGGCAGGCGGAGCTTTTCGCAAAGCTCGAAAACGTCATGACCCGCGCCATTGCCGCGCCCGACAAAACCGCGGTTCTCCACGCCGACTTGGCGAAATGTATTGCGGGTTCGTCGTTCGTGCCGTCGGGGCGCGTGTTTTCGCGTCAGGGTTTTTCCGACGGAGGCGGCGGAAACGTGTTGAGAATGCGCAATGTAAAAAAGGACTAAATATCATGAAATATCTTGCAATTCTTCTTGCCGCCGCCGCCGCGGGCGCGTACTTCTATTTCGGTTCGTCCGACTTCGGCGCGTCGAGCCCCGAGGACGCCGCGCTTGCCGCAAAGGCGGAAAAACTCTTTCCCGACGACCGCGCCGCGCGGAAAAAATGGATTGCCGCCGCAAAGGGAGTTTCGGCGCAAATAGCGGCTCTCGCGCCGTCCGCGCCGTCGGCGGATTTCGAAAAAATAAAAATCCGCGCCGATGGAAAGTTCGACCCTGCGTCTCCCGAAAAATTCGAGTACGTACGCGCCCAGCTCGCCGCCCTTGCGAAAATCGAAAGCGGCGCGTCGGACGACGACGTCCTCGACTCGGAGTTTGCGCTTGCAAAAAAAACCGCGGAGGAAAAATCGCCCGACGATTTCGTCGCGCAGTCCAAATTGGCGGCGTCCTACTGCGCGATGTTCGCCGACGCCCGCAGGGCGCGGGAAGGCTGCATGAAGTCCGCAACCGACGGCGCATACGCCGAGTTCATCGCGGCGTTTCCGTCGAACCCGTCGGGCGCGTTTGCGCGTTTCAAAAAGATTTGCGCCGCTCATGCGGCATTCGAAAACGCGCACGTTCCGCCGTTTCTCGACGGAATCAGGGAGCGTCTGTCGGCGGACGTTTCCGACCCCGTCGCGCGGGCTTCCGAGCTTTCGGCGGTTTTGGAGAATCCGCGCAGGCACTTGGATTCGCGCCTGTTCGCGTCGGCGCGTCCCGACTGGCGCGACTTGTCCCGCGCGGGCGAAACGCAGCGCGCCATGCTTGAAAATTCCGTATATACCGCGTCTGTCGGCGGACGCCGGCACACGGCGGTTTACTGCCGCATAAGGGGCGTCGATGTCTTCGCGGTTTCGGGCGCGTGTTTTTCGCGCGGAGAGGTGAAATTTTCTCGCGGCGGCGAAACGGTTTCGGCGAAGCTTTCGAAAGTCGGCAAAAACCTGCTTTTCTACGCGCCGATTGCCAAGCCTTCGGGCGCGCCCGCCGCCGTATCGCGGCTCGACTATGTTCCGTCGTCGGCGTTTGCCGTCGGCGGCAACGCGTTCGGAAAAACGGTCTCCGTCCGCGCCTCTCCCGAAAAAATCTCCGACGGCAAAATCGGCTTCTACCAAAGCGGATTTCAGGATTTGCTTTGCGACGGCGCGGTGCTTTTGTCGGCGGATTCGCGCGAGGTTTTCGCGCTAGGAATCCGCGGCGGCTGGGCTGAACTGCCCAACCCCGACGCGCCAGACGCCGAGGACGTCGCCGCCCGCGTGCGCATGTCGAAAAGCGCAATCCCCACTTTGGCAAAGGAGTTTGCGACGGATTTTTCCGCCGCAAACGCCTCCGCCGAACCGCTCCGCTATTGCCAGCTGGGCGCGGAGTTCGACCAGTCGCTTGGCTACGACGCCGAAAAGGACGCCGCGTTCGGGCATTGTCTTGCCGTGTTTACGCGCCAAAACAATGCCGCGTTCGCCGCGCTTTCCGACAACCGCATGGAAACTTTCCTTTCGCCCGACACCGAGCGCGACTTTCCAAAACTTTACGCGTCGGCAATGCGCTTCAAACGCGCGTTCGGCGACGTCCGCAACGCCGCGCAGCTCCGCGCGAACGCCCGAAATTTCATGCAGCAGGTCTGCTCCGACATGGACTCGTCGCTCCGCGATTTCCGCGCGCGCGAAATCTTCCCGTTCTACGAAAAGGCGGCGCAGGAGCAAATCGAATTCAGGGAAAAGCTCGTTTCCGCGCTGAAAACGGCGCTGAAAAAGTCCCCCGCCGACTCGCTCGTCCCGCGCGACGTCTCCGTGGTGTCGTCGCGCTGACGCGGGAAAAATGGCGTCTTGACAAGCCGCGCGTTCCTGCTAACTCTTTTAGCTTTACGCAACAAACACGCCGTACAGCTAATGAAACTTTTTTACACTCTCGCCGCAATGACACTCTCGACCTGCGCTTTTGCGCAGTCGTACCTGCTGACCGTCGAAACTTTCGTCGGAAACAAATTGGAGGACAAAATGTCCTTCTCTCTGCAAGTCGGAGAGCCACAGACAAAGGGCTTCGACGGCAAGCTTCTGGCGAAACGCTACCGCGCAAAGGGCTTCCCCAACAAGCGTTATGCCGAAATAAAGGCGGCGGCGGCAGACGCAAAAAAAACGGAGGCGGAGGCTAAAATGACCCCGCGCGAAGTCGTGAAAAACCTCGCCGAAAAAACGCGCGGCGAGCTTGCCGCGGCGGAACGCGCAAGCGAATCGGCGGCGGTTAAAACGGACTCCCTTTCGGAGAAACTCAAACTTTTGGAGGAGCTTGAAGAGCTTGGCTCGCGCAATTCGCCGTCGTTCGACAGGTCGTACGAGGCTTTCTGCAAAAAGTACGAGCTGACCCCCGCCGACTTGGAATACAAGAAAATGCTCAAAAAACGCCCCGCCTACACGGGCGACATCGAGGAAATCGACTACGGCTCGTTCTGCGCGGCAAAAATCACGAAGGCCGCCGACAAGGACGCCCTGCTCAATATCGACTACGCGTACTCGCGCATTAGCTCCAGCTTCTACTCGGACGGCACAAACAATTCGAATTCGATAACAAAGCACCCCGTGGTCGAGCGTTTCGAAAAATACGGAATGAAAAACGTGCACCTTGTGGTTGGCAAGCCGTATTGCGTGCAGTTCGGCAGACTGTCGGCGGAAAAGGCGCGGTCGCTGTCGGAGGCTCTCTCGAAATCGGGCATTTTCGGCGACGGCGAAAGCGTGGCGGGAGGAGAACAGGCGGAAGCGGAGGCGGACGAATCGGCGAAGCTCGACGCGCAGGGGCTGTACTCGGAAATCAAGCGCAAATATTCGGGCGAGGGCGGTCGCGTGCTAAGAGCTGTCTTTACTCTTAAACACGACAAAGGGGCGTGAAAACGCCCCTCTAAGAGCGTTTCGCGAGTGTCTCAGACTGCTCGCGTACGAAAGTACGCCACGCACACGGGGCGTGAAAGCACCGTTGATGCGGCGTTTCGCGAGTGTCTAAGACTGCTCGCGTACGAAAGTACGCCACGCACCCTTAGCCGCTCGCAAAGCCACCGCCTGAACGGCACTTTGACGCCCCTAAAATTACAGCGCGGAGCGCGGAATATTTTTAGAGTGCGTTGGGATAAAAGTTGGGTTTATAAAAAAGCGGAGAATCCATGTTTTGGGATTTCCGCTTTTTCTTTTTTCGCGCAAAGCGCGTTTATTTAAATTTTTATATCGCATATCCCAATGCTAGTAATTGCCAACGGCAATACAAACTAATCGGGGAAAGCGGCAAGTATACTTGCCGCGCATAATCACAGAAAGGAGCGAAGCTCCGACGCCGTGCAGGCAGCTTGCCTGCCGCACCTTGCGCCCTCTAATTGACTTGATTAAACAGAGGGTGGGGGTAGAGTTGTGGGGTATGATAAGGTATATAGTATTGGCGATGGCGGTTGTTGCCGTTGGGCTGGGCGGGTGCTCGACGTCGGCGGTGGACGACGGCTCGTATCCGATGGGGGTGATGCTGCCCGCGAAGGGAGTCGGGGCGGCGGCTTCGGCGGAGGTCGTGCGCGGCATGGAGCTTGCCTGCGGCGAGATAAACGCGGCGGGCGGGCTTGACGGCATTCCGCTCAAATTGCTTGTGCGCGACTCTTCGACATTTTTGGAAAGTTTTGAATCGCTGCGCCGCGCGGGGGCGCGGGTGCTGAGCGTGGGCTTCGGGCGCGAGTGCATTGCCCAAAAGGCGTTTCTTTCGAAGCGCGACGACGTTTTTGTAAACTTCATGTGTACATACCCGCCCGCCACGCTCGACATGCCGAACGCAACGCGCATATTCCTGAACGGGGCGCAGGCGGGCGACATCATGGCGAAGGCGGTCGCGCGCGGGGAGGACAGGGACGTTCGGCTTGTCGTCATGAACGTCGACGACTACTTCGGCAAGGCGGACGCCGACTACCTTTCGTTCGACTTAAAACTCGACCGCACAAAACTCTACCGCGACGTTTTCGGCGCGGACGAGCGCGACTTCGACATTTTCGCCTCGCAGATAATGAGGCTCGACGCCGACTGCGTGTTTTACGTCGGCTACGGCGATTCGCTCGACGCGTTCGTGTCGGCGTTGGCTCGCGCGGGATACGGCAAAAAAATCGTGGCGAACTGCGGAATCGCGGCGTCTAAAATCCCCGCCCCGAAAGGCGTCGAACTGTGCATCGTGGAGACCGACTTTGCGCGGGGAACGCTCGGCGGCGAAAAAACGCGGGCGTTCGTTTCGGCGTATCGGGCGAAATACGGCACCGAGCCGACGTGGCTTGCGGCGTACGGGTACGATTCCGTCCGCATGCTTGCCGACGCGGCGAGGAAGTCGCGCTTCAACCCGTCGAAAATGCGCGACTGTTTCCGCAACACGTCCTGCGAGGGCGCGGCGGGGAAAATCGAGTTCGACAACTCGGCGGATTCGCTCTCGCAAATTTCGCTCGTAAAGCGGTAGAATGGATTTCGGTCGGCGCGAGACATCGGGGCGGGGAACGCGTTTTTACACGCCGCTTCTTCCGTATTTGTGCGCGTTGATTGCGTCGTTTTTTGCGGCGGGAATTTTCGAAAATCTGCGGGAGTTTGCGGGCGCGTGTCTGTCGGTTGCCGCCGCGCTGTTCGTCGCCGAGTCGGGCGCGGCGTTGCTGGCGGACTGTTTCGAAATGCCCGAAAGCCGCGCGGCGGCTCTTCGGAAAATCCGCTTTGCGGCGCGGATAGTCGGGGTGTTCGCGCTGGGAGTGTGGTATTTTTATTTCCGCGTACCGCCGAATCCGCACGCCGACCTCGCGCCGCGGCGGGCGCGCGTGGAGGCTGTGATAGACGAGGTTTCGCGCGGAGTGAACGACTCCCGCTACGGAATCGCAACCATTACCAACGCGCCGTATTTTGCGCCGAACGCCGTAGGGCACAAAATGTGGTTTACCGTCTCCGACGGGAAAAACGCGGCGACGCCCAACAAAAATTTTGTCGTTTCGCAAAAAGTTTCCTTCGACGGCGTGTTCTCTGCGGTCTACCCGTCCGAGCCGAAATCGCGCGGCTTCGGCGCGAACACGCCAGAGGGTAGGGCGTTCGAAAAATACCTCCGAAGCCGCTTCGTCTATTTCAAGATGTCGGCGCGGATTGCGGACGCGTCGGTGTTGGAGGGCGAAAGCATGCGCTTCGGCTTTTACGAAGCCGTGCGGAAATACGCCGAGCGTTCTCTTTCGGCGTTCCCGCGCGAATCGCAGGCGGACGGCGAGGCGGCGCGGACGTATCGGGCGATGATTTTGGGCGACAAAAGCCTGCTCACCGAAGCCCAAAAGCGCGATTTCAGGGACACCGGCACGATGCACGTTTTCGCGATAAGCGGGCTTCATGTGGGCTTTGCCGCCGCCGTGCTTTACGGCGCTCTTGCGGCGGTCGGCGTAGGGCGGCGCTTTCAGCCGTTCGTTGCGCTGCCCGCGCTCTACCTCTACGTTTGCGCGTGCGGGGCGCGTCCGTCGGCAATGCGGGCGTTCGGAATGGTTGCCCTTGTGTGGCTTGCGCTTGCGTTCTCGCGCGGAATGCGCCCGTTCGGCGCGTTGGTGTTTGCGGCGGCAATAGCGGTCGTAGCTGCGCCGCAGACGGTTTTCGACGCGGGCTTCGGGCTTTCGTACGCGATTGTGGCTTCGATATTCGTCTATTCCGTGCCGCTTTACGGGTACCTTTCGGGGCTTGGTCGGAGCGGGGTTTCGGACGGCAAAATTTCGGCTTTCGGGAGTTTTGCGTCGTGGGCGAAGTCGTATTTTCTCGGCGCGTTTTGCATATCGCTTGGGGCGATGTTCGCCGCCGCGCCTCTTGGAGCTCATTATTTTTCGTACTTTTCGCCGATGTCGGTTTTGTACTCGCCCGTGTTTGTGGGCGGCGCTGGGCTTGCGGTGGGGCTTGGCTTTGCGGGGTTTGCGCTGCCGAATTTTATTGCGGGCGTTCTCAACACCGTCGCGGCGTGGATAGTGGGCGCGATGTCCGCATGGGCGAAGTTCTGCGCGGAAATTTGGAGCGGCAGGGTCGATTTCCCCTTGCCGAACGCTCTTACGGCGTACTCTGCGGTGGCTGTTTTTCTTGTCGTTTCTGCGTACTGCGCCGACTTAAAAAACGCCTTTTTGAGATTCGGGCTTGCCCCGCTGCTCGCGGCGTCGATAATGCTTTTATTCGAAAATGTTTAGGGAAATCAGAATATCCGATGCCGCCTCCGTCCGCGCGAATCTGGACGATTCCGCGTACGGGCGTCTGCGCTCGATTTTCGCGTCGGGCGGGCGTGTGGGCGTTGCGTGTTCGGGCGGCGCGGATTCGGTTTTCCTTTTGCGCGTTTTGGCGGCGGAATTCGGCGCGGAAAATCTTGCGGTCTTGCATTTCAACCACAAAGTGCGCGCGGCTGCGGAAATCGACGAAAAGTTCGTTGAGTCTGAGTGCGCCAAGCTTGGCGCGGAGTTCGTTCGCGGCTCTCCCGACGAAACCCCGCGAGACCGCTCGGAGGGCGGCTTGCGGGCTTTGCGCCTTGCGTTTTTCGAAAAAAGCGCGGACGATTTGAAGCTTGCGGCGGTTGCCCAGGGGCACCACGCGGGCGACGTCGCCGAGACGCTCCTCATGCGGCTTGCCCGCGGCGCGGGCTTGGGCGGTCTCTGCGCTCCGCGCCCGATTTCGCGCCTGCGCGGGGTGGAGTATCTGCGCCCGATTCTGGGCATGTCGAAGCGCGAAATCGTCGCGGCGATGGTGTCTGCGGGGCTTGCGTGGCGCGAGGACGAATCGAACGCGGGGCTTGACTATTTCCGCAACAGGATAAGAAACGCGGTTTTGCCCGCGTTTGCGGAGGCGTCGCAGTACGACGTTTTCGCGGGGGCGGTGCGCTCTCGCGGGCTTTTGCAGGAGGACGCCGACGCGCTCGACGCCCTGTTTTCCGCCGAGTACGCCCGCGCAAACGCGGGGAAGCCGGACGGCGGCGGCGTGTTTTTGTCGGAGTCGATTTTGGCGCATGCGGCCTTTGTCCGCAGGGCGGTCGAAAAATTTTTGTCGGAGCGCGGGCTTTGCGTGAGGGCGTCGGCGGTCGATGCGTTCGTGCGCGGAATCGCCGCGCATGCGGACGCGCGTCTCGACGCGGGCGCGGTGTTTGTTGATTTTTCGCCGCGCGACTTCTCTCTTTCGGCCGTCCCGAAAAAAACGGATTTCGAGCTTTCCGTGCGCGTCGGCGGAAGCGTCGCGCTTCCCGACGGTTCCGCGCTTTGCGCCCGCATTGTCGCCCTTTCGCCCGACCGCGCCGATTCCATAAAAAGCGGCGGCAACGACGACCGCGTTTCGGCGTATCTCAACCCGTCCGCGCTATGCGGAGGGGATTCGCTCCGCGTGCGCGCGCGCCGCGACGGCGACGCCTACGCGCCCGTCGGCAGGCGTTCCCCGAAAAAGCTGAAAACGCTCTTCGAGGGAAAAAAAACGCCGCGCCCGAAACGAATTTCCGCGCCCGTTGTCTGTAATTGCGCGGGGGAGATTCTGTGGGTGCGCGGGCTTGCCCCCGCCGATAAATTCAAATTGGCGGATTCCGCCGAGGCATTAGAATTGACCTTTTGCCGAACTGTATGATAGCTTTTAATCTTTCAAATGGACAATAGAGACAAGAATTCGGGATTTTCCAAACTGCCAAACAAGCCGTACTTTGTGTGGCTGCTGGTAATCTGCGCGGTGGTGTTTCTTGTGTCGCTCCCGCGCGGCGCGGGCGGCGGGCAAACGCAGGAGCTTGATGTGCGCAAACTCATGCATGCCGTCGAAAACGACACAATCGCTTCGATGACCGTGCGCAACGACCCAACCGCGGGCAAAGACTGGTACGTAATAGAGGGGAAAATCAAGAACCCGACTTTCGGCAAGGAGGGCGCGGACGCCAACACCCCGCGCACGCTTCCGTTCGTTTTCAACGGCCGCATAACCGACGAAATGTACAAAAAACTTTCCGACCCCGCCGCCCCGTGGGATTTGAAGGAAGTTCCCGCAAGCACTTTCTGGGGCAGCATGGTGATGTCGGTTCTGCCTTTCGTGATTGTCGTGGGCTTTCTGTATTTCTTTTTCATGCGCCAGATGCGCGGCGCGGGCAAGGGCGCGATGTCGTTCGGCAAAAGCCGCGCGCGCCTGCTTACGCCAGACAAGGACAGAATCACTTTCGCCGACGTCGCGGGCTGCGACGAATCCAAGGAGGAGGTTTCCGAAATTGTCGAATTTCTGAAAAATCCGCAGCGTTTCAAGGACATCGGCGCGAGAATCCCCAAGGGCATTCTGATGGTTGGCCCTCCCGGAACGGGCAAGACGCTTCTTGCCCGCGCAGTCGCGGGAGAGGCGGACGTTCCGTTCTTTTCGATAAGCGGTTCGGATTTTGTGGAAATGTTCGTGGGCGTCGGCGCGGCGAGGGTTCGCGACATGTTCGAGCAGGCCCGCAAGGCGGCTCCGTGCCTTGTGTTCATCGACGAAATCGACGCCGTGGGACGCCAGCGCGGCGCGGGTCTAGGCGGCGGCAACGACGAGCGCGAGCAGACTCTCAATTCGCTGCTCGTCGAAATGGACGGCTTCGACTCCCGCACGGGCATAATAATCATCGCCGCGACCAACCGCCCCGACGTTCTCGACAACGCGCTTCTGCGCCCCGGACGCTTCGACAGGCAGGTTGTAATCGACCTTCCCGACGTGAACGGGCGCGAGGAGATTCTGAAAATCCACGCAAAAAAAATCAAACTTTCGGACGGCGTGGATTTGTCGAAAATCGCCCGCATGACCCCCGGCTGTTCGGGCGCGGATTTGGCGAACCTGCTCAACGAAAGCGCGATTATCGCCGCCAGAAGGAGCGAAAAAACCGTCTCGGAAGCCGACATCGACGAGGCTCGCGACAAGGTCTTCTTCGGGCGCGAACGCAAAAAACTCATGGACGCCGACGAGAAAAAACTTACCGCATACCACGAGGCGGGGCATGCGCTCATTCAGGCGATTGTCGACAACGGCAGACTGCCCGTCCACAAGGTGACGATTATTCCGCGCGGACAGAGCTTGGGTTCCACAATGTTCATTCCCTCGCGCGATATCCGCACCGAAAGCAAGACGTCGCTTCTTAACAACATCTGCACGAGCCTCGGCGGGCGCGTGGCGGAGGAGCTTGTGCTCTCCGACATCACAAACGGCGCGGCGGCGGACATCAAGCAGGCTACGAAAGTCGCCCGCAAAATGGTCTGCGACTGGGGCATGAGCGACCTCGGCCCGATTTCATTCGGCGAAAATCAGGACCACATTTTCATTGGGCGCGAAATCGCCCGCGAGGAGCGCGTCAGCGAGCGCACCGCAATGGAAATCGACGAAAGCGTAAAGGCGATTATCGACGGACAGCTCGCGCGGGCGCGGAAAATCGTCTCCGACAACCGCGGGAAGCTCGACACAATCGCGAACGAGCTTTTGATTCGCGAGACAATCGACGGCGCGGACGTCTACAAAATCGTGGACGGAACTTTCACCCCGACCGACAGGGAGCAGTGGGAGTGCGAGCAGGCGGAAAAGCTTGCCGCCAAGCGGAAAGCCGCCGCGAATCCCGACGCGGAGCGGAAGCCCGAAGCCGCCGACGGCGCGGAAACGGACGCCTCGGACGCGTCGCCCGAAGCCGCGTCTTAGAGCTTCGATTTTGCAATTCAAAAAAGCCTTTCGGACGGAATCCGAAAGGCTTTTTTTGTGCCCGATTTGCGCGGCTTATTCGAAGCGGTAGAAGCGTTCGGGAGTGTCGAAAAATCCGTCGGGGGCGTCGGACAGCCACCCGTTAAGCTGCAAAAACTTCGGCGCAAACATGTAGCCGCGCAAAATTTCGATGTCGGGCGTTCCCGCGAATTTCAGCGCGGCGTAGAGCGCCTCTACGGTCGCGAGTCCGTGCGGGTCGGAGTGCATTTTGGACACGCGCGGATACGCCGTCTTTATCGAGGGCGGCAGCGAGCGCGACACAAAATTCCCGAAGACTTTGTTGCGTATGCGCGGCAGCAAATGCCATGTGGAGTCGAGCAAAAGCACGGGTCGGTCGGCGTCGGCGGGCGACATCTCTGGCGCGCCGATTTCGAGCAGGGTGAAGCCCGACGCGTCGAACGAAAATCCGTCGGTTGCCGCCAGAAATTCGAAGTTCGGGCGGCCGTGCAAATGGCGTAGGGAGCACTTTTTCAGGTTCTCGCGCGGGTGTCTTATCACGACGACGTTCATTGCCGCGTTTTTTTCATTCCCCGCGCCGATTGTCGAGCGTTTTTTTGCGCCGCAAGTCCTTATTTTTTGCTTGTGGGAGGGCGGCTTTTCGTATTCTAATCTGCGACGCATTTTTTTACATTTATGAGCGACAATATCATCAAAATCGAAAACGGAAAATTAATAGTGCCCGACAGGCCCGTAATGCCCTTCATCGAAGGCGACGGAATCGGACCCGACATCTGGGCGGCGGCGGTTCGCGTGTTCGACGCGGCGGTCGAAAAGGCCTACGGCGGACAGCGTAAAATCGAATGGCTCGAAGTCCTTGCGGGCGAAAAGGCTTTCAAGAAAACGGGTTCGTGGCTTCCGCAGGAAACCCTCGACGCGTTCAGAAAATATCTGGTCGGCATCAAAGGCCCGCTCACTACACCCATCGGCGGCGGCATACGCTCGCTCAACGTCGCGCTCAGGCAGGAGCTTGACCTCTACGTCTGCCAGCGTCCCGTGCGCTATTTCAAGGGCGTAGACAGCCCCGTAAAACGCCCCGACCTCGT
Source organism: Opitutia bacterium KCR 482 (assembly GCA_029269845.2). Taxonomy (NCBI): domain Bacteria; kingdom Pseudomonadati; phylum Verrucomicrobiota; class Opitutia; species Opitutia bacterium KCR 482. The sequence continues at coordinate 1,664,124 of CP149973.1, forward strand.
CGACATGGTGATTTTCCGCGAAAACACCGAAGACATCTATGCGGGCATCGAATTCGAACGCGGCACTCCCGACGCCAAGAAAATCGAGGACTTCATCAAGGAGAATTTTCCCGCCAGATACGCGAAAATCCGCTTCCCCGAATCGAGCGGCATAGGCATCAAGCCCGTTTCGGAAGAGGGCACGGCGCGTCTTGTCCGCTCGGCAATCAACTACGCGATAGCCCAGAACCGCAAGAGCGTTACCCTCGTCCACAAGGGCAACATCATGAAGTTCACCGAAGGCGCGTTCCGCGACTGGGGCTACAAAGTCGCCCGCGAAGAATTCGGCGCGCAGCCCATCGACGGCGGCCCGTGGTGCAAACTGCCCAACGGCATTGTCGTTAAAGACTGCATTGCCGACGCCTTCCTGCAACAGATTCTCACGCGTCCCGCCGAATACGACATCGTGGCGACGCTCAACCTCAACGGCGACTACATCTCCGACGCGCTCGCCGCGCAGGTCGGCGGCATCGGCATCGCTCCCGGCGGCAACATCAACTACACCACGGGACACGCGATTTTCGAGGCCACCCACGGCACCGCGCCCAAGTACGCAAACCTCGACAAGGTGAACCCCGGCTCGGTAATCCTTTCGGGCGAAATGATGTTCCGCTACCTCGGCTGGAACGAGGCCGCCGACCTCATCATCAAGGGGCTTGAATCGGCAATCGGCGCGAAGGTTGTCACATACGATTTGGCGCGTCTCATAGCGGGTTCGAAAGAGGTAAAGTGCTCCGAATTCGCCGACGAAATCATCTCGCAACTGAAAAAGTAGAAGATGTCGGAAAAACTTTTGGTTATAGGGTCGGTCGCCTACGACTGCATCGAAACTCCCGACGATTCCGCCGACTTCATTCTCGGCGGGTCGGCGAGCTACGCGGCGCTGGCGGCGTCCTACTTCGCGCCGACAATCATCTCGGCGGTCGTTGGGAACGACTTCAAGGAATCCGACATCAAGCGCCTCACCGCGCGTTCGGTGGACATCTCGAACCTCCAATTCGACTCCGCAAAGCCCACGTTTTTCTGGCGCGGAAAATACCACGAAAACTTCAACTCGCGCGAGACGCTCGACGTGCGCCTGAACGCGTACGAAGATTTCAAACCCGCTCTCGACGAAAACGCGCGCAACGCTGGCTTTGTGCTGCTGGGCAACATTTCGCCCGCGGTGCAGTCGGCGGTTCTCGACTTGGTGCGCGAGCCGAAGTTTGTCGTGCTCGACACGATGGACTTGTGGATAGGCACGGAGCGCGACGCGCTTATGAAGCTCGTGCGCCGCTGCGACCTGCTTATCGTCAACGACTCCGAGGCGAAAATGCTCGCCGACACAAGCAACATAATAGTTGCGGGCAACACCCTGCTTAAACTCGGCGCAAAAAGCGCGATTGTAAAGACGGGAGAATACGGAGCAATGCTCTTCCACAAAGACGGATTCTTTGCGATTCCCGCCTATCCCGTGGCGTCGCTCCACGACCCGACGGGCGCGGGCGACTCTTTTGCGGGCGCGTTGGCTGGCTACCTTGCGGGCTGCGGAAAGACCGACTTTGCGTCGATAAAGCTCGGCATGCTCGCGGGGGCGGCGACGGCGTCGATGACGGTCGAGTCGTTCTCGTGCTACAAGCTCGAAGAAAACGGGCTGGACGAAATCGAAAGACGCTGCGAATACATCAAAAAAATATCGCAAATACAATGAGCGAAGTTCTCGAAATTGCAAAGCGCGCCCGCGCGGCGTCGCTTAAACTTGCGTCGTACTCCTCCGAAGCGAAGAACGCCGCGATAGAAAAAATCGCCGACGCCGTGCTTGCGCGCGCCGACGAAATCAAGGCGGCGAACGCCCTCGACGTGGAGGCGGCGCGGGGGAAAATCTCCGCGCCCATGCTCGAACGCCTTTCGCTGAACGACAAAAAAATCGCCGCAATGGCGGAGGGCGCAAGGCAGGTCGCCAAGCTCCCCGATCCCGTCGGCGAGATAATCGAATCGACCGTGCGCCCCAACGGACTGCGCATAGACAAGGTTCGCGTGCCGATAGGCGTAATCGGAATCATCTACGAAAGCCGCCCGAACGTCACGGTAGACTGCGCGGTGCTCTGCCTAAAAAGCGGCAACGCGTCGATTCTGCGCGGCGGCAGCGAATGCTTCAAAACAAACGGCGTGCTTGCGGAAATCATTTCCGAGGCCCTCGCGGCTTCGGGGCTTGACCCCGACTGCGCCCAAATGATTCCCACAACCGATCGCGCCGCTTTCGGCGAGCTTTTAAAGCTCGACAAATACGTTCACTGCATAATTCCCAGAGGCGGCGAAAAACTCATCAGGTTCGTCGTGGAAAACTCGTCGATACCCGTGGTCAAGCACTACAAGGGCGTCTGCACGGTTTATGTGGACAAGTCAGCCGACCCCGACATGGCGGAGAAACTTTTGGTAAACGCAAAATGCCAGCGTCCGAGCGTCTGCAACGCGGCGGAAAACCTGATTGTGCACGCGGACGTAGCGGAGGCGCTTCTGCCGAGGCTCGCAAACGCGCTCGTCTCGCGCGGAGTGGAATTCCGCGCCTCCGAGCGTTGCGCTCCGATTCTCTCCCGCGCGGGCGTTCCGTTCGTCCCCGCGACGGAGGAGGATTTTTCGACCGAATACATCGACCTCATTATTTCGGCGGACATCGTCGATTCCGTGGACGCGGCGGCGGATTTCGTCAACAAATACGGATCGGGGCACTCCGACCTGATTGTGACGGCAGACTCAGCGGCTGCGGAGGAATTTCTGAACAAAACGGACTCCGCCACTGTCTATTGGAACGCGTCCACGCGCTTCACCGACGGCTTCGAGTTCGGCTTCGGGGCGGAAATCGGAATTTCCACCGACAAGCTCCACGCGCGCGGGCCGATGGGCTTGAAGGAGCTGTGCTCCTACAAGTACAAAATCTACGGCAACGGTCAGACGAGAGGCTAAATGGAGGACGATTCCGAAAAAGGCGAACCGCGCATTCTCCGCAAAGACGGCGAAGAAATCGAAATAGTGTACGCCGACGCGGGCGACGAAATAGAAATCGGCGAGGACGAGGAGGTCGAGTTTATCGAGCTTCCGCCGCCGCCTTTCGGCGCGTTCCCGCCAGAATTTGCGCCCTCCCGCCCGCAGGAGGTCCGTCCGCGCCCGAAACCGCAGACGGGGCGCGGCCGCAACCTCAACATAAAAAAAACTTCGAAAAAGTCCGCGGAAACCGCGCCTGCTGAGTCGGACTCGACTGGCGGAAAACCCTTCCGCGCAAACATAAGACCCGATGAAGCGCAGCCCGCGCGGCATTCGGGCAGGCTTGCGGCGTTTTTCAAATTCTTCCTTGCCGCGGCCGTTTGCCTTGCGGGAATCGCCGCGTGCGGCTACGCAATTTTCATCTTCCACGAAAAGCTCGCGTCGTCGTCCGTCGCGGAATCCGCCGAAGCGTCGGCAAATTCGGGCGGCATCGCCGACAAAAAGGCGAACGCGGTTGTCCGCAGTTTCTACGAATTTTCGGGCGGATTGGCGACGTCGGCGGAGTTCCGCGACATGCTCGTAAAGGGCGTCGTGAAATCGGGCGGCGCGGAGAAAAGCTTTTACGGAATCAGGCGTCCGAACGGGCGCACCTACGCAAAGCTGGGCGACACCCGCGCGTACTTCGCCGAAAGGCTCGGCGCGGGCGTGTTCCTTCTGCGCGACATGCGCGTTTCGGGCGCGCGGGAGAAACTTTCGGGGCGCGACGCGCTGTTTGTTCGCACCATGACGCTCTTCGACGAACCGCTGTTTTCCGCGTTTTTCCCGCAGTCGGAAAACGCCGACGACAGCTCCGCGGTGTCCTACGCGGGCGCGGAGATTTTCGACGGGCGCGACGCCGAAGTTGTGGCCGTCGAAAACGGGGCGGTGAAAACCCGCTACTTCTTCGCCGCCGCAAGCGGCGAGATGCTCGCGGCGGAATATTCCGACGGTTCGCAAAAGGCGCTCGTCAAATTTTCCGACTACCGCGCGGAGAACGGCGTGAAGTTTCCGCTCAAAAAGGAGGTTTTTGCGGGCGGGAAAAAGATTTTCGAAATGTCGCTCGACTTGGCGATACGCAACAGGGGCTTCCTGTTCCCGTAGCTACAAAAGCCTTTCGAGCCGCGCGGCAACGCGTTCGCGCCCGATTTTTCCGACGATTTCCGCGAGCGCGAGCCTGTTTTTCAGCCCGCTTTGGGGAATGTTTACGGCAACCTGCATGTAGTTGTCGGTGTAGCCGAGGTAGTCGCCGTTGGCGAGCCTGTTTTCGAGCAGGACTTCGCGGATTTTCCCGACGTTTTTTTCGGCGAATTTCGACCTTATTTCCTCCGCCGTTTTCCGCAGTTCCGCGGCTCTCGCCTTGCGGATTTCCGCCGGTACCTGCCCGTCCATGACCGCCGCGAGCGTTTTGGGGCGCGGCGAGAACGTGAAGACGTGCGCGTACGCCATGCCCGAAGAGAGCAGGCGCGACTTCGTCAGGGCGAAGTCCTCTTCGGACTCGCGCGGGTGTCCGCAGATTAGGTCGGTGCCCACCGCGATGTATTCCGACTTGTTGCGGATTTTTTCGAGCGTGGCGGCGAACTCCGCGTAGGCGTATTTTCTGCGCATTGCCGAAAGCACGTTGTCGGAAAGGCTCTGCGACGATATGTGCAGGTGCGGCGCGAGCTTGTGCGAAGAATCCGCCATGCGTTCGAGAAGCGCGTCAAGTTCGAAGTGCGGCGGCTCGATGCTGCCGAGGCGCAGGCGCAGAAGTTCGGGGATTTTGTCGAGCCTGTCTGCGAGGTCGGCGAGCCCGCCCTCTGGCGACGAAAATTTTGCGATGTTTATTCCAGTAAGAATTATCTCGCGCACGCCGCGCGAGACGAGGTTTTCGGCGTCGCGCACTATGTCGCCGAAAGCCCTGCTTCGGGGCAGCCCGCGTGCGCGGGGAATTATGCAGTAGGCGCAGGCGTTGTCGCAGCCGTCCTGAATTTTGAGGTTCATGCGGTCGTCTAGCGGCGTGTTTCCGCGCGACGCTTCGGGGCTTGCGGGCAGGGCGGAATCGGAAAGCACAAGCGGCTCTTCGGCGGGCGGGTATCTTTTTATAATCTCCGCGGCGCGGGCTTTGAGCGCGTTGCAGACAACCCATTTCACGTTGGGAAGCTCCGCTATTTTGTGCGGGTCGGTCTGCGCGTAGCAGCCGCTTACGGCGATGGCGCAGTGCGGGTTGGCGCGGGCGAAAATGCGTATCGCCTGTCGCGTCTTAGCTTCGGCAAGCACGGTCAGGGCGCATGAGTTTACAACGCCGAAATCGGCCGGCTCGTCCCAGCCGACGACTTCGAAGCCGCATTCCCGCGCGGAGTCGGCAATCGCCGCCGATTCGTAGTGGTTTACGCGGCAGCCGAGCGTAAAGATTGCAATTTTTTGCGACATCGCTATTCGTACACGGTGGGGTCTGGCACGCCGGCAAGCTCGAAAGCCTCGCGGCGTTCGGTGCATGTTCCGCATTTTCCGCAGTGGAATTTTCCGCCCTTGTAGCACGACCACGTTCTGGCGAAATCGACGCCAAGCTCCGCGCCGAGTTTTACGATGTCCGCCTTTGTCATATCGACGAACGGGCGTTCGAGCCTAATCGGCTCGTAGTGGCAGAGGTGCAGGACGCCGTCGAGGGCGTCGGCGAATTCGTTTCGGCAGTCGGGGTAGATTGCGTGGTCTCCGCTGTGGGCGGCGTACGCCACGGAGTCCGTCCCAATCGCGATTGCGCGGGCGGCGGCGACCGCCACGAGAATCATGTTCCTGTTGGGAACGACCGTCGTCTTCATGTTTTCGTCGGCATATCCTCCCTCCGGAACTTCGACCGACTTTTGCGTCAGGGCGTTGTCGCCGAAAAGCGGTTGCAGGGCGGAGAGGTCGGCGATGTCGAGCTTTACGCCGAGCTTTTCGCAGTTGAATTTTGCGCATTCAAGCTCCCGCGCGTGCCGCTGTCCGTAGTTTACCCACAGCGCGCCGTCGGCGCGGTTTTCAGCCGCGAGCTTGTGCAAAAGCACGGTGGAGTCCAAGCCCCCCGAATATACAATCAATGCCATTGTTAGAGAATTATTAAATTGCATTAGACTATTATTTTTGCCAAATTCAACGCCAAATTTTATTTTATGGGTACCGTATTCCAGATAATCGGCAGCTTGGGTTTGTTCCTCTTCGGAATGAAATTAATGAGCGACGGCTTGCAAAAGCTTTCGGGCGAACGTTTGCGCGAGGTCATGCGCAAGATGACGGGCAACCGCTTCTACGGGCTCTTTTCGGGGACGTTCATTACCATGACCGTCCAAAGCTCGACAGTGACGACCGTGATGGTGGTAAGCTTCGTCAACGCGGGTCTGCTTACCCTGCGCGAGGCAATCGGCGTGATAATGGGCGCGAACTTGGGCACGACGACCACCGCGTGGCTTATCGCGATTTTGGGCTTCAAGTTCTCTCTTGCCGACATTGCGCTGCCGATTATCGGCGTGGGCGTTGTGGTCTCGTTCTGCAAGCGGGCTGGCTGGCGAAGCGCGGGCGAATTTCTGGTAGGCTTCGGACTGCTGTTCATGGGGCTTGAATACCTCAAAAATGCAGTGCCCGACATTCAGTCGCACTCCGAGGTGTTGGAGTGGATTCGCGAATACTCCAACATGGGCTTCCTTTCGGTCCTGCTCTTCTTGGCGTTCGGGGTGATTCTTACTCTTGTGGTGCAGTCGTCGGCTGTGGCAATCGCGATTACAATTACGATGGCGGCAAAGGGCTGGATTACCCTCGACCTCGCCGCGGCAATCGTCTTGGGCGAAAACATCGGCACAACCATGACCGCGCTTGTGGCGGCAATTCCCGCGAGCCTTAGCGGCAAACGCGCGGCGATTGCCCACCTGCTTTTCAACGTGCTGGGCGTTGTCTGGATGCTTGCGGTGTTCTACTGGTTTGTGGATTTCATCTGCTGGCTCGTCCCCGCGGCGGGCACTCCCGCGGCGGAAACGCTCAGAGCCATGAGCATTACGGATTTCGATTCGCTCACGGGCGCGGCACGCGACGCCGCCCTCGAAAAAGTGGCGATTCCCGCGCGGCTTGCGATGTTCCACACAATGTTCAACCTCACCAACATTTGCGTGCTGATTGGCTTCGTTCCGCAGATAGAGAAAATCGCGTGCTGGATTATCAAGGGCGGGGCGGGCTACAAGCACCGCACGGCTTTGCAGCGCATAGAATACCTTACGTCGAACGTCTCCGAAATGGGCGAGCTTGCGCTCTTCGAGGGGCAGAAGGAGCTTGTGAAGCTCGCGGAGCTTTCGGGCGAAATGTTCAACGGCTTCGTCTATGTGATTCAGAATCCCGACAAGGATTTAAGCTCGGAGGTCGCCCGTTTGCGCGACTTGGAGGAGGAGTCCGACAAGCTCTCGATTGCCCTCACAAACTTTTTCGTCAAGTGTTCCGCGCACGATCTCAGCCAAAACAGCATAAAAATCGTCACAAGGAACATGATTATCGTCCCCGAGTTGGAGGAAATGTGCGACTCCTGCTACCGTCTCATCACTCTTGCCCGCAAACGCTACCGCAAGCAGTTCTTCGACGAAATGCTCAAATCGCAGGTCTTTATGGAGTTCTGCGCCGAGATGAACAAGTTTGTGCAGTTTGCGGATACAAGCCTGAATTCGCGCGAAATCAGCGCGGCCGACTTGGACAGCTCGCTTAAAATGCGCGAAAAGCTCGACTTGGGGCGCAAGGCTCTTCGCCGCGAGGCTATCCGCCAGATGGAGTCCACGGGCGTTACGCGCGGCGGCATTCTGTTTATCGAAATTCTTTCGGCGTGCGAGCGCGTGAACTCGCACGCGATGAACATTCTCGAAGCAATGAACCCCCGCGCGGGGCAGTAGCTTTTTTTGCGAAACTTTTTTGTGCGCCGCGCGTTTACCCCTTTATATGGCGGACAAAATCATATTTGCCGACGACGGCGCGTTTTTTGCGAAGACGCTCGACGCGCCCGAATCGCTTTCCGACGCCGATTTGCGCGGCTTCGTCGAAACGTGGGTCGAGACAAACTCGCCCATGCCCGCCGAGCGCATGCGCACGGGCTTTTTGCGCGTTGGCGGCAGGGTGCACGTTTTTTCGGGCTTGGCCGAGCGCGTCTTTGCGGGGCTTGACGGCGCGGAGGCGGAGTCTCCCGTGGTCGCGCCCGCGTCGCTGCTGCCGTTGTGCGGGGTGTCCGACGGCTTCGCGCTTGTGCGCTCGCCGAGCTGTATTTCGATTGCCGAATTTTCCGATGGGGCGATTGTCTCTTTGTGCTCCCGCAAAAATTCGGGGGACGCGTCCGCCGACATTGCCGCGCTTCGTGCGGAATCGGGTTCAGCGGGCGGCGGGCGAATGTTTGTCGTTTCCGACGGGCTTGTGTCGGAATTCGACGGGGAAGGCTCTCTTTTGTCGGGCGCGGCAGTTCCGAAAGCCGTGTTCCGCATTCCCGAAAAGGCTCTCGCGACCCTCGACGTGCGCGACGCCGAAATCGTCCGCGCGTTCGCAAAAAAACGCCGCGCCGAACGGCTGAAATCGGCGTGTCTGCGGCTTGTCCCGCTTGCGTTCGCGCTCCTGCTCTTGGGGCAGATTGCGCTGTGGTTCGGGGAGTGCGGGGTGTCGCGCATGGCGGCTGAATTTGCGGAAATAGAGCCGCAGGCGAAGGAGATAGAGTCTCGCGCGGAGCGGCTTGCGGAGCTTCGCAGATTTTCGCGCAAAAAGCTCCGCGCGGTGGAGTCGCTCGCGCTGCTCAATGCCGACCGTCCCGAAAAGGTGCGGTTTTTGCGCTACACGCAGACTTCGCCGAATTCCGCGGAAATACGCGGCTATGCGGCGACGATAGGCGAGACTAACGCATATCTCGACGCCCTCAAAAAGAATCCCGCTGTTGCCTCCGCCGAGCTTAAATCGGAGACTTCGCGCGGCGAGGCAAAATTCGTTCTCGGCGTGGTTTTGAAATGAAAAAATTTTTCGACAAACTAAATCCCCGCGAGCGCTTGCTGCTCTGCTGTGTGGCGGCGGTCGCCGCGTTCGGCTGGCTCTCATACCAAACAAAGGGCTTTGCCCGCGCCGATTCGGAGCGTTCGACGCTTGCGGCGCGAATCAAAACCGCAAAAACCGTCGTCGGAATGTCGGGCGAAATCTCGCGCGAGCTTGACGGCATTCTCGCGTCTTTCGACGTAAACAAAACCCTTGCGCCGCTTGCCTTGCAGCTCGAAACCGAAAAGTGCGCCCGCGCCGCCGCGCTTGAATACTCGCTTTCGAACGTGTCGGAAAGGGACGCGGGGCGTTTTAAAATCAACACGATTACGCTTTCGTGCCGCCGCGCCGACTTAGGCAAGCTTGCCGACTTCGAAGCGGAAATGCGCAAGCTCGAACCCTATGCTACGTTCTCGAAAGCCGTTTTCGACAGCAATTCCGAGGGCGAAATTTCGGCAAAATACGAAATTTCATCGTTCGAGTTCGGCTCTCAGAAGAAAAAATAGCTTTGCGTGTTTTTTGCGGCGCGCTTAGCCCGCCTGCCTACGGCTTTTGCGGCTTACCCCGCCTTATCGTCGGTCAGCCCGCCCACAAAGGAATTTGCGTCGGTCAGCCCGCCTGCAATGGAATTTGCGTCGGTCAGCCCGCCTGCAATGGAATTTGCGTCGGTCAGCCCGCCTGCAATGGAATTTGCGTCGTGCTTAGCCCGCCGCTAATTTGGCAATTTGCTTCAAGTCGAGCTTGCCGCTGGGCAAAAGCGGGATTTTCTCTACTTTTACCAGATATTTCGGCTGCCAAAGGTTGCTAATGCCCGCGTTTCGGAGCGCGTCTTTTGCCTGCGCAAGTGTGATGTCGGTTGCGGCAAGCAGCACGAGTGCTTCGCCCTTGCCCTCGTCGAGCCTCGACGACACCGCAATCAGCGGAATGTCGGAGTCGGCAAGTTTTAGTTCCGCGTTGAGCGCAGCCTCTACCGTAGCGTGCGGCACCATTTCGCCGCCGATTTTCGAGAAGCGCGACACGCGCCCGTCTATATAAAGAAAGCCGTCTGGGTCCATCCGCGAGAGGTCGCCCGTAATCAGCCAGCCGTTTTGCAGTGCGGCGTCGGTCGCGGGTTTGTTGTCGAGGTATCCCGTAAAAATGTTCGGGCCTTCGAGCGCAAGCAGCCCCTGTTCGCCGAACGGCATTTCTTTGAGCGTTGCGGGGTGCAGTATTTTCGCCCGCATTCCCGGGAAAAGCTTGCCTATCGAGCCTTTGCGGTTGCCAGTCGAAAAGTATCCGAAGTCCCTCTCGGGCTGGTTGACGCCAACCACGGGCGACGCCTCCGTCAGTCCGTAGCCTTCAAGGTACGTTTCGCCGAACGCCGCGTTCCACATTTCGTGGAAGCCTTTGGGCGTTTTTTCCGCGCCGGCAATCGCCATTTTGACGGTTTTCATGTCGTCGGGCGCGGCGTGTTTTAAATATGCGCGGAAGAAAGTGGGGCTGCCGATTATCGCGGTGATTCCGATTTCCCTCACGGCGCGGATATTGTTTTTGACGTCGAGCGGGCTGTGGAGGGTTGTCGTTTTCTGCCCGTGCGCCGCCATGTACCACGCCTCGAAAAGGAGTCCGAAACTGTGGAAAATGGGAAGGTTCGCAAGAAGAATGTCGTCTTTGCCGAACAGCCCGATGAGTTTTGTTTGAAGGCAGTTGGCGATTATGTTGCGCTCGGTGAGGATTGCCGCTTTCGGAGAGCCTTCGCTTCCGCTTGTGAAAACGAGCGTCGCCTCCCTTTCGTTGTCGCCGAATTTCGGTATTCCGTGCAGTTTTGCGAAGCCGTCCGCGCCCAGTTTTACGGATTCGGCGATTTCGTCGATTTCAGCCTGCGGAATTTCGTCGAGCAGTTTTTGCGCGTCGATTGTGTTTTCGCTCCACGGGAACTGCGGGTTTGCCTTTGCGATTTTTGCCCTGAAAAATTCCGACGTAATCGATGTTTCGATTTTCGCCGTCTCGAAGCAGCTCTTCGCCGCGACGGGGCCAAGCGTGAAATTGATGTTTACCGGTCTCACCCCCGCGAATACGCACGCGTAGTTTACCACGAACGCTATTTGCGACGGCGCGAGCGCGACCGCCACCCTGTCTTTTAGACCGAGCTTTGCGAAGCGGCGGGAGAGGGCGACCGATTGGGCGAGAATTTCGGCGGCGGAGTACTTTTTTGCGCCTCCCGAAAAGTCGCATAAAAGCCAGTCGGTATGCGATTCGCAAAGCCCCTTGGCGACGGTGTATGCCAGCGTGCATTTCAGTTCGGGGCGTTTTGCGAACTCCTCGAAGCCCATGTCGAGCGTATATAACATGCGTCCGTTTTTAGGGCGCTATTTGCGCCTGTCAACACTATTGCATTTTGCGCGGCACTTTTGGAACACGGCTTTGCGCGGGCGCGCGCGGTTCGGCTCGGGTTGCCCGTTTTCGCGCCGTTTGCGGTTTTTGCCCTCCCGCGCGGGGGAGGGCGCGTTTGCGCCGCGTTCGAGCAGGCGTTTGGGCGACGATCCGAAGCGCGTTTTGATTGCGTTTGAAAGCGAGTACGCGTCGGCGTAGCCGAACTTTTTTGCGCACGCTTTGAGCGTCGCCCCGCGGGCGTATTCTTCGAGTGCGGATTCGAGGCGGATTGTCCGCGCGGCTTGCGCGAATGTCGTTCCGCGGGCGCGTACAAATATTACGTCGAGCGTTTTTGTATCAAGCTTTTCGCGCTTGGCGGCTTTCGCGCGGGTGTGGGGCTTGGCGGGGCCTTTGCGGATTTTCTCCGAAATGGCGTCGGCGGCTTGGGTGTCGCGCTCCGTTTCGCTTTCGGAAATTTCGCGCCTGAGCGTTTCGGCGAGAACTTTCAGAATGTTCCGCAAATGCTCGCGGGAGGCGTGTTCGGAATACGCTTCGTCGGCGTACATCTGCGCGAGAGCCGCGATTTTCCCGAACTCCGCCGACTTCCCCGCCCTTTCTCTTGCGCCGACCAGCGCGTGCCACGGCGACTTCCGCGCGAATCTGAACCACAGCACCCGCGCCCCGCGCCCGCTTACGGCGTCGCGGCAGACCGTACCCGCGGGGAGAATGAAAAATCCGCCGCGCCCGATTTTGAAGTCGCAGTTTTCGGTTTTTGCGCCGTATTTGCCGTCGAGGACGAAAATCGCCTCGTCGGTTTCGGTTTCCTTTCGCATTATGTAGTATCCGCTGCGGTGGGTGGCAAACGCCGCGCCTTCAAGCCCGAACTCCGCGAAGATTTCGGCGCGGGGATTTTTCGGGGCTTCTATTCCGCCCCTGTTGACGAAACGCGGCGGCATGTGTTTTGTGGGCTTCGAAAGGTATTTTATCTTGCTTTCGGCGGGCCACACCTGAATGCGGTCGGTCTTCGAGATTTTCCAGAGCTGTTTGGGCATAATGAGATTTTTTTGCAAAAGATGTTGTTTTTATTAATTGAATGCGCGTCGGTTTTCAAATAAAATGAAATTTTAAAATTTATCGAAAGGGGAAACATGTTTTTCAGATATTCAGCAGTCGCCGCGTTTATTCTCGCGGCGTGTTCGGCTTGGGCACAGGTGGCAACGCTTATCGAAACGCCGAAATCGGGCGCGGCAACGGAGCGCACGTACAAGCTCGAAAAGACCTCGGCGGACTCTTACAGGCTCTTTATTCCGAGGTCGGACATTTCGCCCTCGGCGAAGTGTGTTGAAATTTCAACGGACTTCGCGCGGGCGAAGCGCGGCGACGCGGGGAGCATAATTTTCTCGCGCGGCGAGATTGTCGATTTCGACGCGCCCGACGGCAGGGTGAATCTCGGAAGGTTCATTCTGCCTATTGTCGCCATGAAGACCGACAAATGCAATTTCTGGGCGCAGATAAAAACGCTCCGCAATGAGGCGTCATGCTGGCTCGAAGTCCGCAACGGCGTCTTCACCCCGTTTGTGCGCTACGACATTGCGGGCACGGGGTTCGGCGTGTACGACGACATCGTAATAGAATACAACATGCTTCCGAAAGACGCGGGCTATGTTGAAATCGGCAAGGCGTACCGCAAGAAGCTGCTCGACGCAGGGATTGTCCGCCCGCTCAAAGAGCGCATCAAGGAGCAGCCGTGGCTGGAATACATGGCGAAGTCCGTTCCCGTGCGCATTCAGTTCCACGGCTCGAAAAAGCGTCAGGACAAAGATTTTACCCCCGAAACCGAGCCGCCTGTAATCCCCGTGCTCGACTTCAAAAAGTCGATAGCGTTTGTGGACGAGTTCAAGAAATGCGGAATCGGCGAAGTGACATTCTGCTCGGCGGGCTGGCAGAGCGGCGGCTACGACGGGCGTTTCCCCGACATCTTCCCGATTCCCGAAGAGCTGGGCGGCGAGGCGGCTTTGCGCGAGTTCATTGCGCACGTCAAAAAACTCGGATACAGAATCCACGCGCACACAAATTCCACCGACTGCTACACGTGTTCGCGCATGTGGAACGGCGGCGAGGTCGCGGCGAAGAACGTCAACGGCACTCCCCAGCGCGGGTACTTCTGGGGCGGCGGCAGGGCGTACAACCTGTGCGCAAAAAACGCGTACGAAAAATTCCTTCCCGACCAGCTCAAAAAAGTCCGCGACTTGGGCTTTCAGGCACCGCACTACATCGACGTGTTCTCGGCAGTTCCGCCCTACATGTGCGCCGACCCAAAGCACCCCGCCACGCGCGACGAAATGGGCGAAGTGCAGATTAAAATCGCAAAATTCTGCCAAAAGGAATTCGGCGGCTTTGCGAGCGAGGCCGGCTTCGACCACATCGCGGGGCAGCTCGACTATATCAACTATGTCAGCGGCAAGATGTCGAAGTGGTACAACTCGAAGGCGGGGCGCGAACCCAAGGGCACGTTCTTCGAAAAGCTTTCGCACTATGTAGACGGCTTTGTCCCGCTTTGGGAGATTGCCTACCACGGCATAATTTTGAGCAATCCAGACCGCTTTACGCAGAACCATACCACGGGCAAGGCGAAAACCGACGACAGCGGCGACCTTACCTTCAACAAGCGCGACGGCGTTCAGGATCCCTTTGCCACGCTCAAGCTTTTCGAATACGGCGGCAGGCCGATTTTCTATTCGAGCAATTTCGACGACGTTCCGCGAATCAAAAAGGCTTACGACGAATTTCTGCCCGTGCGCCACTTGCAGCTCGAATTCATGGAAGACCACAAGTATTTGACGCCCGACGTTACCATGACGGTCTTCGGCAACGGCGAAAAGATTGTCTGCAACTACGGCAAAACTCCCTACGTCTACAAAGGCAAAACCGTAGCCCCCATGAAGTATTTGCTGACGAAGTAGCGGCGGCTTGCGCGGCGCGGAAGACTCGCCACGCGCTTCCGGCGAAAAAACGCCCGAATCCTTGCGGATTCGGGCGTTTTTTTCTGCGGGGAAATTTTCCCGAAATTTGCGCGTTTCGCGCGTTTAATTCGTAAATTTGGGGCGGAGCGAGCTTAACGCCTGCGAGTGTATTTGGCAGATACGGGCTTCGGTCAGCCCGAATTCGCGGGCGATTTCGCCGAGCTTTTTTTCGCCGAAATAGTAGCCCTCCAACACGCGCCTCTGCTTTTCGGGGAGCGCGGCTACGCAGCGTCGGATTTCGGCGGCGGTCTCCTTGCGTTCAAGCTCTTCGCGGGCGGTCGTCGCGTTTTCGTCGGCGATGGACTCCGAAAACGACGGCGTTTGGGAGTCGTCGGAGTTTCCCGCTGCGTCGTTTAGCGAAACGAAAGAGTAGGCTTGGGTGCGGCGCATGATTTTGTCGAACTGTTTGCGGGTTGCGCCAATTTCGGCGCGGACTTCCTCGTCGGTGGCGGTTCTGCCGAAGCGTTGTTCGAGGTCGGAGCGCGTCTTTTCGATATTTTTTGCGTCGGCGCGTGCGGAGCGCGACATGTAGTCCAAATCGCGAAGCTCGTCGATTATCGCGCCGCGAATGCGCGTGGAGACGTATCCGCCGAAGCTTTCCTCTCGTTCGGGGTCGAGCCGTCTCACGGCGTCGGCGAGTCCCGAAACCCCCGCCGAGTGGAGCTCGTCCAAATCGGCGTGCGCGGGCAGCTTTGCGCGCATGGAGTTCACCACTTTGTCCACAAGCGGATAGTATTTGACGAACAATGATTTCTGCTTTTTGTTGAGTACGTTTGTCTGTTTTTCGCATGTCGTTGAAACCATGTCTGTTTTCGGGATAATCCCGCCTCCGCTTGGGGTTGATATGTGTGGTTTGTCTTTTACATATCAGATTTTATGCCAGGCGTGCGGATATCGCAAATTCGGGCGTATGTTTTTGATATTTAGCGCGAATGCGCATTTTATCGCTTCGGGCGAATGTGCCATTCGGGCGGAAATGTGGGACATTTTTTCCCGCCTTTCATTTCGTCGCGGCGGGGTGTTTTTTTTTGCGGCGCGGCGGAAATGTTGTTGAAATCGGGCGGCGGAATTTTTTATATTCAAACGAATGCGGCATTGTCCGCGCGCGTTAGGGTTGGGCGTTTTGCGCCGCCCGTCGCGGAATTTTTCAAGGAGGCTTTAATGAGGGGCGTTTTTTTACTTGTTTTGACGTTTATATCGGCGGCGGTTCTGCCGCTCGCGTGCGGGGCTGCGCCGCTCAAACGGCAGGCGGCTTCGACCGCGCCGCGCGTAATGCTTGGAATCGACGTTTTGGAGGCATCGGGTTTTGCGCAGTTGAAGGGCAAGAGGGTCGGGCTGTTGACCCACCCCGCGGGCGTCAACAGATACGGGGTGAGCACCGTGGACGTTCTTCGCCGCGCAAAGAGCGTGCGGCTTGTCGCGCTCTTCGGCCCAGAGCACGGAATCTACGGCGACGAAAAGGCGGACGTTCCAGTTCTCGACAAAATCGACAAACGCACGGGGCTTCCCGTCTATTCGCTCTACGGAAAGTACCGCAAGCCGACGCCCGAAATGCTCAAAAAAATCGACGTGCTGGTTGTGGATTTGCAGACGCTCGGCGTGCGTTCGTACACATTCAAAAGCTGCATGCTCCGCGCGATGGAGGCGTGTTTCGAGCAGGGCAGGGAAATCATGGTTCTCGACCGCCCGAACCCGCTCGGCGGGCTGAAAGTGGACGGCCCGCCGCTCGACGCAAAGTTCAAGAGCTATGTGGGGCTTTTCCAAGTGCCGTATGTCCACGGCATGACGATTGGCGAGCTTGCCCGCATGGCTAAGGGAACTGCGGGCATGATGGAGATAACTTCCAAACAGCAGCGGGCGGGCAAACTCACGGTGATTCCCATGCGCGGCTGGACGCGCTCGATGCTCTGGAAAGACACGGGGCTTCGCTGGGTTCCGACAAGCCCCGCCGTGCCGACTTTCGCGGCGGCGGTCGGATACTCCATGACGGGCTTGGGCTGCCAAATAGGAGGATTCCAACACGGCTACGGCACGGGCTATCCGTTCAGAATGCTAACGTTTCCGTCGAAAACTCCGCGCCAGATTGAGGCTGAATTGCGGCGGTATCCGATTCGCGGCGTCTCCTACGTTCCCGTCTCCACGCGCGACCAGAAAGGCAGGAAAGTCGAGGGCTTGTACGTCGTTGCCGACTGGAACACCGTGCGTCCCACAGAAATCAGCTTCTACATGATGAAGGCGGCGTGCCGCTTCAACGGCGGAAACGTCTTCGCAAAGGCGTCGAAAAACAACGCGCTGCTTTTCAACAAACACGTAGGCTCGCAGGAGTGGTGGAACGAAATTTCCCGAAAGGGCGCGTCGGCGGACGTTTCGAAATTCGTGGAAAAGTGGTCGAAGCAGGCGGCGGAATTTCAAAAGGCGACGGCGAGATTTCGCCTGTACAAATAGGTCAGCACAGTAGAAAACGCGCGGGGGGCTTGGGAGTCTGTCCGCGCGGGCGCGGGGCATGCCGTTCCCAAAGGGCGTTCGGAATCGCGCGGGCGTTGTCCGAAAGGCGCGTCGGCGCGGGGCTTGCGCGGCGGCTTTTTAGGCGTCGGAGATTTTTTTCCGAAAGGCTGTCGGGGCGCGTTGCGGAAGCTCCGGATTTAGCTCCATTTTTTGCTTTAAAAGCGCGGCAAAAAATGCGCTAATTATAGGCATAATTCGCCGTGAGGCGCGGAAAGGTTCTATAAAATGCGTATACAAAAATACATTTCGCAGTGCGGGGTTTGCTCGCGCCGCGAAGCCGAACGTAAAATTTTGGAGGGCGATGTCGAGGTAAACGGCGTTCCCGCCGAAATCGGTCAGGACGTAAATCCCGAAGCCGACAAGGTGTCGGTTGACGGCGCGCTCGTGCGCGGAATCGTCGAAGACAAGGTTGTTCTTGCGATGAACAAGCCCAAGGGCTACATCTGTTCGAACGGCGACCCGTTCAAGGCGCAGACGGTCTTCGACCTGCTTCCCGAACCTTTCGCCTCGATGAAGCTTTTTTGCTGCGGCAGGCTCGACAAAAATTCGCAGGGGCTGCTGCTTCTCACAAACGACGGCGACTTGGCGAACAAAATCACCCACCCGTCGAGCGGCGTAGTCAAACGCTACCATGTGCTGCTCAACCGCGACTTGGACGCGAAAATCATACCCGTGCTCCTGCGCGGCGTGCTTTGCGACGGCGAAAAGCTCAAAGCCTCGAAAATCATTCCCGACAGCTCGAATCTTTCGGACTCTCCGCGCCGCGTGGAGGTCTGGCTCAATCAGGGGCGCAAGCGCGAAATCCGCAGAATGTTCGAGGCAATGGGCTACTTCGTCAAGGAGCTTAAACGCTACCAGATAGGCGGGCTTGTTCTCAAACGCATTCCTGAGGGCGCGGTAAAGATTCTCGGAAAGGCGGACATCGAAAAAATATTTTCAAACCGACACCAATAAAAGGGAGACTTTCAGACTATGGACAAGGACATCGTATTCGACAGCGTCGAGGACTGCATTGCCGAGTTCGCCAAGGGCGGAATCGTCATTGTTGCCGACGACGAAAACCGCGAAAACGAGGGCGACATGATTTGCGCGGCGGAAAAAATCACGCCCGAAATCGTCAACAAAATGCTACGCTTCGCCCGCGGGCTGATTTGCGTTCCGACGACAAGCGAACGTCTTACGCAGCTCGGAATAGACGACATGGTGCGCCTCAACCGCGACGCCAAGGGAACTGCGTTCACGGTGACCGTGGACGCCGCCAGGGGAATCACCACGGGCATCAGCGCGGCGGACCGCGCCCGTACCATTGCGCTCATGGGCAACGCCCAAGCCTGCGCCGACGACTTCGTAACCCCAGGCCACCTCAATCCGCTCAGGGCGCGGGCGGGCGGCGTTCTCGAACGCGCGGGGCACACGGAGGCGGCGGTAGATTTGGCGCGTCTTGCGGGGCTGTTTCCGTGCGCGGCAATCTGCGAAATCCTCAAAGACGACGGCACGATGGCGCGTCTTCCCGACCTCGCGGAATTCAAAAAGCGGCACAACATGAAGCTCATGAGCGTTGCCTCGCTCATAGAATACAGACTGCGGCACGAGTCGCACATCGCAAGGCTCTTCGAGCGCGACATTCTGACGACCGCGGGCAACTTCAAGCTTTCCGCGTTCAAGGCGAGCGACGGGCGCGTCCACTTTGCGCTCGTGCGCGGCACGATTTCGAAAAGCCCGACTCTCGCGCGGGTTCACTCCGAAAACGCGTTCTCCGACATCTTCTGCGACGTCGGATACCGCAATTCGGCCGGCTCTTTCGAAAAGGCCCTCGAAATGATTGCCGAAGACGGCAACGGCGCGGCGGTCTACATAACGCAGCCCAATTCGGGCGTGAACGTCGCCGACGCATCGCCCGTTGCTCCCAACATGCGCGACTACGGCATAGGCTCGCAGATTCTGCGCGAGCTTGGCTTCGAGAAAATCAGGCTTTTGACAACCCGCCCCGGACGGCATTCGATTCCCGAAGGCTTCGGTTTGGAAATAGTAGAGGAAATTAAAATCAAGGAATAACTGACAATGAGCACCAACAAGGGAAAAATGCCTTTGATAGACGCGTCGCACTACCGCTTTGCGATAGTGGCGTCGCGCTACAACAAAAAATATGTGGACGCGCTCGTGCGCGACGCGGTGAAATCGCTTAGCGGGCACGGCGTGGACGCCGAAAACATCAGGCTTGTGCGCGTTCCCGGGGCGGGCGAAATTCCGTACGTATGCAACATGCTCGCCGAAACCGACGAGTATGACGCGGTTATCGCGCTGGGCGTCGTCATCGCGGGCGAGACTCCGCACCACGAAATCATAGCCCACAGCACGGCAAATGCCCTCCAACAGGCGTCGATGATTTCGACCGTTCCGATTGTAAACGGAATTGTGGTCGCCAACGACGAGGAGCAGGCGAAGGCGCGTACCGTCGGGAAAATCGCCCGCGGCGAGGAGTTCGCCGAATGCGCCATGGAGATGGCGTGGCACGCGGCGATTCTGCTCGACGAGCTTGCCGACGCCGACGAAAGGCACGACGCCGAATTCAAAAAGGGAGGCAAATAATGGATTCCGAACGCAAGCCCAAAAACGTCGGACGCCATGAAAACCGCGCCGCGGCAATGCAGTTTCTCTATATGCGCGACCTCAACGGCGGGCGCAGTCTGGGCGACTCGCTCGACGCGTTCTTCGAAACCAAGGACAACGACCGCTCTTTCTACGCTTTCGCCGAAGAGCTTGTCGCGGGAGTGGACGCCCATGCGGAGGAGATTGACAGGACGATTTCCGAAAGCGCGACAAACTGGTCCATCGAGCGCATCGCGAAGGTCGATTTGGCGATTCTGCGCCTCGCGGTTTTCGAGCTTCTCCACCGCGACGACATTCCGCCCGTGGTCTCGATAAACGAGGCAGTCGATTTGGCGAAGGAGTATTCGTCGTCGGAGGCGCGGAGGTTCGTCAACGGCGTTTTGGACAGGGTAAAAAACACGCTCACGCGCCCGCTTAAAACGGCGAACGGCAAATAATGTTTTCAATCCTAAAAAAATTCAGGGAGGGTTTGAGGCGCACCGCGGGGGTCGCGCTGAACTCGCTGACTTCGCTCTTCGCAAAGAAAATCGACGAAGCCGACATCGCGCTGATAGAGGAAACGCTCTACGGGGCGGACTTCGGCTACGAAACGGCGTCGGAGATTGTGGAGGCAATCAGGAGGGAGTACTCGCGCAACCGCGAGCTTCGCGGCAAGGAGGCTGCGCAAATCGGCGCGGACGTGCTTTGCAAAATTCTCGAAGGTTCGGAGGCGGACTTTGTTAGGGCGGCGGACGGGAATCCGTCGGTTGTGTGTCTTGTGGGCGTAAACGGCGCGGGCAAAACCACGACCGCCGCGAAGCTCGCCTACATGCTCGGCAAAACTGGCGACGGCGTGCTGCTCGGCGCGTGCGACACTTTCCGCGCGGCGGCGAACGAGCAGATTCGCGAATGGGCGACGCGCCTCGGCGTAAGGCTCGTGGAAAGCAGCCACGGCGCGGACGCGGCGGCGACGGCGTTCGACGCGTGGCAGTCGGCAAAGGCGAGGGGGGCGCAGTGGCTTGTGCTCGACACTGCGGGCAGGCTGCACACAAAGGAAAACCTCATGGCGGAGCTTTCGAAAATCCGCCGCGTGGTGCAGAAGAACGACCCCGCCGCGCCGCAGAATTCCGTCATCGTGATAGACGGAAGCCTCGGCTCGAACAGCATCGAGCAGGCGCTGGCGTTCCACAAGGCGTTCCCCCTGACGGGCATGATTATCACAAAGCTCGACGGAACGGGCAAGGGCGGCGCGCTCGCGGGGATTTACAGAAAATTGAAGTTGCCGATTCTATACGTCGGCTTGGGCGAGAAGCCCGAAGACTTGCAGAAATTCGACGCTCGCGCCTACGCGAACGGCGTGTTCGGTTTGGAGTAGATTTTATGGAAGAATTGACGGTACGGCTTGCGGGGCGCGAATATCCGATACACGTCGGCGCGGGGGCGTTCGACGTAGCGGTTGCGGATTTCGCGAAACTCGCCGAAAACGGCAGGCGCGTGTTCTGCTTTGCGGACACTGCGGTGCTTGAATCGCACGCGGACGCCGCGGGGAAACTTGCGGGGGTCGCGGAAATCGTGGAAGTGGAGGGCGGCGAAAAATCCAAAACCCTCGAAATGTTCGGCAGGCTCTGCGCGATGCTTGCCGACAGACGCGCCGACAGGAAAAGCGCGGTCGCGGCGTTCGGCGGCGGGGTCGTGGGCGACCTTTCGGGCTTCGTCGCGGCGTCGTACATGCGCGGCGTGGATTTCTACCAGATTCCCACGACGCTTCTTGCGGCGGTGGATTCGTCCGTCGGCGGAAAAACCGGCGTGAACATTCCGGAGGGCAAGAATCTCGTGGGGGCGTTCCACCAGCCGAAGGCGGTCTACACGGATTCGGCGTTTTTGAAGTCGCTTCCCAAGCGGCAGTTTGCCGCGGGCATGGCGGAGGTCGTCAAATGCGCGGTTTTGGGCGACGCGGAGCTGTTCGGCAGGCTCGCGGCGCGGGGAAAACCGATGGAATTCGATTCGCCAGAGCTGGGCGACGCCGTCGTTTCGTCTTGCAAGCTCAAAGCGAAAATCGTCGCGGAGGACGAGCGCGAAACGTCGCCGAACGGCGGCAGGGCATTGCTCAACTTGGGGCACACCTTTGGGCACGCGATAGAGCGCAACGCAGGCTACGGAAAATATCTGCACGGCGAGGCGGTCTCCATCGGGACTGTGATGGCGGCGGTTCTCTCGCGCAGGCTGGGGCTTATCGGCGACGCGCAGGTTGAGGCAATCGCTCGGCTTTTGCGGTCGGAGAACTTGCCCGTGTCGCTTGCGGAGCGCATTTCCGCCGACGATTTCATCGACGCCATGCACGGCGACAAAAAGGCCCTTGCGGGCGCGCTGCGCTTTGTGACAATTTTGGACATCGGCAAAACCCGCACCGAAACGGTGCCCGACGCCCTTGTCCGCGACGCCATAGCCGACTTCTACAAGCGATAGATGTACCTCCACACGACAGACGCCCACTGCCACGCCGATTTCAGCAAATACGCCGATTTCAGCGGGCTTGCGTTCGGCGTGGATTTGTGTGTCGACGCGTGCTTCCCCGGAGACTGGGAGGGGCTGCAAAAATTCGACGCGTTCCCCGTGAAAAAGGCCTACGGAATACACCCCGACCTGCGCGTGTCGGAGTTCGACGACATGTCGTTCGTGGAGTCGGAGCTGTTTTCCACGTTTCTTCCGTCGCTCGAACAGTACCTCATTTCCGCCGACGCAATCGGCGAGACGGGGCTTGATTCGCGGCTCGAAAACCGCATACCCGCCGCCCTCCAACGGCGTCTGTTCGCCGAGCAGCTGAGGCTTGCGGGCAAGTACGGACTTCCTGCGGTAATCCATTGCGTTGGAATGTACGGGGCGGTTTTCGAGATTCTGAAAGCTTGGACTTCGGAGTATTCGCCGACGATGGAGGAGCGGCTCGAAGGCAAAAAGGAGCGGCGGTTTTTGCTCCACGCGGCGTCGTGCTCGCCCGAGATGGCGCGGGAGTTCGAGAAAATCGGTGCGCGCTTTTCGTTCGGTCTGCGCGAGCTTTCGTCGGAGCGCGGGCGCAGATGCGCGGCGGCGGTGTCGCCCGACAGACTGATGGTCGAGTCGGATTCCGCAACCTCCCGCAAAACCATGGAGGAGACAATCGCGAAGCTCGCCGAGATTCGGAACGTCGACGACATTGAGCTGTCCGAATTGCTGTACTCCAATTTTATCGAATTTTACTCGAAATGATTTCCCCCGAATTTTCGCGAAGCGCAATTTTGTACGGCGGCGACGCCCAGAAAAAAATGGAGTCGGCGACGGTCGCCGTCTGCGGCGTCGGCGCGGTCGGGTCGTTCGCGCTCGAAGCGCTTGCGCGGATAGGCGTGGGCTCTTTCGTTCTGGTCGACGCCGATACGGTGGACGTGTCGAACATCAACAGGCAGCTTTGCGCCCTCCACTCGACGATAGGCAAAAGCAAGACTGCGGTCATGCGCGAGCGCGTGCGCGATATCAACCCGAACGCCCGCTTGGAAATTGTGGACAGGTTTATAGACGAGTCCAACTGCGCCGAATTTGTGGGGCTTTGCCCCGACGTGATTGTCGACGCAATAGACTCTCTTGCGCCGAAAGCCGCCCTTGCCGCCGCCGCTCTCTCTGCGGGAGTCCCGATTGTTTCGAGCATGGGGGCGGCCCGCAAAACCGACCCGCTCAAAGTCGCCGTCGCAGAGCTTTTCAAAACGCATTCGTGCCCGATGGCGGCGAGAATGCGCAAGGAGCTTCGGGCGCGCGGATTCAAAAAAGGACAGCCCTGCGTGTTTTCGACCGAAATTCCCGAACCCGCCTCGCACGTCAAAAGCGGCGCGGCGGACGCGAAAAAAATAATTGGGAGCACGCCCATTGTAACGGGGACGTTCGGGCTTGTGCTGGCAAACCTCGCCCTTGCGCAAATTTTAAATTCAAAACGCTGAAAATGTCCATTTACGAAAGAGACTACATGAACGGAAACCGCCGCCGCGCGGGGTCGGGCTTTGCGCTTTCGCCCGTCAAGATTTTCATTTTGCTGAACGTTGCATGCTTCCTTGCCGAGGCCTTCGCCGAGCGCGCCTACGGAAGCGCGTCGGTGTCGGAGTGGTTCGCGCTGTCGCCGGAGGCTCTGGCGCACGGTCGCGTCTGGACGCTGCTGACGTACTCGTTTCTGCACGCCGACATTCTCCACATATTCTGCAACATGCTGGGGCTGTATTTTATAGGGACGTTTCTCGAAAAGGCGGTCGGGGCGCGGAAATTCGCCGCGCTGTACTTGACGGGCGCGATTGCGGGCGGCGCGTTGTGGGCGGCTCTCGCCGAAATTCAGGGTGCGCCCGAGGCTCTCGTGGGCGCGAGCGCGTCGGTGATGGCGGTGTTCGCTGGCTTCTGCGTGCTGTATCCGCCCGTGCCGATTACGTTTTTGCTTTTCTTCGTCCTGCCGATTTCGATGAGACCCATGACGATGCTTAAAATCGCCGCGGGCTTCGAGGTGCTCGGGCTTATCTATTCGCTCGCGGGCGGAAACCCGATTGTGGCGTATTCGGCGCACTTGGGCGGGCTTGCGTCGGGCTTGGCGTTCGTCGCGCTTATGCGGCGCGGCAAACTTTCTTTCATCGACAGTTTGTCGATGCCGAGATTTTCGAAACGCGCCAATCCGCTGGACAGGGGAGGGCGTGCCTCCGACTACAATTTCAGGGTGAACGTCTCCGACCCGCGCGACTTGTCGGCTGAGGTTGACCGAATTTTGGACAAGATAAACACCGACGGCTTTGCGTCGCTTACCGACGCCGAGCGCGAAACCCTGCGCCGCGCCCGCGACAACCTGAAATAGCCGCACGAACAATTCCCGAACTTTCTTGTCAAAAATGAGAATATAATATTTAAAGGAAATTCCGATTTTTTTGCGGTAAACATGAAAAACATAACGAAATTTATATTGTTGCTTGCCCTGTCGCTCGCGTCGGTTTTCGCCGCGACGCCGTCCGCGCCCTCCGATTCGCGCGCCCGCAAACGCACGCCCGTTTCGCTCCAAACAACGACGAAAATGCGCAACGAAACGCGCTATGTCGTATTTCTGCTGGAACGCGGACACTATCTTAAAATGCCCGTAGGCGAGCTTGACGTGCGCGAGTTCGTGCGCGAATACATGCAGAATGTCGATTTCTTCAAGCTGTTTTTCACCTCGGAGGACGTGCAGTATTTTCAGGACTTGTTCGCGCCCGCGATAGAGATAATGCTCTCGCAGGGAACGCTGCTTCCCGCATTCACGATTTACGACAGATTTCTTGAACGCGCCGACGCCCGCATGCAGTGGATTCGCGAGCGCATGAAAAAGCCCTTCGACCTCGACTCAGACAAAACTTTCCGTCCCGACAGAAGCAAGGAGGACTGGCCGTCCGACATGAAGGCGGCCGACGCCCTTTGGGAAAAACGCCTCGTCTACGACATCGTAAACCAAATGCTTGGCTATTCCGACGAGCTTGACGGGGAGTCGGAGGAGGCGTCCGATTCGAAAAAGGGAGAAACTTCCGAGCCCGCCGAAAAATCGGGCGGCGCGGAGAAAGCGGCGTCGGAAACGTCTTCCGAAAGCGCGGGCGCGGCGAAACCCGCGGAGACTCCGCAGGCGGAAGTCGCCGAGCTTGAGGCCGAAAAGCAGTCCGCGCCCAAGACTTTCGAGGAAAAGCTCGCCAAGGCAAAGGAGGAGGTTCTCAAACGCTACGAGCGTCTTGTGGAAAACTACGCCAAGGCGGACGCCATGGAAATTCAGGAAATCTACCTCAACACCCTCGCGCGGCTTTACGATCCCCACACGGCTTTCCTTTCCGAATACTATCTGGAAGAATTCGACATCTCCGTGCGCAACTCGCTCGTCGGGATAGGCGCAATGCTCCAAGACAAGGACGGCTACTGCACGCTCGCCGAACTCATGCCCGGCGGTCCGGCCGAAGAGTGCAAGCAGCTCCACACGGGCGACAAAATTTTGGGCGTTGGACAGGAGGTCGGCGAGATTGTTGACGTCATCGGCATGAAGCTCCGCAAGACCGTGCGGCTCATCAGGGGCAAGGAGAATACGAAAGTGCGCCTGCTTATAGAGCCTGCTTCGAATCCGTCGGCGCGGAAGGTGGTAACGCTTGTCCGCAGGGAAATCAAGCTCACTACAAAGCTCGCAAAGGCGGCCGTCTACACAATTCCCGTAGGCGACAAAACCGTGCCCGTGGGCGTGATAGACCTGCCCGCATTCTACGGAGAAAGCGGCGGCACGGACGGCTCAAAGGGTTTCAGCACATCGAAAGACGTCGAGGAGCTGCTCGTAAAACTCAAAAAAATGGGCGTCAAGGGCGTCGTGCTCGACCTCCGCAGAAACGGCGGCGGCTTCCTCAACGAGGCTGTCGACTTGGCGGGGCTTTTCATCAAGACGGGGCCGGTCGTTCAGGTTCGCGACGCCGCGGGCAGAACGAACCGCCTGCGCGACGAAAACCCGAAGCTCGTTTGGGACGGTCCGCTTGTCATCATGGTGAGCCGCCTTTCGGCGTCGGCTACCGAAATCGTCGCGGGCGCGCTCCAAAACCACAAGCGCGCGATTGTCGTGGGCGACAAATCAACGCACGGCAAGGGAACCGTTCAGGCGGTCTACCACCTCGAAAATTTCGATCCCCAGCAGAAGAGCGCGGCTAAAATCACGGTGCAGAAATGGTACGCGCCCAACGGAGATTCAATACAAATCAAGGGCGTGCACTCCGACATCGTGCTTCCGTCGGTCTACGACTACATGGAAATCGGCGAGGAGTACAAAGACTACGCCATGAAGTGGGACGCCATCACGCCAGACTCAATCGAGGAAGTCTGGGGCTACGGCTTCAAGGAGACGCTCGCCGACGCGCTCATGGCGAAGCTTACGGAGCAGTCGCTTGCGCGGCGCAACAGCCTCGACGAATTCAAAATCTGGAACGAGCGCATAAACTGGGTCAAGGAACGCCAGAAGAAAAAGGATTGGAGCTTGAACTACGCCGTGCGCGAGAAAGAGCTTAAAGCCGACGAGGACTTCAACGAATCCCTCAAAAAACGCCAGCGCAAATTCACAGAAGCCGACTACCCCAAGACCGAGGTTCTGCTCGACTCCGCAAAGGAAAACGGCGGCGACAAAAAAGTTTCCGCCGACAAGAAAAAGCGCAAATCCAAAAACGACGCACTTGAAGCGTCGGAGGACGACGAGGACGCGCCCGATTTCGACGTGCAGCTCCACGAAGCCCTGCGCATCATGGGCGACTGGATTGACCTTGTCGACCACCCCGACAAGCTGAAAGCCTACGCCGACGCCGGGAAAAAGGCGGACGCCGCGAACTCCGACAACACCGAAAAAGAGGCTGTGGATTCCGAAGCGGCAAAGCCCGCGGCGGGCGAATCGGCTCCCGCTCCCGCTCCAAAATCCGACGCCGCGCAAAGCTCCGCGCCGCAAAATTAAACGCATTTTGCGTGCGTTCGGAACGTCCCGCGCAAAAACGGGGCGTTTTTTTGCGCGCGCGGGGTATGCCCGCGCAGTGTTGCGCGGGTTTTGCCTTTGCGGGGAGTCGGCGGCAGTTGGCGGTTATTTTACGTCTATTATAGCCGCGCTTGCGTAGGATACGATTTTCGTTTCTATCGCGCTTTCGTCCAAGCCGAAGAGTTTTGCGACGGCGGCGCGGTAGATTTCAAGCTGACGTTTGCGCGAGTCTCCGCAGAACGCGCCCGCCTTGAAGTCGGCGACAATCGCCGAAACGGGATTGCCGTCGGCGTCGGTTTCCACAATCAGCTTGTCTATCACTCCGCTTGCGAGTTTCCCGCCCAAAAGCGCGTCGAACGGAAATTCGTTGTAGATTTTCCTGCGTTCCGATTCGGCGAAAAGCTCCGCTATTTGCGGGTTTGCGAGAGCGCGTTCCACTTCCGCCGCCGCGCGGAGGTCTGAGGCTGTTCCCGCGAGCTCCGCCGCGCGTCGGACGGCTGCGGGGATTCCGCTGTCGAGCGTTTTTATTTTTTCGAACGTGGCGTGCACCGCCTTGCCGTGCCTTATTGCGTCGGCGGACATCGCGCGGCTTGCGCCCCTTTCGGAGGAGGGCGTGAGTTTGGGGAATGTGTTTGCGGCGTCGGCGGGCTGCACGGCGTCAATCGGCTTTACTGGGCTTGCGGGCTCGGGCGTTTGGACGTGTTCGAACCAGCGGTCGTCGCCGATTGACACTCCGCCCGCGGCGGCGGCTTTCTCGTACGCGGCGGCTTTTTCCTCGTCCGACGCCGCGGGGTCGCGCAGGGCGGGGATAAACGAGTTCAGAACGAGGTTTTTTATTCCGAAATCCTTTGACTTTGCGTCTTTGTGCTTCGACATGACGACGTACAGCGCGTCTTCGGCGCGGGTGAGCGCGACGTAGAGGTTGCAGATTGCGTCGAAGTCGTCGTTTTCGGAGTCTATTTTCAGGCTCTCGGAAAGCGACGGGCAGAGCGAGCAGACGATTTTCTGCGGCAGGTAGCTTATCGTGAATTGTTCGGTGTTTTCGCCCGACCGCCGCGCGATGTATTTCAGCCCGCTTGGGGGGCGTTTTTTTGCCGTGTGGAGGTCGGGCAGAATCACCGAGCCGAAGCCCAGCCCCTTCGATTTGTGGATTGTCATCACCTGCACTGCCGTTTCGGCGGACGAAAGCCTGAACGTTTTGCCCGAAAGGAAAAGTATGCAGTTGTCTATTCCGCGCGATTCGGAGGCGTCGAACTCGCGGCAGGCGTCCACGAGCCGCGCGAGGTTTTCGCGGGCGTCGCGGCTTTCGCCGACTTTTTCGGCGACGGCTTCGGCGTATTGTTCGGCGAAGTCGGCGAAGCGTTCGGCGGCGATTTTTTCGAGCGCGTTTTTGCGGAAGTCGGGCGCGTTCACGGCGTCGGCAAAGGGCGTCATTTTCAGGTATTCGGCGGCGGCGGTGTCGGACGGGTGGGCGGCGAGTTTCAGCGTTTGCAGGAACGCGGGCACTACGGCGTTGTTGCGGGCGACGGTTTGTTCGAACTCGCACGAGACTTCGATGTCAAGCCCTGCGTCGGCGATTTTCCCGCGCAGCGCCTTGACGAACGCGTCTACCGTGTCGTTTTTGCGGACGAGGATTGCGCACGTTTTGCCCGTCTTTGCGGGGTTCGAGTTTTTGACGATTTCGAACACGGCTTCGCACCGCGCGTCGAAGTCGGCGGCGCTGTCTTTGCCGAAATATTCGGTGAGCACCAGCTTCGCAAGCGACGGCTTCGGCTTTTTGCCGCCCGTGCTTTCCGCCGAAACATGCGGAATGTAGATTGAAGAAAATTCCGCAGCGGCGGCTGGCGAAAAGCACTGCGCGAGTTCCGACGGGTCGGCGAAAAACGAATTGACCGCCCGGATTACGTTCGCGCCCGACCTCCACGAAGTCGCGAGCGGCTCGCCGTCGAAGACGCGTTCGGCGTCGGCGTTGTACCGTCGCTTCACTGCGTCGAAGAGCTTTCTGTTTCCGCCGCGGAACGAGTAGAGCGACTGCTTGACGTCGCCCACATAGTAGAATGTTTTTTGCCCGTCGGACTCGTAGACCACGTTGTCGATTATGTTTTTGAAAAAGTTCCACTGCGTTTCGGAGGTGTCCTGAAATTCGTCGAAAAGCCAGTGGTCGAACTTTGCGTCGAGCCTGTATTCGGCGAGCGTTCCGACGATGTCCGAACCCGATTCGAGCAGCAGGGGAATGTCGTCGAACGCGAGTCTGCCGCGCCTGCGCATTGTCGCGTCGTAGCGTTCCTCGTACATTTTCGCGATTGTTCCGACCGCCTTTGCGGCGTCGCACGAGCGCAAAACGTGGGCGTCGAGCAGGCGCGTAAAAAGGCGTTTGAGCGGGGCGGCGACTTCGGCCGGAACTTCCGTTTCGCCCCTGCCGATTTTTACCGTAAACGCCGCGTTCAGCCCGCCAGTCGCGTACATTTCGGCGAGCCGCTGTTCGAGCGTTTTTGCGTCGGCCAAGATATTGTTGTTTGAGTCGGCGAAGAATTTTTCGACTCCCGCGAATTTGCCGTCGAGCTTTGCGGCGGCGAGGGCATCGCGTAGGGCGGCGCGGTCGCTATCGTATGCGGCGGCGTCCCACTTTTGCGGATCGTGTCCGAGTATTTCGTGCGCATTTCCCCAAAGCGAGAGGTTCGGCGTTTCGAGAATTTTGCCGTGGGCGGCGAACACCTTTTCGAGGAGTATTTCGCGCATGGATTTCTCCTCCACGCCGAACGATGCGCGTTTGACGATTTCGGAAAATTCGGCGAAGGTTTTTCTGTCGGACGATTTTTCGCGCAGGATTTCGCCGACGATTTTTTCGGCCGCGCTTTTGTGCGAAATTTCGTCGTCTATTTTGATTTCCGAGAAAATCGAAAGCTCGTTTGAAAAGCATTTCAGAATCGACGAGAAGAAAGAGTCTATCGTCGAGAGCCTGAGCTTGTCGAGGTTTGTCAGGCACTGGCGGAGCAGCGCGAGCGCGTCTTGGCGCGTGAGGAAGCCGCCGCCCGACTTCGTGCCGCGCGTGAGTTTTTCCACTTCGTCGGACAGCGCGTCCGCCGCCTTGTCGTCCTCCGCGGCTTCCGCAAGGCGCGTGAGGATTTTTCCGAGAAACTCGCCCGCCGACTTGCGCGTGAACGTGAGCGCGGTGATTCGCGACGGGTCGGGAAGCCCCGTTTCGGGGTCTTTTGCGTTGGCGGCAAGGGCTATGAACCTGTTTGTGAGCGCGTAGGTTTTTCCCGAACCCGCCGAGGCGGAGACGCGTTCGTTTTTGAAAATTTCGGGTCGTTCTTTCATCGTTCGAATTCGAGCATGTTTTTGAGCGTTTCGGCGTCGGCGTTGAAGACGTCGTCGAATGCGGGGTATTTCGGCGGCTTGCCGGGGGCGAAGTTTCCGGCGCGGATTGCGGCTATTATCTCCGCCGCCTTTTCGAGCGCGGGCGTTTCGAAGTCGGCGACATCGTCCCAAAAGTCGACTTGCGTAGAGGCGGTGTCTTTGGGCGCGACGAAGAACGCGGCGGAAATTTTCGCGTCGGGGCGTTCTTCGCGCAGGGCGCGGGCGTAGAGCGGCAGTTGGAGCGATTCCCACTCGATTGCGCCGTCGGTTTTCATTTTCAGGTGGCTGTCGCGCGCGACGCCGCGGCGGCATTTGTCGTATGTTTTGTAGTCGAGCACGAGCAGCGAGCCGTCGCTTTCGTTTTCGTCTATTCTGTCGAATGTGCCCGAAAATTTTTCGCCGAAAATTTCGGTCGCGAACGGCTTTTCGGCGGCGGTTATGCGCCAGCCCGCCGCGCGGTGGCGCGCCTGAATTTCGGCGCACGCGGAAAGGCGGTTGCGCAGGTTTTCAAGCTGTATGCGCACTTGGGCGCGGGGTCGGCGTCCGAATGCGTCGATTGCGGTTTCGTCGAAAGCGTCGAGGAGGGCGCGGCGGATTTCGTCGGCGTTTGCGGAGTCGGCGGCGGCGGACTTCGCGAATTTGAAAAACGCCTTGTGGAAGAGCGTTCCGAATTGCGCGGCGTCAAGCTCCGACTTTTGCGCGTCCACTTTCTCCATTTTGAGGACGTAGCTCAGGTAGAACTCCCAGGGCGATTTCATGTACGCCGCGAATTTTGTGTGCGAGTATCCGCCCTCGAAGCGTTTGTTCGGGACGCGCAGTTTCCATTCGGGCGCGGGTTTCGACGGCTTGTCCGACTGCTTCACGGCGGCGAAGAGCATTTTCACCCGCGCGGGAAGTTGCGGCGTCTGGAAGAGGATTCTCGACGGCGCGAGCGGCTCGCCCCTGCCGTCGGTTTGCGGCACGCAGACGGAGACCGCCCCGCCCGACGCCGCGCGGCTTTGTACGAGGGCGTCGAGCATGTAGGCGTCGCGCGCGCGGCGCAGTTGGCGGTTGCGCATGCCGAGCTTTATTCGGACGGCGTCGTTTAGAAAAATTCCGTCGGAGCTTGCAAGCGGCACAATGCCGTCGTTCATGTCGCACAGCGCGAGGTGTTTTGCGGGCGACCAGAAAATCTCCATCCAGTCTTGCAGGGGCAGGCGTTCGTCGTCGAGCCTTTCGGTGTCGGTCGCGGCGGCGAGGTGTTCGGAGGCGATTCCGAAAATTTCTTCTGGCGAAAATTCCATGTTCTCCGAAATTTCCGCGTCCGAAATTTCCGCGAGCGTTTCGCCCAAGACTTCCAATGCGCGGGCGTTGCGTTCGTCCGTTTCGGCGTCCCCGACGAGCGCGGCGACGGCGTTCCCGATTTTCTCCGCGGCTTTGCCGCCGCCGATTTCGAGCGTTTCGGAAACGAAGTCGAAGACCCCGCGCAGGAATTTTATTTTTGCGAATTTTGCGGTGTCGCGGTCGGGCGAATTTGCGTACAGGCGGGCGAGCAGAGCGCTCCGCGCCTGTTCGATGTCGGCGCAGGCTGATTCGGTTTTCAGCGTGTCGGCGGCGGCGAGGGTTTCTTCGGGCGTCTTTTCCGCCCTCTTTGCGAGCGTTTGGAGGGCGAACGGGTTGCGGAGCAGGTTGAGGAAGTTTGCGTAGCTTGCGTCGGCCGAGAATGCGGCGATGCAGTCGAGCAGGTCGCCGACGGCGGTTGCCGCCATGTTCCCGGCGTCGAGCTTCACGGCGTTGATTCCCGCCTCCGCGAGCGCGGTTTTGAACGTGTCGGCAGAGTCGTTTTGTTCGCAGGCGATTGCGAGCGTTTCGTAGACTTTGTCCCCGTACTTGCCTGCGAGTTCCGCGACCGCACGCGCCTCCGCCGCGACGCTATGGTAGACGCGGATTGCGCCGTCTTCGAGCGCGGTGTTTTTGTCGCGGTATTCGGGCGTTTTAGGCGCGCCGTAGGGGTCGAAAAGGTTTTCGTTTTCGCCGACCACGGCGATTAGCGAGCGTCCCGCGAATGTATCGAGCAATGATTTTAGCGTGGGCGAAACGTCGGGGTTGCCCGCCACGACTATTGTTTCCCAGCCCGCGTTTGCCGTGCGTTCAACCGCGTTTTTCAGCGATTTTGCGTGCGGGGTTTTGCCCCTTTTCGCCACGCGCTCGGCGAAGATTTTTTCGAGAGCGGCGAGCTCGTTCCACCGCGCGGCGTCGGGGGTGTCCGCGAGTTTTTTTGCGGCGTCCGAAATTGTCAGCAGGTTTTCCGCGAGGGCGTCCTGCAAAAACATAAACTGGCGGCAGACGCTTGCGAAATCCTCGCGCTTCGGCGTTTCGGCGGGGAAGAGCGACGCGAATTCCGAGAGGTCGCGCGAGTCCAGAATGTCTGTCCAGATTGCCCTTGAGAGCGTCGATTGCGGCTCGTCGCGGTCGGTTCCGTTTCGCGCAAGTTCGTCTTCGAGCGTGCCGGCGCGCAGTTGCGAAATTGCGTCTATCCCGCGCGACAGGCATTCGGCGAAAACCGCGTTTTTGAAGTTTTTTGCCGCGTTTCGCGTTGGGGTAAGCACGAGGATTTTCTCGAAGCTTGCGGGGCGGCGTTCGAGTCTGTCGGCGAATTTTTCGACAAACCACTTTGCGCACGCTTTCGGCAGCGATTCGACGGGCTTTATAAAATATCTTTCAATCACGTTTTTCATATTACGGCGCAAAAAAATTCGGGCAAGTTTTTTACCCGATTTTTCTTTTTTATCTGCGGGGCGGTGAGTGGAGGAGTGTGTCGGTTGCTGCGGCTTGCGCGGCGGGTTCGGCGGGGGATTCGGCGGATTGGCGGGTTTTGCGGATTTTCGCCCCCGCGCCGTTTCCGTGTTTGTCTTGCGGCTGTGTTCGGTATTTGAAGGGGTAATTTTTCGTGTTTGGCGCAAAAAAATACCGCGCGGAGGAATCCGTGCGGTATTTTTATAATTCGGGTGTTCCCGATTAGAAGAGAACCTGAACCTGCGCGCGTACGCTGTTGCTGTATGTGCGAGCCGCGCCGCCGTCTACGTCCTGATCGAAGTAGCCGAATTCGTAGCCCAACGATGTCTTGACCGACGCCGTCGCGTACCAGTTCAAGCCGAGGTAGCCCGTCATAGCCTGGTTGTAGGCGAGGTCGTCGGAGAATTCCGAGACAATCGGGCCGCCGTTCGCGTAGACGTAGGACCAACGCGCAACGGGTTCGATTGCGCCCCAGTCGCCCATATCCATCTTGTACGCAACCGTGAGGTTCGCGCCGAGCGGGGTCTTGCAGATGCCGCTGCCGCTGCCGAGCGGAGTGTAGTCTTCATACTGTTGGAGGAAGAATTCCGCGATTGCCGTCAGCCCCTTCCAGCTAGCCGTCGCATAGGGGTTGATGCCCCAAACGCTGCCTCTGGATTCGTTTACGACGTTGTTGCGCATGCCCTGCGGAGCGTAGCCGAAGTTCATGCCGAAGTCGTACGCGAGCGATTCGCCCTTGATTTCGGCGATGTTCTTGTAGCCCATCGAAGCGTAGAAGCTCAATGCGCTGCTGTTTTGCGCGCTCGAAAGGAAGCCGTCGGTCGATTCCGTCAGACCCGAAGTTACAGCGAGGCTGTAATAGAGGCCTTCGACCTGCGTGATGTTGCCGTCCCAGAATACGCCGACCGTTCTGCCGCCGAAGTTCTTGGAATAGTCGCCGTACGAGCCGCGGGTGAAGAAGTTTGTGGCGACGGAGCGTTCGATTGCGAGCTGTCCGAAGTCGCACATATTCTGTTCGTAGCCCATGTTCGCCTTGCGGAGACCGAGCTGGAGCGTGCCGTTGAGGTAGTCGAGGTCAACCTTCTTGGAGGCTACGACCTTGTCGAGGTAGTTGCGGGACGAGCCTTCCGAACCGAAGTCCGTAACGACCGTCGCGCTCCAACCGCCGCCGACGTCCGCTTCAACGCCGAGTTTTACGTAGCGGAGTGTGAAGCCGCTTGTCTGTTTGGGGGAGGTGGCAGTGCCCGCTTTTACGGTGTCTTTGCCCCATGTATACCAACCCTGCGCGCCGCCGAAAATCTTAATCGACTTTGTGCTCTTAGTGGCGGGTGTTACCGCGACCGATTCCTTCGCAATCTGAGCCGCTTCCTGCTGGGTGAGCATGCCCTTCTTGACGAGCGTTTCGAGAAGCGCCTTGTCTTGCGCGTTGGCGGCGATTGCCGCGCCTGCTACGAGTAAGCCTATTATTGCTTTTTTCATATCTATTTTTTTGTTTGTTTGTTCTTAATAGATTCGCCGTTTTTATACAGTATATGAAAACGGTGAATCCATTTTTACACTATCCTTGCAAAATCCGCACAAAAATCAAGCAATTTTTTGTCGGCGGATTTTCGGGTACGACAACTTTTTTATCGTAAATCGGCTTTGCTTTATAACCGTTTTGCCGTCGGAATACACAAAAAAACCGCCGTTGCACGCCGGCGGTTTTGCGTGCCTATTTTGCGGATTATCCGAGAAGCGGCTTTTCGGAAATTCCGAAAGCTTCGAACAGGTAGGGGGCGTCGGCGGAGAAGCCGAAGTCGTCCGTGCCGACCACCTTTGCCGCGTACTTGTACCACGGCTGCGAAATTCCCGCCTCTATCGCGATTCTGTTTTTGCAGGACGCGGGCAGAACTTCGTTTTTATACGCATCGCTCTGGCGTTCGAAGATTTCCATCGAGGGCATAGAGACCACTCTTGTGCCGTTCTCCGCTTCGCCGGCTTTCATTGCCCATTGCAGTTCAGAGCCTGTGGCGATTATGATTTTCTTCAAATCGCCATTTTCCTTTTTTGCCACATACGCGCCTTTGAGCGTGCCGAGGCGTTTTGTCTGGGCGGATATCGAAGTTTGCAGGGGAAGGTTTTGGCGCGAAAGTATGAGGGCGGTCGGGCCGTCGTTGCGCGAAATCGCCGCAGCCCACGCCGCCGCGCATTCCTCCGAATCCGCGGGGCGGATTACGTCGAGGCGCGGTATGCAGCGCAGGATTGAGACCATTTCGACGGGCTGGTGGGTGGGACCGTCCATTCCCACGCCGATTGAGTCGTGCGTGAAGACGTATTGCATGGGAAGCCTCGACAGCGCGGAGACGCGTATGGAACCCAGCATGTAGCCCGCGAACGTAAGGAAGGTTGCGCAAGACGGCTCGAATATTCCGCAGTAGGCTATGCCGTTTGAGATTGCGCCCATTGCGTGTTCGCGGATTCCGAACCAGATGTTGCGTCCCGCGCGGTTTTCGGGCGAGAAGTCGCCCATGTCTTTAAGGTAGTTTTTCGTCGAGCCGTAGAGGTCCGCCGCGCCCGTTGTCATGTAGGGCAGGGCTTTGGCGAGGTCGTTCATTGCTTTGCCGCCCGAAGCGCGCGTCGCGCTCCTGTCTTCGGAGGGAAATTCGGGAACGAGTTTGAGAAGCTCCTCCGCCGAGGGGCGGTTCGTCTTTTTATTCAGGCACTTGTCGAGCTTGTCGGCAAGGTCGGGGTTTTCCCTCTGCCATTCGACGAACGATTCTTGCCACTGTTTGCGCGTTTCGGCGCGGCGTTTTGCGGCTTCGTCGAAGAATTTGTAGGTGGCGTCGCTTACGAAGAATTTTTGTTCGGGCAGTCCCAGCCCCTTTCTTGCGGCGTCGGCGAACTTTGCGCCGCCCTCGCCGTGCCCCTTTGCTGAGTTTTCGACTTCGGGGATTCCCTTTGCGATTGTCGTTTTGAAGATTACGAGCTTGGGCTTGTCGGACTGCGAGTCTCTCGCGGCGGTGAGGGCGCGGCGGATTGCGTCGATGTCGTGCCCGTCGCACTTGGAGACTTCCCAGCCGTAGGATTCGAAGCGCATTGCGGTGTCTTCCGCCATGGTTTTATCCGCCATGGCGTCGAGCGTTACGTCGTTTGAGTCGTACATGAGCACGAGGTTGCCGAGCTTCTGCACGCCCGCTATTGCCGCCGCTTCCGCCGAGATTCCCTCCTGCATGCAGCCGTCGCCCGCAAGGCACCAGATTTTGTGGTCGAACACTTTGAAGTCGGGCGTGTTGAAGGTTGCCGCCGCCATTTTTTCGGAAATCGCCATGCCGACCGCGTTTGCCACGCCCTGTCCGAGCGGGCCGCTTGTGGCTTCAACCCCGACCGTTTCGCCGAATTCGGGGTGTCCGGGGGTCTTCGAGCCTTTTTGGCGGAAGTTTTTGATGTCTTCGACGGAGAGTTCGTATCCCGAAATGTGCAGCCACGAGTACAGGAACATGCTGCCGTGCCCCGCGCTGAGCACGAATTTGTCGCGGTTGAGCCACGAGGGGTTCTTGGGGTCGATTTTGAGTATTTCCCCGAAAAGCACCGCGCCGATTTCCGCGCAGCCGAGCGGCAGACCCAAGTGCCCCGACGAGCATGCGTTGATTGCGTCTATTGCGAGTCCGCGCGCTTCGTTTGCGGCTTTTTGGAGTATTTCGTTGTTGTTTGTCATGATTCCTGTCTGTTGTTAGGCTTTTATAAAATTGTACCGACGGTTTATCGGTTTTTTTCGAAAAATTCAACTCTTTTATGTGTCCGTTCCGCGTCCCGCGCCCGATTTTACGCGTAAAAATATTGTTGAAATAGTTGCGCGCTTTATGCTAGAACTTCGAACCAGTATGATTAATTTTATAAAATTTAGGCTTTTGCTTGCGGGGGCAATCCTTGCGGCATTGTCGTGCTTTGCAAACGGGGCGGAGAATTCGCAGGGAGAATCGCAGTACAAACTGCGTCCGCTCGACGTTCTGACTATCAAGGTCTTTCAGGAGCCCGATTTGGATACAGTGTATAAAATCAGCCAAAACGGCATGATTGTTCTGCCGCTTGTAAACGCGGTAAAAGTCGCGGGGCTCACCGTTCAGGAGGCTCAAAAACTCATAAAGCAGCTTTACGAGAAAGACTTTTTGGTCAATGCCGACGTCTCCATTTTCATTTCGGAATATTCGCCGAAGTGCGTGTATGTGGTTGGGCAGGTCAACCGTCCCGGAACTGTCGTGTTCCCGCCCGAGGAGGCTATGACGCTCTCGAAGGCAATCGCGTACTCGAACGGCTTGACGAGGCTCGCCAACCAGCGTTCGGTAATCGTAAAACGCCTGCTTCCCAGCGGCGAACTCAAAGTTTTCGACATCGACTTCCGCGCAATACTCAACAACGAAAAAGTGCGCGA
Source organism: Opitutia bacterium KCR 482 (assembly GCA_029269845.2). Classification (NCBI taxonomy): domain Bacteria; kingdom Pseudomonadati; phylum Verrucomicrobiota; class Opitutia; species Opitutia bacterium KCR 482. The sequence goes on from CP149973.1 coordinate 1,701,670, forward strand.
CTTCCCCGTGCTTGAAGGCGACACAATCGAAGTGCCCGAAGCCATGTTCTAAGGCTCGCTTTTTAACTTTTCGACAACACAGATTTTTTATATGGAAGACAACGAACAGAATCCGAAGGCGTCGGCAAACCCGAACGCCCCGCAGACAAAAACCGTCAAAAAGAAGAAAGTAGTGGTCGGCTACGGCTACGGAAACGGCGGTTATGGCGGTTATGGCGGCTACGGCGGCTATGGCAACGGAGGATACGGCGGCTATGGCGGCTACGGAAATGCGGGCTACGGCGGATACGGCGCGGGCGGCTACGGCGGCTACGGGAACACTCCCGTGGCGGGCGGAGGCGCGGTAATGCCCAACCGCACTTTGCGCGACTATTTGATGATTTTGCGCGAGCGCATTTGGTACATCATCGTGACGTTCTTCGTCATTTTTGCGGGCATTCTCCTTTATACGTTCAGAATGACCCCCATGTACACGTCGGTCGCGACGGTTCAAATCCTCAGAGACTCCGACGTTCCGATTGACGGCCCCGGCGGCGTGCAGCGAAGCCACAACGACATTGTTTCGAACGTCGAAGACTTCAACACTCAGGTCAAGCTCATGGAGAGTTTCGAGGTTATCTCGGCGGTGCAGTCGCGCCTCAAAGAGGACGACATGAAAAAGCTCATGGCACCCTACAACGACATGATTACTTTCGGGCCGAAGCGCACGGAGGCGGAAATCCTCCAAGAATACAGGTCGATTACGCCCGAAAGGCTCTCGCTTGTAGTGAGGGTCGCGTTCCGCCACCCCGACCCCGCAATCGCGATGCGCATTGCAAATCTGTTCGCCACTGAGTACATTTCATACACGCACCAAGTGAGGGTTCAGAAGCTGATGAACTCAATCGACGAATTGCGCACAAAGGTTTCCCAGCAGGAGGCGAAGGTAAAGGAGCTTGACAAAAAGCTTGTGGAATACCGCAAAATCAACGGGGCGGTTTCGCTCGACCAAATCGACGACGTCGACAGAACCGAACTCCGCGAAATCAACACGATTCTCACGAGCGACAAGCGCATTTTCGACGCAATGTCGACACAGTGGAACCTTGTGCAGGAATACAAGCGCGAGGGCAAAGACCTTTGCACGCTTCCGTTTATCGCCGACATTCCGTCGGTCTCGAGGCTCGTTTTGGACAAGTCCACGCAGCAGGTTGCCGTGGCGACGCTCGAAAAACGCTACAAGGAAAAACACCCCCGCATGATTGAGGCGCGCAAAACGCTCGACCAAATCGAAAAGGAACTCAATGCGGCGGTCGATTCGGCGTGCGCGAAAATTCAGGCGTCCTACGAAAACGCCAAACAGAATTACGAGCAGTCGCAAAAACGCCTGAGCGTGAAAAAGGAGGAAATCCTCCAACTCGGTCAAAAGGCTATTATATATAAGTCTATCGAGCGCGAGCGTCAGGTCGCGGAGGGCATGCACCAGTCGCTGATTTCGTCGCTCAACGTCCGCATGGCGCAGGTCAGCCTCATCAACGAACGCGCAAGCATTATCGACAGGGCGGGAATGTCGCCGCGCCCGTCAAGCCCCAACTATGTTCTCAACATTCTGGCGGGCTTCTTCGCGGGTATCGTAGGAGGCGTGGGCATGGCGTTCCTCGTTGCGTTCATGGACGACCGCGCAAAGAGCGCGTACGACGTCGAATCGGTCATCGGGCTGCCGCTCTTGGGCGTCATTCCCAGAATCAAACGCCTCAATTCTTCCGAAAAGGCGCAGGTTGCGGCGTCGAACGCCGACCGCGCGACGACGGAAGCGTTCCGCTCGCTCTATTCGACTCTCAAAGTAAATCCGCTCGGCAAAAACGCAAAAGTGGTGCTCTTTACGAGTACGACGCCCTCGGAGGGCAAGTCTTTCGTGGTTTCCAACCTCGCGTTCACATGCGCGCTCAACGGCGAAAAAGTCATCGTCATCGACGCCGACCTGCGCCTGCCCGCGCTCGCGAAAATCATGGAAATCAAGCCGACCGAAGGCATAGTCGGCTGCATAGAGGAGGGCAAGCCCCTCGAAAGCGCGATTATCCGCGACTACTTCCCGAACCTCGACGTTCTCGTCTGCGAAAAGCGCGCGAAAAATCCGACGCAAATGCTCAATTCGCCCGAATTCATTTCGCTAATCGAATCGTTGCGCGACAAGTACGACAGAATCTTCGTGGACTCGCCGCCGATAGGCGCGGTAAGCGACGCAATCTCGCTCCTGCCAAGCATGGACGGCATTATCTACGTCATCAAATTCAACGCCACAAAGCGCAAGATTATCCGCAATTTCGTCCGCAAAATGATGGAGTCGAACGTGCCGATTATCGGCGCTGTGATGAACATGGTTTCGTCGGGCGTGTCGTCGTCGTATAGCCTGAACTACTACGACAAGAGCTACCAGAGCTACTACACGACTCCGCCGCCGGACGAATCCTCCGATGAAACGGAAAACTCGTAGCCCGCAAAACAGCTTTGTTCCCGAAAATCCGCCGCAACTTCGCGGCGGATTTTTTTGCGCGGGTTTTTCATAAATAAACGCCGAACGTTCCGCGGAAAACGCGTTGCTTGCTGATAGAACGGCGCAAATATCGCCGTGCCGCGGCGGATCGGCTGTCGGACACGCATGGAGGGGGCTCGCAAATCGAATCCGCAAAATAGGCGGGGGCGAATTCGTAAAAAACGGCGGAAAACCGGGGAGGAGGCTCAATGCGCCGTCTTGCGCCAAGCCCGAAGCGCGCGCGGCTTTGCGGATTCCGCAGCTTTCGCGCGGCGAAATTCCTCCGCCCGCAAAGGACGTTTTTGCTTGCAGCGCGGGGCGGCTTCAATTTAAATATATACATGAAAAGCTATCTGTTGTGTGTTGTGGGGGCGGCATGCGTTGCCGCCGAAAGTTTTGTTTTTGCGGACGCGCCCGCAAAGCCTGCGGAGTTTAATCCCTACGGCGTCTGCGCGCATTTGTCGCGCTGGGAATTTCCGTTCGCCGACGACGAAATGAAGCTCATGAAAGACGCGGGCATCGGCGGCTTCCGCACCGACTTCGACTGGGGCGCAATCGAAAAAAAGGACGGAACGCTCGACTTTTCCGTGTGGGACGCCCTTGTCGAAAAATCGCAAAAGCACGGCGTCGAAGTTCTGCCAATCGCGTCGGGATACGTACCCGAACGCGTCCGACCCTTCCCGCGCCACCCCGACGAATTCGCCGAATTTTACGCAAAGGCGGCGGCCCGCTACGAAGGCAAAATGAAATATTGGGAGGTCGTCAACGAGCCTGACCATATCAGTTTCTGGGGCGGGCTAATGCCAAATCCCCGCGAAT